>DASVSC010000118.1:0-13799 GCA_036388295.1 Tepidisphaeraceae bacterium | reverse complement strand
ACGCCCCGCCACGATCGGCCGAGCGAAGTTCGGATAACAAACGACCCGGGAGACTTTAGTGCTGCTGACCAAACACGAAGGCGAATCGTTCGCCAACCAGACCGTCTACATCAGCGGCCAGGCGTTCATCGGCTGTTCGTTCACGGCCTGCACGCTGGTGCTGCGGGAAACCGTTTATCACCTCGACCGCTGTTCCTTCGAGCGCTGCAACTGGCACGTCGACTGGGTGCTGCTGTGGGGCAGCCCGGAATCCATCAAAGAGATCAAGGCCCTGATCGCAATGATCGAGCAGGCCCAGTCCCAACTGCCGGCCGACGCGCCGGCGACAGCGACGCCGGCGTCATGAACCCCGCCCGCCGGCATGTGTCGCTCCTGGCCGGCCTGCTGCTGCTGGGCGTACGCACCGCGCCCGCGTCGGCAGACCTGCGGCCGGATGAACTGCTTCTGCTCGTCAATACCAACGTTCCGGCCTCAGCCGCCCTCGCGGCCCAATACGCCAAAGCGCGTGCCGTTCCCGAGGCACGCATCCTCAAGCTCGACTCGCCTTTGGGCGAAGAAATCGATCCGGCAACGTTCGAGGCCAAGATCGCCACGCCGGTGCGCGACTACCTGAAGTCGCCGGCCGGCCAAGGCGTTCGATGCCTGGTCACGTTCTATGGGCTGCCGCTGCGCGTGGGATCGCGCACGGTCAGCGAGGCCGAGCGGGCGGAAGTGATGTCGCTGCGACGCCTATTGGCGGACCTGGAAAAGCGCGCCGCGGACGTCGCCAAGAACATCGACGCGGCCGCCGCACTGGCCGGTGTGACGCCTCCGGCCCAGCCGGTCGAAGGACTGACGCTGACGCGCCAGCACATTCAGACGGTCGATCGTAATATCGTCCAGGCCCTCACCGGTTCGCCCGATCTTGGGCGGAAGCAGGCCGTGCTGGAGGCGATGAAGTCGGCGCAGCAGTCGTCGATCGTGGCGGCGACGGAGACACTCGGCAGCGCCTTTGCCGGTGCCGCGACTGCACCGGAGACGCCGCCGGAACAGAACGCCGCGTTGGCTAATCGCCCGCGCGACGCCGACGCCCGCGCAGCCCTCCGCGTGGCGGTGGCCCGGCAGGGCGGCGTTTTTCCGCTCGCGCAGATCGCAGACCAGCAGTTCAACTGGATCAACGCCGAAGAAAGTGACGCCGCGGTCGACAGTGAGCTGGCCCTGGTGCGCTCCGACGATTTCTTCCGCTACCGCTGGCAGCCGAATCCGCTGCACTGGCGCGCCGGCCCAGCCGCGGCGGATCAGGCGAAGGTGCTGATGGTCGCGCGCATCGATGCGCCGACGCCGCAACTGGCGGCCAAACTCATCGACGACACGATCGCCGCCGAGCGCAACGGCCTCGACGGCCGCGTGGTGTTCGACAGCCGCGGGATCGCTGCACAGAAGGACGGCAAGATCGACGGCTACGGCTGGTACGACCAAGCCATTCGCGACGGGGCCGCGTTCGTGAAGGCCAAGACGAAACTGACGGTGGTGACCGATGACCGCGAGGCGGTGATCCCGCCGCGCGACGTGCCCGCCGTCGCGGCGTATTGCGGCTGGTACAGCTTGCGGAACTACGTCCCGTCGTGCGGCTTCGTGCGCGGTGCGGTCGGTTATCACGTGGCCAGCCTGGAACTGGTCAGCCTGCACGACCCGAGGGAAAAGGGTTGGGTGGCGAACCTCATCAAAGACGGCGTGGTGGCGACGATCGGCGCGGTGTCGGAACCCTACCTATCGGCGTTCCCGCGGCCGGAGGAGTTTTTCCCGCTGCTGATGACCGGCCGGCCGACGTTGGCGGAGGTATATTGGGCGACCTGTCCGATGACCAGTTGGAAAGTCACGCTGATCGGCGACCCGCTCTACCGCCCGTACGCGAAGCGGCCGGCGGTAGCTATAACCGACCTGCCGCAGCCATTGCAGGATTGGGCCGAAAAGAGTGAAGCCCTGCCCCGCACCGGCCGATAATGACCGATAGCCATGTCCGCTAAACCCTCACGCGGGCCCGCACCGGCCCAGATTCTTTGTCCGAACCTGTCATGCCGGAAGCTGCTGGCCGTCCCGCCGGAAGTGCGCGGTCAGGTCGTGCGGTGTCAGCACTGCCAGTGCCTGCTGCGCGTCCCGCCCGCGATGCCCGCCGCGACGCCCGCCCCGTCGCCCGCCTGATTACGCCGACTGACCGACCCAAACCGCTGGCGGCACGATCTCTTCGGCCGGCTGCGCCGGTGCTTTGTTCGGCGGCTTGGGCACCAGCAGCTTGATCGTCATGTCGTTTTCGACCAGCACCTGACAGCTCAGCCGCTCGCCCGCCTGCGGCGCGAACTTGCCGGCCGCGATGAGGTCCATTTCCGCCTGCGTGACCTGCGTCGGCTCGCCGCTGACGAACTGCACCCGGCACGTCGTGCACTTGGCCTGTCCGCCGCAGCTGTAATGCTGGTCGGCCTTGGCGATATCCAGGATCGCGCGGATCAGCCGCTTGCCGGCCGGGACGTCGAACTGTCCGATCGATTCGATAGTGAGCGTGGGCATGTCAGCACCATACGCACGCCCATAGAATTCGCCAGCCCGGCTGGCGAATGCATCACTTACTGAAAAACCGCTTGATCGTGTGCACCGTCGCCTGCCGTTGCACGGCGGCGATGCTTTCCAGCAGTGGGATTTCCTTCGGGCAGACCTGCACGCAGTTGCCGGCCTTGCCGCATTCGTGGACGCCGCCTTCGCCCATCAGGGCGTTCAGGCGGTCCTCCTGCAGGGCCTTGCCGATCGGATGGATGTTGAACAACCGCGCCTGGCTGATGACGGCGGCACCGACGAACTTGTTCGTCGGCGTGTACTGCGGGCAGGCTTCCAGGCAACAGCCGCAGGTGATGCAGCGGCTGAGCGGGTAACGCTCGTCCTGCAGTTCCTGACTGATGGGCGGGCCGGGGCCTAGGTCGTATGTGCTGTCGATCGGCACCCACGCCTTCACGCGGGCCAGGTCATTGAAAAGCCGGCTGCGGTCGACCCACAGATCACGCACGAGCGGGAACTTGGTCATCGGCTCGAGCGTGATCGGGCTGCCGTCGGGCGAGACGCGGTCGACCAGCGCCGAGCAGCTTTGGCGGGCTTTGCCGTTGATGATCATCGTGCAGGCGCCGCAGACTTCTTCCAGACAGCCGCTGTCCCAGACGGGGACGGTGGTGGCCTTTCCTTCGACCGTCGTCGGGTTCGCCGCGATCCACTGCAAACAGCTGATGATGTTCATGTTCGGCCGTTTGGGCACGGCGAACTCTTCCCAGCGCGACGGCTTATCCGGGCCGTCCTGGCGCTTGAGGCGGATCGTGATCGTCGAAGCGTTCGAAGTCGTGGCGGTTGTGGTCGAAGAAGTGCTCATAAATCGGACGACAAAGGCCGTCACGCCGATCGTAGGTAAAAGCCGTGCGGCGAACAACTTTTGCCTGTAGCCGTCGCCAATTTTGAAAGCCCGGTAGTCCCTTCGCGGACTGCAGACGACTGCTCGAATTAAGGAGGCTTTTGGCTGAATTCAAAGCACTTCCCGTTCTGTTGCTTTACAAGAAGCGAATGCCGTCCGTACGCGTGCTTTCTCTGCCGTCGCTGCTGACCCCCGATGCCCTTACCGGCCGCACGGCCGTCGTGTTTGACGTCCTGCGGGCAACCACCACCATGGCCTACGCCATCGCGGCCGGGGCTGAAGGGGTACGGGTCTTCGGCACGTTGGACAACGCCCGCGCCGCGGCCGCCGCGTTCGACGGCCCGAAATGCCTCGCCGGCGAACTGCACACGCTGCGGCCGCCCGACTTCGACCTCGGCAACAGCCCGGCCGACTTCACTGTGGAACGCTGCCAGAATAAGACAATCCTGATGGCGACCACCAACGGCACCCGCGCCTTGGTGGCGTCACAATCGGCGGGGACATTGCTGACGGGCGCCGTCGTCAACGCGGCCGCCACCGCCACTGCGGTCCGGCGGATCGGGCGGCCGGCGACGTTCGTCTGCTCGGGTACGCAAGGCGAACTGTCGCTCGAAGACCTGATCGGCTGCGGCGCGGTCCTGGCCCATCTGCCTGATGCCGAGCTTGAGAACGACACCGCCCGCCTTGCGCGGATCGCCTGGACCGCCGCTCGCGATAAGCTCGGCGACGTGTTCCGCGAAACCTTTTCGGGCCACAACCTCAAGCGCGGCGGCCTGATAAGTGACGTGGATGTTTGCGGCCAATTAGACAGCGTCGCCGTCGCTTGCCGGGTCGTGCCGGAGGCGGGGGTGCTGGTCGTCCGCCGGTGGGGCGACTAGGATTGATTCGGTTTGACCGCTCGTCCCCGCATCGTCATCACCGGCCTGGGTGTCGTTTCGCCGAATGGCGTCGGGCGTGTTGCGTTTGATGACGCCTGCCTTGCCGGCCGAAGCGGCGTCAAGTCGATTACCGCGTTCGACACGGTCGGTCTGAAGACCCGCTACGCCGGCATCGTAGACGACTTTGATCCGCTTTCTGCCGTGCCCGCTGCGGACGTGCGGCGGACGCCACGTATGATTCCATTCGCGGTCGCCGCCGCGAAAGAGGCAATGAAGCACGCGGGCCTACAGGTGTCGCCGGACGATGTCGCATTCCAGCGGCGGATCGGCGTGACGCTGGGTACGGGCGGTGGCGGACTGGGTTTTGTTGAGGACCAGTACCGCCGCATGTTCGCGGCCGGCGGGAAGCCGAGTCCGTTCGCGATCACCGCCGGAACGCACGGAAACTTGTCGAGTGAGCTTTCAATTCAGCTGAAACTGCGCGGGCCGAGCCATGTGCTGTCGACCGGCTGCGCGAGCAGCACAGACGCGATCGGGCACGCGATGATGACGCTGCAAAGCGGCGCGACAGACGTGATGATCGCCGGCGGCGCGGACGCGCCGATCATGCCCGGCATCTTGGCCGGCTTCGAACTCATGGGCGTGATCAGCACCCGCCACTTCGAGAGCCCTGCATTGGCCAGCCGGCCGTTCAATGCCGACCGCGACGGCTTCATCCTCGGCGAGGGGGCCTGGATGTTCGTGCTGGAAACGGCCGAGCATGCGGCGAAGCGCGGGGCGATTCCGCTTGCAGAAATCGCCGGCTACGCCAGCACGTGCGACGCGTTTCACCGCGTGCAGATCGCGCCAGACTTGGCCGAATGCACCCGCGCGATCGGCGAGGCGCTGATGGCCGCGGGCGTCAACCCGCGCGACGTCGATTACGTCAACCTGCATGGCACCGGCACGCAGCTGAACGACCGCTTAGAAACGGCCGCGCTTAAACGCGTATTCGAGGACCACGCCGCAAATACGCCGATGAGCGCGACGAAAAGCTTCGTCGGCCATCCTCAGGGCGCCGGCGGGGCGGCCGGCATCGCGGCGACGGTGTTGATGATGCAAAGCGGCCGCCTGCACCCCACGATCAACCTGACGCAACCCGACCCGGAATGCGATTTGGATTACGTGGCCGAAGGGAGTCGGGCCCACCCAGTCCGCGTAGCGCTCTGCAACTGCATCGCGTTCGGGAGCAAGAACAGCGCGATCGTGCTGAAGCAGGTTTAACGCCGTAACGCGCGATACCCGTCCACCGTGCCGACGATGGCGAGTTCAGCGATGCCGACGAATAAGCCTGTTTCGACGATGCCCGCGTGGGAGCGAAGATCACGATCCAGCTTGGCCGCGTCATCAATGGCGTCGAAGCGGCAGTCGAAGATCAGGTTGCCGTTGTCGGTAACGTAATCCTGGCCGGTCGCGCGTTTCCGTAGCGTCGGCGTGCAGCCGAGCGACCGGAGGAAGCGTTCACTCGTCGGCCGTGCGAACGGGGCGATTTCGACTGGCAGCGGGCTCTTGCTGCCCAACTGCTGCACCACTTTGCTCTCGTCGGCAATGATGATCAGACGCTTGGAGTTTTGGGCGACGATTTTCTCACGAAGCAGCGCGCCGCCGAGGCCTTTGATCAGCGTCAGCGATGGCGCGACTTCGTCGGCGCCATCGACGGTCAAGTCGCACTGCTCGACTTGTGAGAAGTCGACGAGTGGGATGCCGAGCGAAGTCGCCTGGTCGTCGGATTGAGTGCTGGTCGGCACGCCGCGAATGCCGCTTAGCCGCCCGGCCTTCAGTTCGGCCGCCAGGAACTCGATGAACCACTTGGCCGTCGAGCCGGTGCCGAGCCCGAGCGTCATGCCGCTGCGGACGTGGGCGAGGGCGGCACGGGCGGCGTTCTGTTTCGGGTCCATGGTGCCGGCGAAGGTAACGCAGTTCGACGCCGACGCAATGAACTCCGGAGCCGAGGACGGTATAAACCCTGTCATGGCCTTGCTCGAACAAAGCATCACGTTGCGCGTCCGCTACCCCGAAGTGGACGGGATGGGTTACCTGCACCACAGCCGCTACCTGCAGTATTTTGAGATCGGCCGCGTCGAACTGCTCCGCCTGCAGGGGCACAGCTACGCGGACCTGGAAAAGGCCGGCGTCTTCTTCGTGGTCGCCAAGGCCGAGATCAAATACCGTGCGCCCGCGCGGTACGACGAAGAACTGATGCTGACGACGAAGCTGATGAAGTCGACGACCGTCCGCTATGACCATGCGTACGAGTTGAAGCGTGGCACGACGCTGTTGGCCGAGGGAACGACGACCATCGCCTGTGTTGACCGCAACGGCGAGTTGCAGCAAATCCCGGACTGGGTGAACGCAGCGAAGCCGCCGGCTCCGAATCTGATCACATAATGAAGCGGTGCAAGAGTGGCCACAGATGGACGCAGATTAGACAAGAATGTGTCTCTTGATCTGCGTTTATCTGCGTGCATCTGCGGCTAATTAGCTTTGCATCGGCTTATGCTGACTGCTTACGTCGCTTCGGCGATTTGGCTGGCGTCTTTGCCGTTTCCAGCAGTTCGCGCGCCTGCGCTCGCGTCGTTTCAGTGATGCGATGGCCGCCGATCATTTCGGCGATCTCTTCGATCCGTTCGTCGCCGTTCATGACACGGACGGTCGTAATCGTCTTGTCTTTTTCCTGCTCCTTCCGGACCGTCAGGTGCCGGTCGGCATAACAGGCGATCTGCGGCAAGTGCGTGATGCAGAGCACCTGTTGATGCTCGGCCAGCGAGCGCAGCTTCTCGCCGATCACCGCGCCAAGCCGGCCGCCGATGTTGGCGTCGATCTCGTCGAATACCAGCACACTCACGCGGTCGCCGGCGGCGAGCACGCCTTTGAGCGCCAACATGATTCGACTCATCTCGCCGCCACTGGCGATCTTCCGCAGCGGCGCTTCGGCTAGACCTGGGTTTGTGCGGACGAGGAACTCAATATCGTCGGCCCCACTCGGCCCGGGATCGGCGGTGCGGACGTCGACGCTGAAGGTCGCCTTGTCCATGCCGAGCGCGCCGAGTTGGCTTTCGATCCGCGGCTTCAGTTCAATGGCCGCCTTCTGACGCTTGGCCGACAGTTCGCGGCCGATCGTGTCGAGCCGGTCGCCGAGCGGCTTCAACTTCGCCGAAAGCTCGGTCGTATCCTCGCCGGCCCTTTCCAAAGCGGCCACCTGCGTCGTCAGTTCGGCACGCTTGGCGATTACGTCGTCCACTGTCGGGCCGTACTTTTTGACGACGCGGTTGAGCGTGTTCAGCCGTTCGTTCACCTCGGCCAGCTCGCCGGGATCGAGGTCCAGGCGGTTCAGATACCGGCCGAGGTCGAAGCTGGATTCGGACAGTTGAATCGACGCCTCTTTCACGGCCGTCGCAACCGGGGCGAGCGCGGCGTCGACCTCTGCCAACTCGGCCAAGGTCGAGGCAATCGTCTGCAAACGGTCGACCAGCGCGTCGTCCGCCTCGGACAGCGATTGCTGCACCGCGCCGGCGTCGTTCCGCAGTCGGCCGAGGTTGTTGAGGACTTGGGCCCGGGCCGTCAGGTCTTCGTATTCGTTCGGCTGCAGATCGGCGGTTTCCAGTTCTTTGAGCTGATACCGTGCCAGGTCCAACTGCTGCTCGCGCAAGCGCGTGCCTGCCTGCAGATCACTCAGCCGTTGGCGGATGGTGCTGAGTTCGTTGAAGACCCCGTTGTACTGCTCGCGCAGCGACACCAAGCCGGCGAACTCGTCAATGACGGAAAGCTGGTTCGACGGGCGAAGCAGGAATTGGTGGTCATGCTGGCCGTGCACATCGACGAGGGCTTCGGCCACGTTTTTCAGCATCGCGAGGGTGATCGGATTGCCATTGAGACTCACGCCACTGCGGCCGCTGCTGAAGACGCGGCGCGTGAGCAGGATCTCACCGCCCTCTGCCGAAACCGGCAGATCGCACGCCGTCTCGATCTGTTTGAGCAGGCGCTTGTCCCGCACGTCGAAGATACCGCTGACCCGACCCTCGTCGGCCCCTTTGCGCAGCATGTCGGCGGGGCTGCGCAGGCCCAGCAGCAGTTCGATCGCGCCGATCACCAGTGACTTGCCGGCCCCGGTCGCGCCCGTGAAGCAGTTCAGCCCCGCGGTCAGCTCGATCCGCGCGTCGGCAATGACGGCCAAGTTGGAAATATGCAGTTCGCGCAGCATAGGGATTGGTTCAGCGGACGTTAGCCCCGGCGGCGATCGCGTCGGACGGTGAAATCACGCAGAGCTTGCCGCTGCCGTCACTGGCGGCCAGCAGCATGCCGTTGCTGACTTCGCCGCGGATGACCTCACGCGGCGCGAGGTTCACAACCACGACGATCTGCTTCCCGACCAGCGCCTCGGCCGTGTAGAACTCTTTGATGCCGGCTAGGATTTGCCGCTTTTCGTCGCCCAGATCGACCTGCAGGCGCATCAATTTTTTGCTCTTTTCGACCGGGACCGCTTCCAGAATCGTCGCCACGCGCAGCTGCACCTTGGCAAAGTCGTCGTACTGAATCGGGGTGGACAGCGGGGCGGGCGTGGGCGTCGGCGTTTGGGCGGAATCGGCTTGTGTCATAAACTTCCTTCTCCCGCACAGTTTAGCCGCTGCGGGGCGATGAGCGAAACGATGAAGACGTTTTCCGTGGCGACCTTAGGCTGTCGCGTCAATCACTACGAAGCCGAGCAGATCGCGACGGTGCTGCGCGCCCGCGGGCTGACCCAGGTGCCCGCGCCGCTGGGCGACGTGCGCGTCGTCCATACTTGCTCGGTCACGACCGAGGCTGCCGTCAAAAGCCGCCAGGCGACACGCCGCGCCACGCGGCTGCCCGTGCTAGGCCAAGCGGAGCCGACGCCGACGCACTTTGAGGGTTCCGCAAAAGTCATCGTCACCGGCTGCTGGGCTGAAAGTGACCGTGCCGCCGCGGAGGCATTGCCGGGCGTCAGCGCAGTCATCGGGCACACGGATGACGTGAACACCCGACTGGCCGGCCTGCTGGACGAATGGCTGGCGCCGCGGCAAGAAACGCGACGGGTTTCGCTCGGCATGATGAGCCTGCCCCAACTCGGCGACCGGCAGGCCGACCATCAGCGGGCCTTCCTGAAGGTGCAGGACGGCTGCGACGCGCACTGCACGTACTGCATCATTCCTCAACTCCGGCCGACGCTCTGGAGCAAGTCGCCGGACGACGCCGTGGACGAAGCGGCGGCACTGGTGCGCGCGAGCCATCGGGAGATCGTGCTGACCGGCATCTTCCTCGGCGCGTTCGGCCAGCCCACGGCGCTGCGTCGCCGCCAGCCGGACGGAACAAAGCCGCTGCAAACGCTGATCCGCGCCCTGTGCACGCGCGTGCCCGGCCTGGTGCGACTCCGGATGAGCAGCCTGGAGCCGGGTGATCTGGACGAGTCGCTGATCGAGGAACTTCGTCGCCACGAGCAAGTCGTTCCGCATTTTCATCTGCCGCTGCAGAGCGGGTCGGATGCCGTGCTGCGGAAGATGAACCGGCAATACACGCGCGGGCAATTCATGGAAATGGTCGACCAAGTGCGCGACCAGTTCGACCGGCCGGCCCTGACAACCGACATTATCGCCGGCTTCCCCGGCGAGGATGACGCCGCCTTTGCCGACACGTTGGACGTCGTGGAGCACGCGCGGTTCATTCACACGCACGCGTTTCCTTACAGCCCGCGGCCGAACACGGCTGCGGCGCGATGGACGGAAAAGCGGCTGCCCGCGGCCACGGTCGACGAACGCATGCGGCACCTGCGCGAACGATCCGGCCGACATGCGGCCGAGTTCGCTGCGCAGTTCGTCGGCGAAACGGTCGGTATTCTCGTCGAGCACAACGTGAAGGACACAACACTCCGCCATGGCCGTTGCGAGCGCTACTTCGACGTCCACTTCGAAGACGACACAGCCGCCGCCGGCGATTTGGTACGCGTGCGCGTGGACCGCGTGACGGCGGGGCGGGTGCACGGGACGGTGGTGCGATGACCAGCGTCGTGCAACGGGTGACATCGGCGGCGGTGACGATTGAAGGCGAAATTGTCGGCCGAATCGACGCCGGCTTGTGTGTCCTGGCAGCCATCGTTGAAGAGGATACCGAAGCGGATTTGCTTTGGACCGCGAACAAGTTGATCGCCCTTCGCGTCTTCCCGGACGGCGGGCAGGCGTACCACCTCAGCGTCGCCGACACGGGCGGCGGCCTGTTGCTGGTGAGTAATTTCACGGTCGCCGCCAGCACCGCCACCGGCCGCCGACCGGGCTTCGACCGGGCAATGAAGCCAGACGCCGCCCGGCCGATGTTCGAACGCTTCGTCGCTCTGGTCCGCGACCTCCACCCACACGTGCAGACCGGCCAATTCGGCGCGGACATGCGCGTGAGCATCGACAATGACGGCCCGTTGACGCTCGTGCTCGACTCCCGCCCGACGGAAAGGAAGCGGCCATGAAGTTGCCCGTCATCACCGTTCGTGCCGCGCCCTCGCCGGAAAGTGAGTGGGTGCGATTCGCTGACGTGGCGATGGATCACGCCCTTGCCCTGGGCGACGAAGTGACGGTGCCGGGCATTCGCGGTGTGATCGGCGACGAACCCGAAACGCGTAGCCACGCGGCGACGGCAATCGTTACAGGCGTCGCGACCGCTGATGCGATAGAAGAACTGCTGTCGCTCTACGACGCGCAGCAAGCGGCGTGGCCACGATTGCTCCAGCCCGACGCCGGCGGCTTGGCCGGTCTGCTGCGCGAGCGCGGCTTCCGGCCACGCGAAGCGAGGTTGCTGCGGCTCCGCGCCGCCGCCGTGCCGCACGCGGATGCGGGGGACGTGTTGGTCGTCCCCGGCCGCGCGGCGCGAGGTCCTATCGATGCGTGGGCGCAGGCGCGATCGACCGACGAACCGGCCGCCGCCCTCTGGCCGCGGCATCTGGACGACCCACAATACGAAGCGATCGTCGCACTTCGCAACGGTCGGGCGGTGGCGGCGGCCGGCTTGCAGACGCGCGGGCAGACGGGGCTGCTCATCGACCTGTTCGTCAACGCCGATGAACGCCTGCGCGGCCTCGGTACATTGTTGGCCAACCGGGCAACGGAACTCGCGGCGCGCAGTCAATTGGCGGACGTATTCGCGACGACGAGCGGCGACGACGAAGCAGGGCCACGGCTGATGGAACGCGTCGGGTTCGCGACTGTCCGTGAGTTCGTCGAATGGCATCCACCGCTTACACGGCGGCCGGCCGGGCCGTAACCCGGTCGGCAGGCGCGGCTGCGTTCGCGTTCGCGTTCGCGTAGAGCGTGCGGTAGTCACCGACCATGCGCGACGGCAGGAAATAGTCGTACACCTCCGCCCGAGCGCGATCCGCGATGCGACGCCCGAGTTCCGCGTCGGCAAACAGATCCACGACACGTTCCGCCAGCACCTTCGGCGACCGGCCTTTAGTCAGCAGGGCGGTGTGGCGGTCTTCGATCATCTCGCACGCCTGCGCGGTCGTCCTGGCCACGATCGGCCGGCCGGACGCCATTGCCATGGCGATGAGCGTCGGCGGGATGAAATCCGACGTCGGCAGCAGGATCGCGTCCGCCACAAGAAAGCCGAGTTCAGGTGACGCGTCCTCCAGCACTGTCATCGCATCTGGCGCTATCAGCCGCGTGCGCAGGGCGCGCAGTGCGTCCGTCCCTTGCTCGGCCCAGGCGACGGCTTTGATGTTCGAGTCGAGCAGGTTCAGCAGGCAACCGGTCCAAACGGGGTCAGCACGACCTTGGCCGGCGGCCGGCAGCGGCGTGAAGACGACGCGGTCGGTGTCACGGTACCCCAGCCGCGCACGCACCGTCGCGCGAGTGTCCACCGACTTTGCGAGCGGCACGCCCGGCCGAATCAGAACACAGCGATCGACGGGTACGCCGCCGGTCACCCAGGCGCGTTGCTCGGCGTCACTCTGGCAAACAATGCGCAGCGTTCGGTATCGCAGAATGGCCCGCATCCAGGCAACATCCGAAGCACGCGGAAAACGCGTCGGCGTGTAGACGACCGGGCCCTTCGCCGACACCACGGCCAGGCCCAGTGCCCGGCCGCCGAAGGCGTGTACGACGGGAACGACGGTGCCCGCCCGGGACAGCCGGTTGAACGTCGGCAACACGTAATGCGGGTGGAGCGCGACGCGCTCGACGCCGCGTACGCGTTCGGCCAGCAGGCCGACGAGGCGGCGTGTTTCGAATAGCGGGTTCGGCGCGTGCAGTAGCAACACCTCGGGCATGGGCGGCAGGCTACCGGTTGACCGTGTTCGTGTCATCTCTAGGATGCGCCGGATGATCCCGCTTCTGCAACTAGGCGATGCCGCAGACGCCGTACGCGTCGAATCGCTGATCGCCCGGCTGCGGCTCGACCCGGCCGGGTTGGCGCTGGGCTCAGGAACCCGCGGCGAAAAATTGAAGATCGTCCACGCGACCTTGGCCGACGTGGCGGCGCGCGGCGATGATGCCATCGTCCATTCCGCTCGAACGTTCGACGACGCCGACTTCAGCGCAGCCCGCCTGCGGGTCCGCCCGGACGAAATGGCCGCGGCTTACGATCGATTGGACCGTCCGCTACGGGACGCGCTGCACCGTTCGATCGATCAGGTGCGGGAATACCAGACGCACGTGTTGCCGTCGGACCCGCACCCGCTGTCTCGCGGCGGCCTGCAGCTGCGGCTGCGGTTCACGCCGATTGATTCGGTCGGCGTCTATTTTCCCGGCGGCCGGGCGGCGTACCCGTCCAGCCTGATCATGCTGGCCGTGCCGGCGATGGTGGCGGGCGTGAAGCGCGTGGTCGTCTGCACGCCGGCCGGAAAGTTCGGCGAAAGCGACGCGGTGCTGGCGGCCGCGCATGCGGTGGGCGTCACCGAGATGTACCGCATGGGCGGCGCGGCGGCGATCGCGGCGCTGGCGTTCGGGACGCAGACGGTCGGGGCGGTGGACAAGATCGTCGGGCCGGGCAATGAATACGTTCAACTGGCCAAGCGAGCGGTCAGCGGCGCGGTCGGCGTCGACGGTTTCCTCGGGCCGAGCGAAATCCTGACGATCGCCGACGAATCGGCTAATCCGAAGTTCGTCGCGGCGGACCTGATCGCCCAAGCCGAGCACGACCCGGGCTCCTGCTTCCTGCTCACGACCAGCCGCCGTCTTGCCGATGCGGTCATCGAGCAGATCCGCACGCAACTCGCCGACCGCGGGCGCGTTGAAGCGATCGAGCGGGCGCTGCGCGACGAAAGCATGATCGTCATCGACGACTCGTTGGACCGATTGATCGACTTGGCAGATCGAATCGCATGCGAGCACGTAAACGTGCAGACGCGGGACGACGACGCAGTGGTGCGCCGGCTGCGCCACGCGGGCGCGATCTATGTCGGCCCCTGGTCGCCGGTGGCGGCCGGCGACTACGTCGCCGGGCCGAGCCATTGCCTG
>DASVSC010000117.1:0-9197 GCA_036388295.1 Tepidisphaeraceae bacterium | reverse complement strand
CGCCCAGCAGCACCAGCAGCGTCGGCAGGAAGATAGACATCGCCTCTGCCTGGGCGGGCGGGAGTGTTAGATCGATCAGCAGGACTGTCATATTCGCTCCGCCGGCGGATTGTGAGCCGCGGCGGCCCGGTTGGCAACGCCTGTCGCGGCCGTGCTTCGGGCCGTATACTCCGCGCTCATATGGCAGAGCGTAAATGCGTATCCCACAAAGTGCTGGTTGGCCTCGAAATTCACGTCCAGCTGTCGACGAAGACCAAAATGTTCACTGGCGTCGCCAACGCCAGCGGCGCGCTGCGCGTCGGTGACGCCCCGGTCGAACCGAACACCGCCGTCGACGAACAAATCTTAGGCCTGCCCGGCACGCTGCCGGTGATGAACAAAAAGGCCGTCGAATCGTCGATCAAAGTCGGCCTCGCCCTCGGCTGTAAGATCGCCAAGTTCACCAAGTGGGACCGCAAGAGCTACTACTACCCCGACCTGCCGAAGAATTACCAGATCAGTCAGTACGATCTGCCGCTTTGCTACGAGGGCACATTCGAAATGACCGGCGTGGACGGCCAACCGAAAACGGTGCGTATCCGCCGGGCGCATCTGGAAGAGGACGCCGGCAAGCTGCTACACGACGCTCCCGGCGGCTACCACATCGACTACTGCATCGTCGACCTGAACCGCGCCGGCACGCCGCTGCTGGAAGTCGTCACCGAACCCGACTTGTCCGACCCGAAAGACGTCAGCAACTTCGGCCAGGAGCTTCAGAAGCTGGTCCAGCACCTCGGCGTCAGCGAAGGGCAGATGCAGCTCGGCCACATGCGGTTCGAGCCGAACATCAACGTCCACATCACCGACGCCGAGGGCAAGGTTCACAAGACCGCCATCACCGAGATCAAGAACCTGAACAGCTTCAACGTCCTCGAACGCGCGACGGCCTACGAAGTGCAGCGCCAGATCCGCCAATGGGAAGAGACCGGCGACCTCGGCCGCAAAAGCACCTACGGCTGGGACGACGCGAAGCAGGAAACGTTCCTGCAGCGTGAAAAAGAAGAAGCCCACGACTACCGCTACTTTCCCGACCCGGATCTGATGCCGGTGGAAGTCAGCGACGAATGGTTGACTGAACTGAAGGCCCAGATCGGCGAAAGCCCGACGGCCCGCCGCACGCGTTACACGAGCACGCTGCAATTAAACGCGTCTGATGCCGGCGCGTTGGCGGGCGACCGCAAGCTCGGGGAATATTTCGACGACGTCGTCCTGCTGGGCGCGAACCCGAAGCGGGCCGCCAACCTGATCCTGAACACACTCGCCACTGTGGGCAACGCCAGGCAGAAGCGCATTTACGACCTCGACATCCCGCCCGGCCGCGTGCGCGACGTGGCCGAGCTGATCGACGAAAGCAAGCTCGCGGCCAGCAACGCCTTGCCGCTGTTCGAGAAGCTGGCCGAATCAGGATCGGCCATGATAGACGGCACGGCCGAGCTGGCCTCGCATCTGGGGCTGGTCCAGGTCAGCGACACGGGCGCGATCGACAGCGCGATTGACGCGGTCATCGACCAAAACCCGCGGCCGCTGCAGGACTACCGCGGCGGCAAAGCGTCCGCCCTTGGCGCCCTGACAGGCATGGTCATGAAGCAAGGCAAAGGCTTCAACGCCAAGCTGGTGCAGGAACGACTCAAAGAAAAGTTGGCGACGTAAAGCGATGGCCGCGGGTGTGAACCCGCGCGAACACGATGCCGTGCACAACCGGCAGGCTGTTCGCGCGGGTTCACACCCGCGGCCACCGCGTCTTCACGCAGCATTCAGGTTCGCCAGCTAAACGTACGTCCTGACACTGACCGTGGTGCGACGCGATTCGGTGTGGCGTGGTTTGAGGTGAACATGCGCGTGCTGGTAATCGAAGACGAACCCGATCTGCTCGACGTACTGGCGCAGGCGCTCCGCGAAACCGGCTACGCCGTCGACGAAGCCTCCGACGGCAAAACCGGCCTGTTCAAAGCGACCGGCAATGACTACGACGCGATCATCCTAGACCTCATGCTGCCCGGCCTGAGCGGCTTGGACGTGCTGAAAGAACTGCGCCGGACGAAGCCGACGCCGGTGCTGATTCTTACCGCACGCGACGCAACGCCCGACCGCGTGAAGGGCCTGGACGCGGGCGCCGATGATTACCTGACCAAGCCGTTTGAGCTCGTCGAACTGCAGGCCCGTTTACGCGCGCTGATTCGCCGTTCGGCCGGACAGGCGGAGGCGAAAATCATGGTCGGCGCCGTCACGCTTGATACCGCACAGCGCACGGCATTCCTGAACGGAACGCCTGTCGCGCTGACGCCACGGGAATACGCGCTGGTCGAACTGCTGGCGTTGCACAAAGGTAAGCTCGTCAGCCGCACGATGATCTACGAACACCTGTTCGACGAATCGAGCGACACGCTGTCGAACCTTGTGGACGTGCACGTGGCGCACGTGCGGCGGAAACTCGGGAAAGACTTTATCACCACCCGCCGCGGCGAAGGGTACATGGTTTATGCTTAGGTCGATCCGCTGGACCCTGCAGCTCTGGCACGCCGGCCTGCTGGCGTTGGTGCTGCTCGTGTTCGGCGCCGCAATTTTTTATGAAATCAGACGTTCGCGGTACGCGCAGATTGACGCCGGTCTGGAGAGGTCGGCCCAATTGATCGCTGCGGGCATTCGGCCAGTGCCGCCGCCCGGCCGCGGGCCCGGTCTTGGGCCGCCTAATTCTGATCGCCCGCCTGCAGACCCGCCCGATCGGCCACGTGACGGGCCCAGGGGTGGACGGCGCGACGGACGGGGGGAGGGCCCACGAGAGGGCGAGCCCGCTCGGCTGCGCATACCTGAAATCGTCCTGCCGGCCGCGTTGGCGGATCGCTTCGCTACGTCGGACGGCGGCGAATATTACGTGACCTGGGGCCGAGACGGCCAAGTGCTCAGCCGATCGACGCGTGCGCCGGACGTCCCGCCGCCGCAACGCCCGGCCAATCTCATGCGCGATCCCGTCGGCCCGCCCAGCCCGCGCGAGCCACACACGCCACAGGTGCGTCAGCGCGGCGATGTGCGCGAAGCCGTACTGTTCGGGCCGTTCGGCGTGAACATCGTCGTCGGCCGGTCGACCGAACCCGATCGGCGTGAATTGCGTCGCCTCGCACTCCTGATGACCACGCTCGGCGGCACCGTACTGGTCGTTGGCTTGGCCGGCGGCCTCGTCCTCGCCGGCCGTGTCATTCGGCCGATCCAGGCGATCACTGCCGCTGCGGAATCCGTGGACGCGGCCAACCTTTCCCGACGCATCGCCGTTCATGATTCGAAGAGCGAACTCGGCGGCTTGGCCGCAGTGTTGAACAACACCTTCGGCCGGCTGGAGGCGGCATTCGCGCAGCAGTCGCGCTTTATTGCGGACGCGTCGCACGAATTGCGGACGCCGCTGGCGGTCATGCATTCTTCGCTGCAGCTCGCGCTGTCACGCGATCGGTCGGCCGAGGAGTACAAGAAGACGGTGCTGACGTGCCAGCGGGCCTCGACGCGAATGAAAGATTTGATCGATTCGCTTCTGCTGCTCGCCGGTGCGGACGCGGGCCGGCTGACGCTCGACCGTAGGCCGATCGCATTATCCCACATCGTGGCTGGCGCGATCGACATGATGACGCCCATCGCCGCGGCGAAAGGCGTGACGATCGAAAGTCACTTGAACGATGTCGTCATCGACGGCGACGCGACGCGCATCGACCAAGTCATTACGAATCTGCTCAGCAACGCCGTGCGCTATAACCGCGAGGGCGGCCGTGTCACCGTGAGCCTGACACGGCAGGACGACGCGGCCCTGCTGAGCGTGGCCGACACCGGCGTGGGCATTTCCGCCGAGCACCAGCCGCACGTGTTCGACCGGTTCTATCGCGTGGACGCCGCCCGCAGCCGGGCGGAAGGCGGCAGCGGACTGGGGTTGGCGATCGTGCAGAGCATCATCGTCGCGCACGGCGGATCGATTGGCGTCTCCAGCCGCGCGGGTGAAGGCACCATCTTTTCCGTTCGTCTTCCTGCAATGCCCACTCCCTTAACGCAGACTTCAGGTGCCGCTTCATAAAGTCCCCTTCGTGCGTCGAACGATGCCGCTGTGCGTCGGACGCAGACTCGAGCGAAGGAGCTTTATGAACATGTCATTGAATCGTCTGGCCGTGTTAATCCTTGCGGGTGCCGCGATGGCCCAGGCCCAGACGCGGCCGGCCCCGGGCGGGCCGCCGCCGCATGCCGGCGGCGGGCTGGACGCCGTCAAAGCGCAACTGCGTGTGAACGACGAGGAATGGAAAAAGATTGCTCCGGCGTTGCGCCAGGTCGTGGCCGCCCGAAGCAGCGCCGAGGGCACGCTCGTCAACGGTCCGCCGCGCGGCATGCGTGGCGGACGCGCCGGATCGCCCGGCGGCATGGGCGACGACAGCTTCGACGGCCCGGGCGGACCACGCGGTCCCGGCGGACCGCCGCCGCAAATGAACGATGACGGCCCGAACGACGGCCCGCCCCGGGGACGACGCGGCGGGCCGGGCGGCCGCGGCGGACCACGCGGTCTCGGTGGACCGCCGCCGCAGATGAACGATGACGGTCCAAACGACGGCCCGCCCCAGGGACGGCGCGGCGGGCCGGGCGCGAATCGCCCCGGAGAAAACCGGCCGCGCGGCGAAGGCGAAGCGGACGGCGAGGCACCCCGCGCCGACGCACCGCGCCCCGGCCGGCCCCCGCGCCGGAACGATCGTGACGAACCCAACGGCCCGCCGCCTGGCTTCGGCATCGACCCTGTCGCAGCGGCCATGAATGACCTCAAGACGATCGCCACCGACCCGGCCACCACACCGGACCAGCTCGCCGCCAAACTCGCGGCCGTCCGCGCGGAGCGCCAGAAGGCACGCACACAATTGGCCGCGGCGGTGACGGAGTTGAAAGCCGTGGTTTCGCCGCAACAGGAAGCCGTGCTCGTCGCACTCGGTTTTCTTGAGTAAGCAGGTCCGACATCGCGCGGCCGTCGTACTCAGCTACATCGGCCCGACCGCCGCGGGGTGCGAAGTCGCAGGCCGCAAAGGCGAGGACTAATAAGGCCAAGGCCGGCGACGCAAGTGGCCGCCGTTTGCTGGCGTGGTGTCTGCGGAAGATTGCACCGCAGCAGTGACGACGGGCACCGGCGTTCGGCGGAATGCCGTTGCTTCACCGGGCGATTTGCGCGATCCTCCGTCCTCATGCCGCAGAAGATCATTCGCGACCCGGTGCACGACGTGATTGCGCTGCGGACGGAGGTGCCCGTCGAGCGACTGCTGTTCGACCTGATCGGCCGCAGCGAGTTCCAGCGCCTGCGCCGCGTCCGCCAGCTCGGCATGGCGAGCCTGGCCTATCCTGGGGCGGACCATTCGCGCTACAGCCATTCGCTCGGCGTGATGGAGACGACGCGGCAGATCCTCACGCAGCTGGGCCAGCAGGTGCACATCGACCCGTTCGACTATGCCGCCTGTCTGGCCGCTGCGTTGTTGCACGATTTGGGACACGGGCCGTTCAGTCACGTCTTCGAACGCGTGAGTGGCGTGGATCACGAAGTCGTCAGCTACCGCACGATTCTCGACCCGGCCAGCGGCGTGCACCAGACGCTGCGCGACTTCGACGCGGCATTGCCGGCTCGTGTGGTGGAACTGCTGGAGGGCGGGCCGACGCCGTCGTTTTTGTCCGACTGTTTGTCGAGCCAGCTCGACGCCGACCGCCTGGATTACCTGCTGCGCGACAACCTGATGACCGGCAGCCAGTACGGCAATTACGATCTGCGCTGGCTGGTGCAGAACATGACGGTGACGCCGGACACGAATCGCTTGGCGATCACGTTCAAGGGGCTATCGGCCGTCGAAGCGTACCTGCAGGCGCGGTACCACATGTACCGCAACGTGTACTTTCATAAGGTCGTGCGGTCGGCCGAGGGAATGGTGAAGATGGCGCTGCAACGGGCGAAGCGTTTGGCCGTTCAGGACCGCCTGGAATGGCCGCCGCGCGAGGATCCCGTCTGCAAAACCCTGCTCGGCCAGCGGCTGACGAACAGCGAGTTTATCGAACTCGACGACATCACCGTGATGCAATGCTTCAAGCAGTGGACGCGCAGCGACGACGCGATTCTCGCCAGCCTTTGCCAAGGCCTGCTGTATCGCCGGCTGTTCAAGACGATTGATCTGACGCGCCAGACGGACACGGACCGGATCGACGCGATGGTCGCCCGCGCCAAAGCACTGGTCGACGACGCCGGCGGCGACAGCGATTACACGCTGTTCTACGACGAGCCGGCCGACACGCCGTACAAAGCGGGCGAATCCAACGCGGCCAAGCAGATTCTGATCCTGGAAGCCGACGGGCATACCCGAACGCTGGCCGACGTGTCGCCTTTTGCCGAAGGCCTTGGCCGGCAGCTGTCGTTCCGGCGGCTGCACGTGACCGAAAGCTGGCGCGATCGCGTGGCGGCCGTGATGCGCGGGTAGGCGTTACTTTTTGTCGTTGAACGTCACGATCCGGTCCGGCCGGTTCTGGTCCTGCAGGTAGGCCATCAGCATGGCGATGTAGCTGGATTTGATGATCGGCGCGCGGTCCAAACCGAGCTGCGTGCGGACCCTCAGCACCGTCTCTTCGTCCGGCCCTTCGATTTCGACGAACGTGCCCAGGTGCGGCAGCGTGTCGAGTTCGATCGAGCAGCCGCCGAGCTTCCATTTCGTCCGCTTTTTCTCAAAGGCCAGCACCTTTTTGAAGCCGAGGGCGTTGAGGAATCGCTCGGCGTCCTTGGCGTTGCCGACGTCCAGCTCGCGTTCTTCGCGGCTCTTGAGCTTGCCGTGCAGACGAGGGCCTTTGAAGGTCAGGACGTACTTCTCGGCCTGCGTGTCGCTGTTCTTCGCGACACGCAGACGCAGGCCTTCGTCGGCGGCGAGGAGGGAGCGGTCTTCGGAGTCGAAGAAGCTGTTCACTTCTTCGAAATCACCGATGCGTTCGCCGCCGACCGTCTTCAGCTTAGCGACCGTCTCCTCAAGCGAGTCGACCTTCATCTTGGCTTCGATTTCAACGGACATGGGTACCTTTCGGGTGCGGTTGATGGGTGGATGGGTGGATCGGTTGAACCGTGGTGGCCTCACGTTTGGAGCCGGCCACAGATCAGCCAATCGACCCATCAACCGATCAACCGACCACGTAATTCACAAGTTTCTTCGACACGTACAGCCGCTTTTTGACGGCCTTTCCTTCGATCCACGGCCGGACCCGGTCCGACGCTTCGACGGCTGCGAACACCGTGCCTTCGTCGGCGTCGGCGGCTACGGTGATTTTGTCGCGCAGCTTGCCGTTGACCTGTACGGGCAATTCGATGGTGGACTCGACCAGCAGGGCCGGGTCGAACGGCGGCCAGGCGGCGTGCTGGACGGAGTCTTCGTGGCCGAGCGCGTGCCACAGTTCCTCGGCCATGTGCGGCGCGAACGGGCTGAGCAGCAGCGTGAATGTCTCGGCGACGGGCCGCGGGGTGTGCGGCAGCTTGCCGAGTTCGTTGTTCAGCTTGATCAGCTCGGCAATGGCGGTGTTGAAACGCAGGGCCTCAATGTCTTCGCCGACTTTCTTGATCGTGCGGTGCAGCTGGCGGTTCAGTTCTTCAGTCGGCAGTGAATCGACGAGTCGGCCCGTCGTGGCCGAGGCGGAATCGGTCGCTACGTCTTCACCGACGATGTTCCGCCAGACCGAATGCAGGAACCGCCACATGCCGACGATGTCGCGCGTGTTCCATGGCTTCTGCGCCTCCAGCGGCCCCATGTACATCTCGTACAGGCGGAAACAGTCGGCCCCGTATTCCTCGACAATTTCGTCAGGATTCACCACGTTTCCGCGGCTTTTGCTCATCTTGAAGCTGCGGGCGTCGACGGCAATAGCGTTGTTGGCCTTCAGGACGACGCGGTCGCCTTTCTTCTCCGTCAACATCTCGATGACGCGCGTGGCATAAACCTTTTCGCCCGTCGGTTTTAGATGGCCGAACAGTTTCGGCGGGCCGTTGGGCTGGGCTTCTTCGTCGATACCCGTGACGTCGGTCACGCTGACGGGGCCACTGGCGGTTTCGAAGAAGTGGTACTCCGTCGGCCCCAGGATCAGGCCCTGGTTCACCAGGCGCTGGAACGGCTCGGGCGTGCTGACGTGGCCGAGGTCGAACAGCACTTTGTGCCAGAAGCGGGCGTACAGCAGGTGCAGCACCGCGTGTTCGACGCCGCCGACGTACAGATCTACCGGCATCCAGTAGCGCTCTTTATCCTCTTCGACCATGGAGTGGTCGTTGTTCGGGTCGATGTACCGCAGGTAGTACCAGCAGCTGCCCGCCCACTGCGGCATGGTGTTGGTTTCGCGCGTGTACGTGCGATCGGCGGGCAGGGCGGGGCCGGTGTAGGTGAGCCAATCGGTGGCCTTGCTTAGCGGCGGCTCGGGCGTGCCGGTGGGGCGGAAGTCTTCCACCTGCGGCAGCGTCACGGGCAGCTCGGCGTCGCTCAGGCCGTAATGGTTGTGCGCGTTGTCCAGCACGATCGGGAACGGCTCGCCCCAGTAGCGCTGCCGGCTGAAGAGCCAGTCGCGGAGTTTGTAGTTGATCGTCCGCTTGCCGGTGCCCTCGCGCTCCAGCAAGTCGATGACGTGCTGCTTGGCCTCGACTGTGGTCAGGCCATTGATGACGTCCGAGTTGACGGCGACGCCCTCGTCCGTAAACGCACGGCCGGCCGTGACTTCGCCTTTGACGGGGCGGACGACTTGCCGGATCGGCAGGCCGAACTTCTCGGCGAAGGCGTAGTCGCGTTCGTCGTGCGCGGGGACGGCCATGATTGCGCCGGTGCCGTAGCCCGTCAGCACGTAGTCGGCCACCCAGACAGGCACTTGCTCGTCATTGACCGGGTTGACGGCGTACGCGCCGGTGAAAACGCCCGTCTTTTCCTTCACGTCCTGCTGGCGTTCGCGTTCGGACTTATTCCCGGTCTGCGCGCGGTACGCCTCCACGGCCGCCCGCTGCTCAGTGGTGGTAATGCGGTCGACCAATTCGTGTTCCGGGGCCAGCACCAAGTACGTCGCGCCGTACAGCGTGTCGGGGCGGGTGGTGAAGACGGTGATTGACTCAACGTCGTCTGCGTCCACGCCGGGGGCTGTGCCCCCGGATCCGGGTCCGAAGG
>DASVSC010000116.1:0-8541 GCA_036388295.1 Tepidisphaeraceae bacterium | reverse complement strand
GGCGTGAAGCATGTCGTACAAGGATGCTGCTTCGCCATGGTCACGCGGCATACAGCACCTGCCGCGTGCGCAGGATTTCGTGGCGACGGAAGGGGTTCGTCAGCAGTGACTTTTGCGTCAAATCGATTTCACGCCCGTCGAACAAGGCAGAAAGTTCGTCCCGCATGGCCAAATACGTGTCGATCGTCAATTCGTAGCCGGGCTTGAGCGCGATAAGGACATCGACGTCGCTGTCGGGACCGAAATCGTCGCGCAGGATTGACCCAAACAGCGATACCTCCGCGATGCCGAACTTATTGCAGAACGCGACGATCGCAGACTTCGGCGGGACATGGCAGGCGAGCGTTGGCATAGGGATCGTTTGCGTTCGAAACTGTATTCCTAGCGGACAGGCGTGTCGATGGCTGCCCTTTCCTTCCACCACAAACTTAGCCCTTACTTCACCGTCAGCACGTACGGGCTCATCAGCGCCACCGGCCGGTGTTCCAGGACGTGCATCAGGTCCACCTGCTGGCCGAGCGACGTGCGCAGGCTGAGCGGCAGCGTTTTTAGCAGCGCGTCGGCGCTGATCTGCACCTTCGGCAGGACGGCCGCGCTGCTGGCGTCGGTACCCTCTCGGCCGTTGAGCATGTCGGCCAGTGTCGTGGGCGGGGGCAGGACGGTGACGTCGTAGGCCGATTCCGCCAGCTTCGCCCGCTCGGCCGCGACGGTGATGGCCGCTTCCAGGCCGCCGAGTTGGTCGACCATGCCCAGATCCTTCGCATCGGCCGCCAGGAAGATGCGGCCGCGGGCGACCTGGTCGATGTCCTTGATTGTACGGCTTCGCGTGCTCATGACGCGTTCGGTGAATTGGTCGTAGGTGTTTTTCATCCACGTGGTCACCATGCGCTTCTGCCGGTCGGAGAAGGTGCTGGTGGAGCTGAACAGGTCGGCGTTTTGGCCGCGGCTGAAGGTTTGGGTGGTGATGCCGAGTTTTTCGTAGAGGCCGCTGAGGACGAACTTGCCGCCGACGACGCCGATGCTGCCGACGATGGCGGTCGGGTCGGCGACGATGTGGTCGCCGGCGGCGGCCAGGTAGTACCCACCGCTGGCCGCCATGGAGCCGATGCTGATGATCACCGGCTTGTCTTTCTGCACGCGGCGCACCGCCTGCCACATCGCCTCGCTGGCCAGGGCGCTGCCGCCGGGCGAATCAATGCGGATGACGACGGCCTTCACCTTTTCGTCGCGCGCGGCCAGCCGCATCGCCTTGCGGATCTCCTCGGATCCGACGCTGCTGCCGCCGAGCAGCCCGCCGCCGCCTTTACCGTCGACGATGGTGCCTTCGGCATAAACGACCGCAATTTTCGGCTTATCGCTGACGGCCTCTTTCTTGTTCAACAGCGCGAAGATCGCGAACGGGTTCGACAGATCGACGTCGTCTTTCTTGGTCGCGCCGTAGTTGTGGGTGACGCGCACGTCGCCGCCGAGTTCCTGTTTCATCAGGTCGCGCAGGCCGTCGGCGTCGACCAAATGGTCGACCCAGCCGGCCGCCTCGGCCTGCTTGGCGTGCAGGATGGCGCTGTCGACGTTCCGCTTCACGTCTTCGGTTTTGAGGTTCCGGTTCACCGCGATGCCGTCGGTGATCTGCTTGTAGTAGGAATCGACGAGTCGGTTCAGTTCGCCTTTCAGTTCTTCGCTGGGGCCGACGCGCGTGAACGGCTCTTCGGCCCCTTTGTATTCGCCGATCTGCACGTAGTCGGCCTGCACGCCGAGCTTGTCGAACGCGCCTTTGTAGAACATCGTTTCGAAGCCGATGCCGGGGATGAAGACCTCGCCGCCGGGCATCAGGCAGACGTCGGTCGCGCCGCTGGCGAGCGTGTAGCCGACGGTGTCGTAGGTGTCGGCGTAGACGAATGTTTTCTTGCCCGCGCGGCGCAAGGCGGCGAGCGCGTCGCGGATTTCGCCCGCCTGCGACAGGTTCAGGCCGGTGCCGCTGCCGAGGTAGAAGAGGCACGCCTTCACGTCCGCGTCGGTGCGGGCGCGGCTGATCCGGCCGAGCACGTCGCGCAGCGTCGGCGTCGGCTCACTGAACAGGCTGAAGTCGGCCGGCTTTTCGGTCAGGCCGCCGGTGAGGTCGAAGTAGGCGACCTGCAGCTTGCCCTCCTCGGTTTTGCGCCGTTCCGTGATTCGCTTCGCCAGCTCGGCCGCGGTCGGAAACTTCTTCGCCGCCTGCGTAGTCGACTGCGTTGACGGCGGTGTGGACGGCTGGGTCGAATTGGGATTCGTGGTGGCTTCGGCCAGGACGGTCGAAGCGGACAGCAGTGCGATGGCGGCGAAATACTTCAGCATGAACTCTCCGAAAAGGATGACCGGGCGGACGCCGATGGTACCCGACGACGCCCGCCCGCGTCATCTGCTATCTTTCAAGACCTATGGCAACGTCCCGACCGATCGTGCTGGTGGCCGAAGGCTCTGATCCGGTCCCGCTGGACTGGCTGAAACGGCACGCCGACGTGCGCGAAACCCCTTACGACGCGCCGGATTTCGCCGCCGAATTGGCACAGGCCGAGGGATTGCTGGTTCGCACGTACACGAAGGTGACGGCGGCGTTTTTGGCAGGCGCGCCGAAGTTGAAAGTCGTCGGCCGGGGCGGCGTGGGGATCGAGAATATCGACGTCGCCGCCTGCCGCGCGCGCGGCATCGAAGTCGTCTACACGCCGGACGCCAACACGCTGGCCGTTGGTGATTACGTGTTCGGCTACGCCCAGCAGCTCATCCGGCCGTGGAACTTTTTCAAGGACCGTGCGTACACGCCGCAGGAGTTCAAACACATTCGCGCCACCGTGCGCGGCCGGCAGTTCAACGAGATGACGATCGGCGTCCTCGGCATGGGCCGGGTCGGCCGGCGCGTGGGGCGTATCGCGGCGAACGGGTACGGCATGCGGGTGATCTACAACGACGTCCTGGACGTCCGCCCCGACACGCTCGGCTTCCCCGCCGAGGCCGTCGACAAAGAGACGCTCTACCGCACCAGCGACATCCTCACGTTGCACGTGACGATGCTCCCCGGCAACGACCACCTGATCGGCCAAGAGCAGCTGGCGATGATGAAGCCGGACGCCATCCTGATCAACACCAGCCGCGGCGAAGTGCTCGACGCGCACGCACTGGCGGCGACGATCCGCGAGAAGAAGTTAGCCGGCGCGGCGCTGGACGTTTACTGGCCGGAACCGCCCGGGCCGGACTTTCCGTTGCTGGGCTTGGACAACGTGCTGCTCACGCCGCACTTGGCCGCGCGCACGGGCACGGCCTTGGAGAACATGTCGTGGGTCGTCCGCGACGTGATGGCGGTGTTGAACGGCCAGAAGCCGCAATGCCCCGCGCCGTGATGTTGTTCGTCCTGGCAGTTCTGGGTGCCCCCTGGCATAGCGGCCTCTGATTCCCTCTCCCGGGTATGGCCGGGAGAGGGAATATTCGGTTCCGCTATGTGATCAGGCGCACTGCGCTACCGCTCGACCGGTACCCCTGGCATCGGTGGCCGCGGCGGCGAGTTCGGTGTTCCATCGCTTCGCGGCACTTTGTCCGGCGTGCGCGACACCTTGATTTCGATATCCGTCGACCCGCTTAGCGGCGACGGCCACGGAACGTCTTTGCTGATCGAGGGGACGTACGCCATGACGTCTGCGCTGCCGGGCCGGGTGAGCACGCGCACGCGCGACGGCGGCAGCCCGCGCAGCGCGGTTCGGCCGACCGACACGCCCTGTTCGTGGGCCGCCAGACGCAGGTATAGGCGCGTCGACGGCCGGTGCGTTACCTCGCGGATCAGATCGAACACTTCCTTCAGGTCGCGCACCTGGTAGCGGTACGGCGCGACGCGTGTTTCGTCGGCGAGCATGCGTTCGGCGTCGCCGACGGTCAGCGTGTAGTCGCCGTCGGGCAAATCGTTCGGAAGATCGATCGCGACGCGACGCGTGCTGTCCGCGCCTTCGTACGCGCGGGTGGTGACGAACACGCCGACGGAGTCGCCGGGCTTGTAGACGCGCTGATCCGTCACGGCCGATCTCAATTCGTCCAGTCGGACGCCGGCTTGAACGTCGAACGTGGCCGTGATGGCCGTCGGGTAGGCACGGCCGAACGGGCTGCCCAGGGCGAGCATCAGCGGCACGTTCATGTCCCGCGCCAACTGCTTGGCCCCGGTGGCCGACGTGGCGACGTCCGACAGATCGACCGTTTGGCCGTTGTCGAACGACAGCTTCATTGCGTATCGCACCGTGAAATCCACGGGCGGTGCGCTGTCGCTCATCAGGGCGGCCAACACGCCCGTAATCGCGCCCATCGGCGTGAACTTCGGGTGACGCGTGATTCGAAAGCGGAACGTCTGCTCCGCCGGCCGCTGCGGAGAGCGGACGGTGATGGTCACGGGAATCATCGCCGGCACCGCACCGACTCGGCCGGCGATGGCGGTGGATTCGTCGCTGTGAATCGCGCCGTCGAGGCGGAGCAGCGAACCCATTTTGAAGCTGATCGTGTTCGTCGGAATCACCGTGTGCACGTACCCAACGCCCATCGGCAAATCGACGGCCCCTTCGGCGTTGAACTCATGGCCGAAGGCGTAGATTCGGTCGCCCAGCACTTCGGTCACGGTGCCGAGGGCGCTGACGTCCAGATCACCCGTAACGATGGGAATGCCGATCGCCGCGCCGGGCTCCAGTTTCGCCGCCGGGTCCGCGTCCGCGCCGGCGGTGGCCCCGCCTTGCAGTGGCACGAGGCCGTCGCGGCGCAGCCACGGCGCGACGCGTGCGAACGCCGAATCGTTCAGGCCTGCGACCGTGAGCGGGAGCGACAGTCGCTTCAGGCGCGACGTCCGCGGGTTCGCTGCCTGGATCGTCTGCGGCACGGCAGCAGTCGTGACGAGCGGAACGGCGTCCCACGTCCGCCCCGCCGCCACCACGGTCGGCCGGGTGGAAGGGATGGCAAGCGCGGTCGGCACGCGCAGCATCTCTTCGATCGGCCGCACGCCGGCAATCGGGTCTTTGCTGTGTTCCCACCCGAGCGCGAACGCGCCGATCAGCCGTTCGCGGCCGGCGTCGTCGCGCAGGTAGATCGGCGACCCGCTCATCCCTTCGACCGCCCCGCTGTGTTCCAGGCCTTGGCCGCGGCACCGGATCAGCACGATGTCGTGGCCGGGGCCGACCTGGTTGCGCATGACGCTGATGACTTCGACGTCGAACCGTTCGATCTTCGTCCCGCGGAACACGCTCAGCCCGTAGCCGGTCATGCCGGGCCGGACTTCGCTCGTGTGCATGTGCCGAGCCGGATCGAACGCCGACGGTTCGGCGGGTGCGGTGGCGGGCCGTGTCGTCGCGGCCGGTGCGGGTGCTGGTGCCGGCACATCTGCGTGGCCGACGCAAGTGACGCAAAGGGATAAAGCGACCACCGGCAGACGCGACCAACGCAGCAACATCGGCCGAAGCCTACGGACGCCCCCGCCCCCCGGCAAGCGTCTTGCCCGCCCCGCCCGACCGCGGTAGCTTTGAAGTCCCCGCCCGCGTGGCTCAATTGGATAGAGCAGCCCTTTCCTAAAGGGCAGGTTACTGGTTCGATCCCAGTCGCGGGCAGTGCCTAGGTGGCCGTATCCTTAGATTGCAACGGCATGGTCGACTACCCGGCGCGGACCGACGCAGGCAAGTCTGACCCCGCGGCCGCCAGAAACGTCACCAGCCGTGGCCGTTGCTTGTGAAAAGCAGGTTTTCAATCCCAACAGGGCAGTAAAGAGCCGGCGCTGCGCATGAGCGACAGGCAGGCTAACGGACGCCGGAGCGGTGGTTTGCCGCTGCGCGGATTCTGCTTGCGGTGGCGGTGGCGATTGTCTTACAGTCCTGGGTCGCCCGCAGGTGTTGTTCAAGGATGCTGATGTCGATGTACCGCCGTTTCTGTTTGTCGCTCGTTGTTGTGTCATGCGCCGCATCCGGTTTGGAAGCCGCCGTCCTGCGGGTCGGTTCTTGGAACGTGGCCAACAACCCCAACGACCCGACCGAAGACGCGAATCTGCGGACGATCCTGACGCACATCAACACCACTCGGCCGCTCGACGTGTTGGCGATGGTGGAAGCGGACCTGACCAACAACACCAGCATCGGGGCATTGTCGATCTTTGGCGGCAGCTACGCCCAGGCCCTGGTCCCGACCGCCGACGGCGGGGGCGACCGCACCGGGTTCATCTACAACACCGCCACGCTTAGCCTCGTTAGCAGCGTGGTCGTCGGCCAGGGCACGATCACGCATCCCAGCCTGCGGGCCCAGTTCCGGCCCATCGGCACCAGCGGGGCGGACGACTTCTATCTGTACGCCGTGCATCTGCAGAGCGGGTCGTCGTCGGCGATCAAAACGCAGCGGGTCAACCAGGCCCAGGTGCTGCGTACGGACGCGGACGCCCTCGGCTCGGCCAACGTCATCTTCGGCGGCGACTTCAACTGGCAGAAAGCCGACGACGTCAGCGCCGGCGTCGGGGCCTACCGCACCTTCAACGCCGCCGGGCCGGGACAGGCGTTCGATCCGGTGAATGCCGTCGGCGACTGGCACAACAACCCGGCCTACAAGAGCCTGCATAGCAACGACCCCGGCGGGAGCATGGACGACCGCTTCGATATGCAGCTCATCAGCGGCGAACTGCGCGACGGCCTGGGCCTGGACTACCTCGCCGGCAGCTACAACGTCCTGGGCAACAACGGCACGCACACCCTCGGCAGCACCATCACCACCGGCACCGGGGCGCCCGCGCCGGTGCTGAACGCCCTTGCCTCGTTTAGTGACCACCTGCCGGTCTTAGCCGACTACACGTTTAACGTGCCGGAGCCGGCATCGGCGCTGGCGACGATGACGATGGCTTGGCTTATGCTGCGGCGTCGATAGCTGCCAGCGTGTGGGGATCGGGCCGATCGACTTCAGATAACGCGGAACAGGCGTTCGTGCGTTCAACCGGCGGAGAACACGGCCGGCCGTTCGTATTGGACCTGGTGCAGTTTCTGATAGACGCCGCCCGCGCTGAGCAATTCGCGGTGCGTGCCTTGCTCGGCGATGCCGTCGCGGTTGACGACGACGATGCGGTCGGCGTGCTGGATCGTGGTCAGCCGGTGGGCGATGACCAGCGTCGTCCGCCCGACGGCCAATTCTGCCAGCGAGGCCTGAATGATGCGCTCGGTTTCCGTGTCGAGGGCGCTGGTGGCTTCGTCGAGGATCAGGATCGGCGGGTTCTTAAGGAACATGCGGGCGATCGCGAGCCGCTGCTTCTGTCCGCCACTGAGCTTCACGCCGCGCTCGCCGATGATGGTGTCGAGGCCGTCCGGCAGTTCCGCGATGAACGTTTCCAGATGAGCCCGGCGGGCGGCTTCCACGATCTCGGCTTCGTCCGCACCGAGCCGGCCGTAGGCGATGTTCTCGCGGATCGTGCCGGCGAACAGGAAGACATCCTGCTGCACGATCCCGATCTGGGCGCGCAGTGACGCCATCGTCATGTCGCGGATGTCGGTGCCGTCGATCGTGATGCGGCCGGCGCTGATCTCGTAGAACCGCGGCAGCAGCGAACAGAGCGTGGTCTTGCCCGCGCCGCTGGGGCCGACGAAGGCAATCGTTTCGCCCGCGTGGATTGACAGGCTGATGTCTTCCAGCACGGGGGCGACGCCTTCGTACGCGAAGGTGACGTGTTCGAACCTGATGTCGCCGCGCAGATGCCCTACTGCGACGGCGTTCGGGCGGTCGACGATGTCGGGCTTCGTGGCCAGCAACTCGCTGTACCGGGTGAAGCCGGCGATGCCCTTCGGGTAGGTTTCTAAGATCGCGTTGATCTTCTCCAGCGGGCGGAAGAAAACACCCGTGAGCAGCAGGAAGGCGACGAAGCCGCCGTTGGTGAGTTGGCCGTGCAGCACGAAATAGGTGCCGCTCAGCATCACGATGACCTGCACGAAACGCATCGAAAAATAGGACAGCGAGATGCTGGCGGTCATCACGCGGTAGGCGTCGAGTTTGGCACGGCGGTAGCCGGCGTTGTCGCGCGCGAACAGTTCGCGCTCGTGGTCTTCGTTGGCGAAGGCTTTGACGACGCGGATGCCGCCGACGTTTTCTTCGACCCGGGCGTTGAACGCGGCGACGCGGCCGAACAGGGCGTGCATGTTCTTAGTCATCCGCGTGCCGTACCGGCCGGTGACCAGCGCCATGATCGGGACCACGATGCACGTGATCAGTGCCAGCTTGACGTTGATCGTCAGCATCATCGCCAGTGCGCCCACGAACGTCATGACGGCGATGAACAAGTCTTCCGGCCCGTGGTGCGACACCTCGCCGATTTCTTCCAGGTCCTTCGTCACCCGCGCGACCAGGTGGCCGGTCTTCTGCTTATCAAAATAGCTGAACGAGAGCTTCTGAAGGTGATCGAACGCGCGGCGGCGCATCTCCGTTTCGATGTTGATGCCCAGCACGTGGCCCCAATAATTGACGACGACCATCAGCGCGGTGTTCGTCGCGTACACCAGCAGCAAGCCGGCCGAGGCGAACAGGATCAGG
>DASVSC010000115.1:0-4842 GCA_036388295.1 Tepidisphaeraceae bacterium | reverse complement strand
GACGCGCTGCCAGACGTCAATTTTGACGCGTTCGCCGCGTCCGTCTCCGCCGCCCTGGAAGCCGAAGACGCTTACGCGCCGGCCCCGATTCCGATGTGGCCCGTCTGGCGACGACGCTTGGCGATGGTGGCGGCGGTCGCGCTGACCGGCGCGGCCGTCTGGCCGTTCGTTCAACAATCCGACCGCCCCGCCGGCCCGACGGGCACGGCGATCGTCACCGGCCCTGCACTCGTCACCCCGACCACCGCGCCGACCGCCGTCGTGCAGGTCGGCCCGAGCGAAGTCATGGTCCAACGCGGCTTCGCAATGGGCTTGGGCACGGAAAAACAGTCGCCGGCGCAGCCGAAAGTCGTCATCAGCAGCGCCGAGCCGAACGGCGACGTACGGCCGTACTGATCTGCTCAATACAGCATCGAATTTCTGCACAAAAACGCTTGGGTAGCCGCGGGACTCGCCCCGCGCTGCGCGAAGGTTAATGCGGGGCGATCTCCGCGGCTATCAGCCCGTCCGCTCAATACTCACGCGCGTAAAAAGACCGTCGGCGCGGAAGACGACCGGGAGACGACGGCACAGAACCGGGACCGTTTATGGCTGCTTCCTCTCGGACCTGACCAGGTTCACGGCCGACCCTTGCATCGGCCCGGCCGTCATCGGCGACGACGGTCGAGACCGAAGATTGTAGCGGGTTACCCGTCGTTTGCTAGTTCAAGACGTGCGCCGCGACGCGCGTGAGGTGGTGGCCGCGGGTGTAAACCCGCGCGAAGACATCGCCTCGTCCAGGCGACGCTAACGCTACAAAGTGGTTCGCGCGGGTTTACACCCGCGGCCATGCTTCAAACGCCGGCGAGCGTGCGCAGCATCAGGCGTCGGGCCGGCCCGACGCGTTGCAGTCGCGGCAGCACGATATCTCGCGCGACGCCGATCAATGTCGATTGACCTTGGAAGCTGGGATTTAGCGCCGCGCTCAGGCCGGAGTAGTAGGCGTTCCGCCAGCGCTGGCGGGCGTTGTAGGTTTCCAACGCGCCGGCGACATCTGTGGAGAACGCGACCGCCGCGGCCAGATCACGCGCGTCCAGCATCGCCAGGTTGATGCCGTGGCCCAGCAGCGGGCTGCTGGCATGAGCGGCGTCACCTAGGAAAGCCACGCGGCCGTGCACGACACGCGGCATCCAGACTGCACGATAGCTGGCGAATCTCAGGTCGCTGAAGCGAGTGAACCCGCTGAGCACGGGCCGTGCCTGTGGCATGAGTGACACGACCGTCGCCCGCCAAGCTTCGAAAGAACTCTCCCGCAGTCGCGGCCAGTCAGCAGCATTCAGTCCCCAGAAAAAGCTGCAGCGTTCTTCGCCCATCGGCAGCAGGCCGCACAACTGGTGCGTGTGGCGCGCACGCTGAATCAGCCGCCCGCGGACGAGCGGATCACGGCCGACCGCCCAGAGCGCGGCCGGCCCGTATTCGTGGACATACGCTTGAGCACCGCTGCTCTGTCGCAAGCGCGAACGACTGCCGTCGGCGGCGACAATCAGGTCGAAACGGCCCGCGGCCGCGCCGCTGTGGTCCAGCAATGTGCGACCGTCGCGGCCGACTCTGCAGATCGTCCGGTTCAAACAAAGTTCAACCCCTTCGGCCAGAAGCGTGTCGTGCAGGACGCCGAACAGGTCGCCGCGGTGCACGCCGTAGGCGACGTGTCCGCCCGGACGGTCGGCGAAGCGCAGCCGCGACAGCAGCCGGCCGTGGTGGGTGTGGGCGATCAGTTCTTCGATCCGCTCGGCCCGCGCCAGCACGCGGTCGAGCAGCCCGAGCGATGCCAGCACCCGCTGCCCCGACGCCTGCAGCAGGACGCCCGCCCCGACGGGGCCGACGCGTGGCGTTTGTTCGAACAGCGTGACTGCGTGCCCTTGCCGCCGCAGCATGATCGCGGCGGTGCACCCGCCGACGCCGCAGCCGATGATGCCGATGTAGAGTGCCCGCACGGCACCATCTTTCACGGTGTCAGGCCGTGGAGCAATTTCAGAAGCGTTGACGGCCGCTGCGTCACCCGCCGTCGGCGGGCTGGCCGTCGACATTGCCTTGCGTGGTGGCCGGGTCGCGCGGTTCGATGCGCGGGAACAGCACTTCCGCCCGGCCGAGCGCGTGTCCGGCCGGAAGTTCGGCGGCGAGCAGGTCGGCAATCGTTTTGCCGGCCACGTCCACGTTCAACTGCGCCAGCCCCGCCGCCGCTTTCGTCGGACAGATGGGGAGCAAAGCAACGAGCGATTTGTAAATCGCCTGGATGCAGCGGTTCAGCACGGTGTCCAGTTCGGCCGCCTTGGCCGGGTCTTTGGCCAGGGTGAACGGACGCGTCTGGTCGATGAACGTGTTGGCCGCACGCGCCAGTTCGACCGGCAGCATGGCGGCGCGCTGGAGTTCGAGATCCGTGTACGCGTTTGCGAGCGCCGCGCCGATGCCCGTGAGCGGGCCGGCCAGTGCGGTGTCGTCGACAGTCCCGCTGACGGCCGGCACGGTGCCGCCGCGGTACTTGGCCGTCATGTTCAGTGTGCGGTTAAGCAGGTTGCCGACGACGTTGCCCAGTTCCGTGTAGGTGGTGGCGAGTTCGGCTTCCTTCCAGTTCAGGTCGTTGCCGAACGGGGCGATGCGCAGCACGTAGTAACGCAGCGCGTCGAACGAATAGGTGTCGATCTCGCGCCGCAGGTGCTGCAGGTCGATGAAGTTTTCCAGCGACTTGCTCATCTTGCGGCCGTCGTTGGTCCACCAGCCGTGGGCGTAGATCAGCTTCGGCAGCGGCAGCCCGAGCGACAGCAGCATGGCCGGCCAGTAGACCGTGTGAAACCACATGATCTCTTTGCCGATCAGGTGCACGTCGGCGGGCCAGAACTTCTTGAACTTCGCGCCGTCCGGGTAACCCAGAGCGGTGACGTAATTGCTCAGCGCGTCGATCCAGACGTACAGCACGTGCTCGGGGTCTTGCGGCAGCGGAATGCCCCACTTCAGGCTGCCGCGGCTGATCGATAAATCCTCCACGCCCTGCTTCAGCTTGCTGACGATTTCGTTTTTGCGTGTTTCGGGGCGGATCTTGATCTCGTCCGCCTCGATCGCCGCCAGCACACGCGGTACGGATGTGGCGAGGCGGAAGAAGTACGTCGGCTCCGAATAGCGCACGAGCGGGCGGTCGCTGATCGTCGACTTGAAGTTCGCGTCCTTCGCGGCGGTGTCGGTGACGAACTCTTCTTGGCCTTCGTCGTACCAGCCTTCGTAAGCGCCAAGATAAATATCGCCGTTGGCGGTCAGGCGTTTGACGAACTCGGTCGCGCCGGCCTTGTGGCGGTCGGAGCTGGTGCGAATGAAGTCGTCGTTGGTGATGCCCAGTTCGGGCCACAGCGTTTCGAAGACGGCGGCGTTTTTGTCCGCGAGCGTTTGCGGGTCGATGCCCTTCTCGGCAGCGGTTTTCACCATCTTGATGCCGTGCTCGTCGGTGCCGGTGAGGAACAAGGTTTCTTCGCCGCAGAGCCGGTGGTAGCGGGCGATGACGTCTGCGCAAAGGGTCGCGTAGACGTGGCCGAGGTGGGGCTCGCCATTGGGGTAGTAAATGGGCGTGGTGACGTAAAAGCTCATGCCCGGGTCGTTATACCGCAAACCGCGACGGGCGTAGAATGCCGCATGATGTCGCTTAAGAATGACCCTCTGTTGGAAACGGCCTTGGCCGGCATCGCCGCCCGGGCGAACGCGTTGGACCAGTCGGGCGGATGGGTCATGGAGGATCTGCAAGCCCTCGCCGCCGCCGGCGCGATGCGCTGGGCGATTCCCGCCAGCCACGGCGGCGACGACCTCAACGGTGACACGCTGCAGACGCACTACGAAAGCATCGCGTCGGCCTCCCTCGCGACGGGTCTGGCGTTTTCCCAGCGCGACGCGGCCGTCGGGTTTATCGAAGCGGCTGAGAACACAACACTGCGCGACGACTTGCTCCCGAAGCTGGCCCGCAACGAAGTGTGGACGACGATCGGCATTTCGCACCTGACCACGTCAACCCAGCCGGGCGCGTTAGCGGCAACAATCGGCCCGGACGGCGGCATCGAATTGAATGGCAATATCCCGTGGTCGACCGGGGCGGCGTTCGCCGATTTTTTGGTCGCCGCCGCGCGCGTGCCCGGCGGCGAGCCGGTGGTGTTCGTGCTGCCGACGGATTATCCCGGCGTCACCGTGGGTGATCCGCTGCCGCTGGCGGCGCTTACGGCGGCGCACACCAGCGCGGTGCATTGCGAGTCGGTCCGCCTGGGGCCGGACCTGCTGCTGACCGGCCCCGCCGCCGACGCGATGGGCGGGCGCTCGCGATCGGTGCGTGTCAGCCAGGCGTTCGCCGCGCTCGGGCTGGCGACGGCGGCGTTGCGGCTGATCGACGCCATCGACCACCCCAGCGCCCGAACGACGCTCGAAACCCTGCAGAAGCAATTGGTCGAACTCCGTCACAGCGTTCACGAAGCCAACCACCACTTCGACCCGCACGATCTGCAGACCGTCCCGATGATCCGCAGTGAGCTCAACAGCCTGGCCCTGCGGTCGACCCACGCCGCCGTCACGCTGCACAAAGGCGCGGCCCTGCGTGTCGACCACCCCGCCCAGCGTTTGGCGCGTGAGGCGCTGTTTCTGCTGGTCTGGAGCAGCCCGATGTCCGTAGTCGACCGGAACTTAGAATTGTTGAGCTAGAGCAATGCGGCTTTTGCAGTAGCGCCGTTCTGGGCGAGTCGTTAGATTCGCCGCATGTACTTCCCGCCGATGGTCCGCCGTCGAATGGTCGAGTTGTCCGAAGACGAGGGGATGGCGGTCGAGGAGATCGCCGCGGTG
>DASVSC010000114.1:0-4662 GCA_036388295.1 Tepidisphaeraceae bacterium | reverse complement strand
TTCCGGCTCCCTCTCCCGGTATGGCCGGGAGAGGGCTGGGGTGAGGGCCGCGACTGGGCGCACTGGAACGTCGGCCGGCGCTGGCTTCGATAGAGTCTTCCATCGTCGGCCCTCACCCTAACCCTCTCCCGGCCATACCGGGAGAGGGGACCAGACCTGCGCCGACTCGTCAGCCGGGTGCCACGATCTTGTACTCAAGGCCGTGCCGTGAAGGATGCAGACACGGCCTTGAGTACAAAACCGTGGCACCCCGGTGGCTATGGCTGAACCGAGGGGACGAGCGTTCGAAACTCCGACGGCATCGGCGCTTCGAACACGACGCGACCGCCGGCGGTCGGGTGCGCCAGTTCCAGACGGATCGCGGCGAGCATCAGGCGGTCGGCGGGGTCGCCGTCGTATAAACGGTCGCCCACGATGGGCCAGCCGCGGCCGCTGAGGTGGGCGCGGATTTGGTGTTTTCGGCCGGTTTCCAGCGTCACGTGCAGCAGCGTGCGGGGCCGAGCGACGGCCACGGTTTGGTAGTGCGTGATCGCGGGACGGCCGTGCTGCGGGTTTTTGGTGGCGTGAACCGTGCCGTCGACGTGTTCGACGAGCAGCGAACGAATCGTGCCGACCGGCGGGGTGACCGACTTCGCCACCACCGCCGCGTACGTCCGCCCGGCGCTGTGATCGAAGAACTGGCCTTTCAAGGCGTTATGGGCGGCGTTGTTCAGGCTGAAGCAGAGCAGGCCGCTGGCGTCGGCGTCGAGCCGGTGCACGAGGCCCACCTTCGCGCGTGGCCGTTCGATGGCCGCCCACTCCCGCGCGATCGCCAGCGCCGTCGGCCGTTTCTCGCGCGGGGTGCTGCTGGTGATCAGCCCGGCCGGCTTGTCGATCACCAGCAAATCGTCGTCGGCGTGCACGACCGTGAACGGCCAGCGCCGTAACGGCTTACGGTCGTTCCGCACGCGCACCGCGTCGGTCGGCTCGACGCACATTCGCGCTATCTTCGCCACACTGCCATTCACCGTCACCCGCCCGTCCGCCAACAGCCGACGCAGGTCCGACCGTGATTGGCCCGGCAGCAGCCGTTCCAGTTCCTCTAAAAGCGTCAAAATCGGCCGGGAATCCACGAAAGCATCTGACGACGAACCGACGCCGAGGTCAACAGCGGCGCGATATGTGGCGGCTGATGTGAAGCGAACGATTTCCTGTTTTCATGAATCCTTCATCTCGCCTGTCCGTAGGCCCTTTCACAGCGCCGCGGTAACTCATGGCAGTGACCGATGATGCGTTCGGATCAACCAAAGGATTCCCATGCCCGTTCGTCATTCGGCAATCATTGAAGCGGTCGAGTCGCGCCGTTTGTTCGCCGCCGCCGTCGGCCTGACGTCGAACAATTCGCTCGTCGAGTTCGACACCGACACGCCCGGCACGCTGACCGGCAGCGTCGCCGTCAGCGGTCTGCAAGCCGGCGAATCGCTGCTGGCGATCGATTTCCGTCCTTCCACCGGCCAGCTGTACGGCCTGGGCAGCAGCAGCCGGCTTTACACCATCGACCGCGACACCGGCGCGGCCACGGCCGTCGGCGGCGTGTTCGCGGTTCCGCTCGTCGGGTCGCGGTTTTCGATGGATTTCAACCCCTTCGCCGACGCCCTGCGTGTCGTCAGCGAAGCCGACCAGGATCTGCGGATCAACGTCAACACCGGCGCCGTCGTCGACGCCAACGCTAACACGAACGGGGTTCAGCCCGATGGCACGCTTGCCTATGCGGGCGGTGACAGCGGGGCGGGTTTGAATCCGCTGATCGCCGCGGTCGGTTACAGCGGGAACTTCAGCGGAACCGCGGCCACCACGCTTTATGGCATTGATAGCGAACGCGACGTACTGGTCACGCAGGGCAGCCCGTCGGGGGCGCCGGTGTCGCCGAACAGCGGCACGCTGCTGACGGTCGGCGCGCTCGGCGTTGACGCCACCAGCCGCGCATCCCTTGACGTGGCCAGCAGTAGCCGCGGCAATGAGGCGATCCTGGTCACGGGCGCGTCGTCCGCCAACACGTCACCTTTTTACCGGATCGATCTGACCACCGGCCGCGCGACGTTCATCGGCAACAGCGGGGCGAGGCGATCCATCGTCGGCCTCGCGATCGCGCCGCCGCAGACGAATGTCCTGGCGTTGAGTTCCAGCAACCGTCTGATCCAGTTTAATGCGTCGAACCCGAACGCCTCGGCCAGCAGCATCCGCGTGCGGCTGCCGCAGGGCGAAACCCTGCTCGCCATCGACTTCCAACCGCGCACGAACCGGCTGATCGGGCTGAGCGACGACGAGCAGCTTTACGTGATCAACCCCATCAACGGCCGAGTGAGTGCGTTCGAGAGCTCGATCGACGAGACGACGGACATTGACCTGCAGGGCACGCGCTTCTCGCTCGATTTCAACCCGGCCGCGAATGCCATCCGCATCGTCAGCAACACCGGGCAGAACCTGCGGGTGAATGCGACGACCGGGGCCTTAGTCATGGCCGATACGGCAATTGCGCCGGCGTCGGGGCAGACGTTTACCGCCGCGCCCGTGATCGGCGCGGTGGCGTACAACAACAACGTCGATCTGACGCCGTCGACCACGCTCTACGGCATCGACACGGCCAACAGCCAGCTCGTGACGCAGGGTTCGCCGGACGCCAACCCGACGTCGCCGAACACCGGGCAGCTGTTCGCCGTCGGGCCGCTCGGCTTTAACGTCGGTTCCGCCAGCCTCGACATCGGCACGGGCGGCGGCGTAAGTCGTGGCCTGGCCATCCTGACGCCGAGCAACGGCCAAGCCCGTGCGGGGCTTTACGACGTGAATCTGTTCAACGGCCGAACCGCCCGCATCGGCTCGCTGCCGCGCGGTATTTACAGTGACGTCGCTATCGTGCCGGACGACGTACGGTTGGCCTGAGGAACTTTATTGAACGCAGTTCGTGGAACAGCCGGGTGCGAAGTTTTGGAGTACCAAAACTTCGCACCCGGCATCAGGCAACTAGCGATTACTTCACGGTTTCGGCCAGTTTGCGCAGCCGATTGCAGACCGTCAGCATCGCGCGGCCTTGGTGATAGCATTCGGTCCAAGCGTCACTCTTCGGTCCGTCCACAGGCGTGCCGTCGTTGTTGACGTGCGGCCACCAGCCCCCGTTTTTGCGGTCGATGCCGTAGCGGTTTACCCAGTCCCATTGCGCCAGAAACGTCTGCCAATAGATCGGGTTGTCGCGGCCGTAGCGTTCGTGCAACAGCAGCAGGGCGTTGAGGAACTCGGCGTGGACCCACCACTCGCGCTGCGGGGCGTAATGACCGCCATCGATGCCGCCGTGGTTGTAAAGGCCGCCGCGCTCTTTGTCCCAGCCGACGGCGATGGCGTGGTCGACCAGTTTCTTCGACACGTCCCAAGCCTTCGCGTCGTCGGGGATGCCCAGGACGTGAGCGGCTTCGGTGAGCAGGAACGCGGTTTCCACGTCGTGGCCGTAGGAATCTTCGGCGTTGGGCTTGGGCTTCCAGTCGGCCGTGAAGAACAGGATGAGATAGCCCGGGTCGGCATAAAGCTTGTCGCGGCAGATTTCGTACATCTCCTGCATGCGTTGCTTCACAAGCGGATCAGGCCAGACTTCGTACAGCGCGGTGTACGCCTCGAGCAGATGAATGCTGGTGTTCATCGACTTGCTGTTCGGCCCGCCGCCGACGGCCGGGGTGGTCGCCAGATCGGGCGTGCCTTCGGGCGTCAGGATTTCGAAGTAGCCGCCGTTAACATTGTCGTGGCCGTGCTGGTCGTACCAGGCGAATCCTTTCTTGGCCAAGTCCAGGGCGGCCGGGTCTTTAGTCAGCTTGTAGACCGACGCCGCGGCGAAGATCGCGAAGGCGTTGCCGTACCCCTGCTTCGTGCGGCCGTCATTCATGCCGCGGCCGGGCGTGGGGACGCCGCTGTCGTCCACGCTCCAGAAAAAGCCGCCGTGCTGCGCGTCCCACAGCTTGGTCGTCAGGAACTGCAGTCCGTGCCGGGCGGCGGCTTCGTACATCTTGGCTTCGGCCGGAAAATGCCCGGCCGCCTGGGTGGCCGTCCAGGTGAGGCGCGACTGGTAGACCGCGCCTTTTACGCCGGCGCGGCCGGGCGTCCAGTCCTGGTTGAAGTTCTGATGAAAGCCGCCGTTCTTTTCGTCCACGGCACGCGGGTACCACTTGCCCAGGATTTCATTCTTCAGGTTCAATTCCACGTCATCGGCAAGCTGCCGGTAGACGGCGGGCGACGGCTGCGTGGTGGGAAGGGTGATGGCGGATGTGGGTTGGGTCATAGCACTCAGGCAAAAAAGAACAGTGGCGACGGCCGAACGGGGAAGCGGGTTCATGAGAGGTCCTCCGGACACGATTCACTTGCCGACAACGCTGCCCGTCCGCCGGGCGGAACATTCGCCGGGGCGGCGTTGCGGCCTTGCGCACAAACGGGCGTGGCCGGTATACTATTCACGCGCGACCGCCGCCAATGGCGTCGTCAACTTAGCCCTTCCGCACGCGATGCTCAAAGACTTTCTCGCTTACTACCGTCCGCACCGCCGGCTGTTTATCACGGATTTCACCTGTGCCGTGGTATCCGGCCTGCTGGAACTCGCCTTCCCCCTGGCCGTCAGCCTGTTCGTCGACCGCCTGCTGCCCGGCC
>DASVSC010000113.1:0-5182 GCA_036388295.1 Tepidisphaeraceae bacterium | reverse complement strand
CCCCCCCCACGCCGAGAGGGGCGACGTTACGCCGTCGCCGTGCCCATGCTGCTGCCGGACTTCAGTTGGCCGTCGATGACGGTGGCGGACAGCGCGGCGGTCGGGTAGGTCTGGACCCAGCCGGTCGGCAGGACTTGCCGGAAGCGGTACGTGCCGCTGCCGAGGCCGGTGAACTCGAACGAGCCATTGGCGGCGGTGGTGGCGGTCTTTTCGCCGGCGTCGAGCGTGCCGTCGTTGTCCAGGTCCATCCAAACGGTCCGGCCGGTCACGCCTTTTTCGCCGCTCGTCCATTTCCCGTCACGGTTCAAATCGTTGATGACGTACGCGCGGACCGATCCGGTTCCCGTGGGCGGCGGCGGAGGGGGAGGCGGGGTGACGGTGCCGGTGACGCAGAAGTCGAGGCCGCTGCGGATCGCGCCGTTCAGCACGGTCGCGCTGAGTGCGGTGCCGCTGGCGGGGCGGGTCTGGGTCGAGCCTTCGGGCAGAATCTGGCGGAGCGAATACGTGCCGGCGGCGAGGCCTGTGAAAACGTACTTGCCGTTGCTGGCCGTCACCTGCGTGCGTTCGCCCGCATCGAGCGTGCCGTTCTTGTTAGCATCGAGGTAAACCGTCCGCCCGGCGATGCCCGCTTCGCCGCTGCTCCAGCGGCCGTCGGTGTTCTTGTCGTTGATGACGTAACCGCTGAGTTGCGCCGTGCCCGCCGGCACGAACGGCAGCGGGGCGACCACGACGCTGTTGGACGTCACGTTGATGGTGGTAAACGCTTCGGCCGCCGTGTAGCTGGCGTCGGGCGCGGCGGCCCGTAGCGTGTAGGTACCCATGAGCACGCCGGCGAACGTGGCCACGCCGTTGGCGTCCGTCGCGGCCGTCGGTTCGTCGGTGTCGAACAGGGCGTTGTTGTTCAGGTCGACATAAACCGTCACGCCGGCCAAACCGGTGTCGCCGCTGTCCTGAGTGGCGTTGCCGTTGACATCTTTGAAGACGCGGGCTTCGATCGCGCCGGGGTCGGACAGCACGGCGATGTTTTCCGTCGCGTATTCCTGCTTGGCGTAATCGAGCGCGGTTCTGCCGGAGGAATCCTTGATGTCGCGGTTCGCGCCGGCGGCGAGCAGGGCCTGCAGGACGCTGGTGTTGCTCGCGCCGAAGTTGCCGCCGACCTTCGGCAGCATCGCGGCGTACATCAGTGCAGTCCGGCCGTAGTGGTCCTGCGCGTTCACCGGCACGCCGGCGGCCAGCAGCAGTTCGACGCGTTTGGCGGCGAGGGTATCGACGGTGCCGAAGGCGGGGATTTCGTTCATCGCCGCGACGTGCAGGGCGGTGAGGCCCTCGACGTCGCGCTTCAGCGGGTTGGCCCCGGCGGCGAGCAGGTCGCGGATGATCAGGTCGGCCTTGTTGTAGGGAGAGGCCGCCGCGGTGAACAGCGGGGTCCAGCCGTTGCCGAACGCGGCGTTGACGTCCGCGCCGCCGGCGATCAGCTGGACGACTTTGTCGTGTTCGCCCTTCATGGCAGCCTGCCGCAGGGCATTGCTGTTCCAGGCGTCAGCCCACTGCGTCGGCGTGACGCGCGTGGAGGCAGTGGTCGGCATCGGCGTCACCAGATCGGGGCCGCTGTAGAGCGTGACGATGCTGTTGGGCGCCAGGGCCACCGTCATATTCGCCGCGCCGGTGAGCGGGGCGATTTCGGCACAGTTTTCGGTCGCGCTCGTGCGGTACTGCCGGAACTTCGCCGGCACGGCCATGCCGGCCAGCGACAGGTTCACGTTGACGTCGGTCGTGCTGACGCTGCTCATCACGATCGTGAGCGCGCCGGTGGTGGGGCCCTTGAACGCGCTGACGCGCACGCTGTCGCCGAGGTATTGCACGTCGACGCGCTGGTCGCCCGGGCGGACGAAGTGGGCGAAGTGTTTGAGGGCGTGGTACTTCGTCGTCGGCACGCCGTTTTTCATCAGCGCTTCGAAGTCATTGGAGTTCGACAGTTGCCAATTGATCCAGGCGTTGGCCTGGCCGCGCACGAACGCCGAGTCGATGCCGCGCGCCAGGCCGACCGCGCCGGCGAGGTCTGGGTTGCCGTTGCCGACTTCGGTGTACCAGATCTTCTTGTTAACGGTCGCCGCCTGCGTGGCCAGCGCCGGCATGTTCTGGTCGTTCAGGTAATGGCTGCCGATGATCGGCACCGCGGCATTCGCGGCCGGGTCGTCGGCGATGGCTTGGACGTATTTCTGCGTGCGGAAAATGCTCGACACGTCTTCCGGCATCACCAGCTGGGCCGACAGGCCTTCGCGGGCGAAGCGGGCGGCAACGGTTTTCAGCGTCTCGCGCAGCTGCGTCGGCGTCCACATCGCACTCGGGTACGGCTCCGTAAACCACGGCTCGTTGGCGATCGAGACGTGCGTGATGTCAACGCCCCATTTGACCTTCGCACGCACCAGGGCGCTGGTAATGTACTCGGCGTATTCTTCGCGGAACTCCGGCCGAAGCTGTCCGCCGTGGGCGGCGGCCTTATTGGTTTTGGCCCAGGCGGGGGGCGTCCAGACGGTCAGCAGGAAAGTCTTCACGCCGCGGGCCTTGGCCTGGGCGAAGAACTCCATCGTGGTGCCGATGGCGGTGTCGTCGTACTTGGCCCAGTTGTAGGTGTTGGGGTTGTTGTCGTCGTTGGACAATTCCCAGCCGGGGTCGAGGGCGCTACGCAGGGCACTGACGCCTAAGTCGTTGAAGGCCTTGTTGATGAAGTCGGCCGAGCGGTATTCGGACGGCTGCCAGCCGCTGTTGAGGGCCGCGCCGATGGCGTCGATCGTCTGCTTCGGCTTGGCCACGTCGATGGCGGCGGACAGGGTATCGGCAAGCAGGCGGCGCGGTTCCAGGACTTCAATACAGCGAACGGACATGGGCATTTCCTTGGCCAACGGGAGAAGAGGTGCTCGTCTATTTCGAATCAAACTGCATCACAAGCAATTATTATAGGACCTTGCCGATGTGCACTCCGCAGGCGGATAGTATCACCCGAAGGCATGAACGGACGGTGAAAACGCGGTGCCGGATGCAGAAAAGGGGCTGGCACCTGGTAGGAATACGCCCTGAGGCGACTTGGGCTGGTGTAAAGCGTTCCCCTGTGCCGATGACGCCTGAACCTAGATCGATCGAATGCCTTGGCAATCCCGTTGGAAGGAGCCGACCTGTGACCGCTACCCGTCCCTCAATCAATGGCCTGATGGCCGTCGCGTTGGCTACCGCTGCCGTCGCCGGTATCGTCGGCTGTGCGCCGCAACCGAACCAGATCGCGCCGCCCGGCGCGCCGGTGACGACAGTCGCGCCGCCGTCGCCCAAGCCGACCCAGCCCGCGCCACCGCCGCCCGCCCCGACCGCCGCCGCGCCCGCGCCGGCCGCGCTGGAAGGCACGCAGGTCGTCGGTAACCAGATCCGCGGCCGGCTCTATTTCCCCACCGGCGACGCGGGCACGAGCGCCCTGCTCCTGGAAAAGACGCTGCCGACGGAAGTGCAGGTCAACAAGCCGTTTACCTACGACATCAAGGTCACCAACGTCAGCAAGCTGAAGCTGGAAGGCGTTGAAATCGCCGAGACCGTGCCCGGCACGTTCAAGATCAAGGACGTCACCGAAGGCACGCCCGACGGCAAGCCCAACACCGTGACCTACCTCGTCGGCACGCTCGACCCGGGCGACAGCAAAATCGTCCGCCTGACCGGCACCGCCGCCCAGAGCGGCGCGCTCGGCATGCTGCTCAGCGCCAAGTACAGCACGTCGCTCAGCATGGCGACCAACGTCGTCGCCCCCGCGCTGAAGCTGGCGATGACCGGCAGCACCGACATCATGAAGTGCGATTCGCTCGGCTACCGGCTGAGCGTGACCAACACCGGCTCGGGCGAGGCCCGCAACGTGAAGGTCGAATCGGTCCTGCCGGACGGCTTGGTGACGCCCGACGGCAAAGCGGCCGTGGCGTTCGACGCCGGCACGCTCGCCGGCGGTGAAACGCGCGACTTCACCTTCGCCGCCAAGGCCAACAAGACCGGTGCCTACGACATCAAAGCCACCGCCCGCGCCGATGAAGGCCTGGCCAGTGAGCCCGTCATCATCAAGACCGCCGTCAAAGCCCCGTGGCTGCAGATCGCCAAGACCGGCCCCGAAAAGGCGTTCATCGGCCAGCCGATCGCCTACGAAATCAGCGTCACGAACAAGGGCGACGGCGTCGCCAAAGACACGGTTATCTTCGATAACTTACCTGCCGGCACGGTCGTGCAGGCGGCCAGTGACAATGCCCGCACCGACGCCGGCGGCAAGGTCCGCTGGGACGTCGGCGAACTGGCCCCGGGCGCGAGCAAGAAGGTGGCCGTCGTCGTCACCGCCGCCGCCGCGGGCGAAATGAAGTCGGCCGCCAGCGTCAGCGCCCAGTGCGCCGACACGCAGGCCGCCTTCGCCCAGACCACGCTCAGCGGCGTTCCCGCAATCCTGGTCCAGATGGCTGACAGCCCCGATCCGGTCCGCGTCGGCGACCAGACGACTTACACCGTCGAAATCACCAACACCGGCACGGCCGCGGGCACGAACATCAAATTGGTCTGCACGCTGGAAGAACCGGCCGACTTCGTCAACGCCACCGGCCAGACGAAAGAAACCGTCAGCGGCAAAACCATCACCTTCGCCCCCGTCGGTACCCTGGCCCCCAAGACCAAGGCGACTTACAAAATCACCGTCAAAGCCGTTAAAGGCGGCGACACCCGCTTCAAGACCAGCATCACCAGCGACCAGCTCGGCCGGCCGGTGGAATCGACCGAAGCGACGAACTTCTTCGGGAACTGAGGCTGACGGCTAGCGGCTAATGGCTAATGGCTAGCGGCTGAATAAACATACAAAAGCCCCGGCCGCACGCGGCCGGGGCTTTTTGTTCCCTCTCCCGTGTACCCACGGGAGAGGGTTAGGGTGAGGGCGGGCGACCGGTGAACGAGATTTACCTAAGAGGATACGTTGCCCGGCGTGTGACATCGCCCGCCGACGAGAGTGGCTCAGCCTTGCACCGCCTCTGGCCGGCGGCCCTCACCCTAGGTTGTGTCTGACGGGTCACGCCAGTGCCCTCAGGTAGAGGACGGCCATGCCGAGCGTGAGCATCGTGGCGTAGTGGTCGGCCCGCTTTTCGTACCGCGTACCGATCCGACGCATGCGTTTGAGCCG
>DASVSC010000112.1:0-25614 GCA_036388295.1 Tepidisphaeraceae bacterium | reverse complement strand
TGCAGACGCACGTGGCTGCCGCGGTCGCCGTGCGGTGGGACGACTTCGCCCGCCGGCACCCGGCGCTGGCGAACGTGATCGACCAAACCCTGATCATCGAAAACGTGGCCGACGATATTGCGGCGGACCCGGCCTATCAGGAGGCGATAGCCGCCGTTCGGGCGACAACTGTGGGCATTGAAGCGATTGTCGGCCTGGTAGACAACGGCGTCGTTCGATTCATGCAGCGGTTGATCTAACGTTCATGCATCGCGATTGATGAATGCCTCTGGCTCCCTCTCCCGGTATGGCCGGGAGAGGGTTGGGGTGAGGGCTTCGGCGCGTCAGGCGACTTGAAGTCCAACCCTCACCCGATGTCATGCCGGGCGGATCAACACTCTGCCGTAGGGCGGGCACTGCCCGCCGTTTTCCGCCCGACGGCGGGCAGTGCCCGCCCTACACCAGCGATCTTGTACGCCGTGTGCCACGCCGTTCTTGGCGGTCGCAACTTTTTCTCACATGTGGTCCGACGCCCGGTCCGGCCCGTCGGCGGGTTTGATGCCGCCGACGCCGTCGGGGCGGGGGTGGCGCTTTTGGCGGGGGTTGTCAATCGCCTGCGGGGCCTGATCCCAGCCGGTCGGTTCTTCGGTGTGCATGCTGCCTTCGATTTCGCTCTCATCGACGAGCGGCGGCTCGCTGGTGGAATCGTTCGAACCGGTCTGGTTCTTCGGCGGGCCGGGCACGTCGCGGTCGGCGGGTTGTCCTACATTGGGCATGGGCGGTCTCCGGGTGAAGTCGGGGTTGCGTTCGATCGTAGGCGGGCTATTCGTCCGTGGCGTCAGCCTCCGCGGACGCTTTGCGTTTCTCGGCGGCCGTGGGCTTGCGCAGGGGAAACCCTTCCGCCGCGGTCGAGCGCTTCGGCCAATTCTCGCGCAGGCCGGCGATGGCGACTTCCTTGCCGCGCGCCTCGACTTCGATCCACGGCACGTCGCGGAAAGCCTTCGGGATCATCGTGATGTGTTCGCTGTGGTAACGGTCGAGGAACGCCGTCTCGCCGTTGCTGACGTGCACCACCTGCCACTCCGGCTTCGGCCAGGTGTCGCGGGCCAGCTTGGTGTACTTGGCCACGCTCGGGTGGTCGTAACTGTCGAGGCCTTCTTTGATCACGTGGTGGTGGCAGTCGAACAACATCGGCACGCCGCTGCGGCGACAAATGTCGAGAATCTCCTCGGCCCCGTAGCTGTACTCGTCGTTCTCCAGCGTAATGCGGTTTTTCACATTCGGCGAAAGCTCGGCGATGATCTTCACCAGTTCGTCCGACCGCCCCGCCTTACCGCCGTGGATGTTCATCAAACTCCACGTGGTCTGTGGCAGGCCCATCAGGTCGAACGCCAACGCGTGCTTGTCCAAAATCATGCGGCTGGTGGCACGCGTTTTTTCGTTCTCGCTGTTGAGGACGACAAACTGGTCCGGGTGCAGCACGACGCGAATGCCCAGCCGTTCCGCTCGGCGGCCGACGCTGGAAAGCTGCGATGCCATGCCGCGCAGCGTCGCCTCGCCGGCCGGTTCGTCGCTCATGGGAAAGAGTGCGCTCGTCGCCCGGTACAGCTTGATATTGCGGCGAGCGCAGTAGCCGAGCGTCCAGTGCAGACGCTGCACATTGTCCCAGTAAATGGCGTGTAGATCTTTGTCACGCTGTTCCTCCGACAACGAAAGGTATCGCGTGCGCGTGATGGTGCGAAAGCGGCATTGCTCGTCACTGCTGAGGCAAACCAGGCCGAGTTCAGGTAGAGGCTTTTCCGCGCGGGGCATGACTGACGATAGGAACATTGCGGCCGGCGGGCCATCCACCAACCGCACCGCGTCCGGAACCCTTCGGCATTGCGACACATCGCCCGCCGCATACGCTGTGTGCCATGGCCGCCCCGCAAAGACGTTCGCTCGACTTTCAGAATTTTGATCAGCTGATCGCCGACGTCGCACGCCTTCAGGCGCACGGCTACGACCGCGTCGGCCAATGGTCACTCGAACAGATTTTGGACCACCTCACACGGGTCATGCAGATTGCGTTAGACCCCACCGCCGGCCCGCCGCGGCCGGTGCGGATGCTGCTCCGACCGATCCTGTGGTACCTGCTGAAAACGCGATCGATGCCGACCATGCCGGCGCCGAAAATCGTTCGCCCGCCCGCGGAAATCGACGGCAACGTGTACGCACGCTTCGCGGCGATCACCGAGCAGGCGGGCCACCTCAGCGGCGACACGATCGACCATCCCGCTTTCGGCCGAATCAGCGTGACGGATTGGCAGCAGCTGCAGCTCGTCCACGCGGCGCGGCACTTGAGTTTTTTGATCCCGCGCCCGACGTAACGCCCGCGACCTGCGTTTTGTGTGCCGCGGCCAGACGCAGGTATCCCGCGTTTTTGCGCACGCGGCCGAGCGTTTCGAAAAAGATCGCCGCCGACTCGGCTTTGATCGGGTCGATCTTCGGCGGCAGCACCTCGCGCGTGCCGGGCTTGTACTTGCGGCCACCGGCGTGGTTCGCGTAACGCCGCGCCCGCGTCCAGCCCATCTGGATGAACTTGCGGGCCATGTCCGCGCCGACGAAATCGTTTGCCTTCACGTATCGGAGAAACTGCTTGTACAGCGTGGCCGCCGACGCCTTCGCCTCGGCCGGCGTTTTGAACCGCCAGTGCGGCAGCAGCTCGCCCTTGTACGGCTGCACCGTCAGCACGCCCCGCTCGCCGCGGCCGACACGGTACTGCTCTGGATGAAGACGGTAATCGACGTGCGGGTCCGGAAACGCCGTCATGCGGGATGGTAGGCAGCGAGCGACGTTCACCTTCAGCAGAGCAGAGCGAGTTAGCCGCAGATGGACGCAGATGAACACAGATAAGAACGAAAAGACATTCTCCTTCCTGCTCTTAACTGTGTTCATCTGCGTCCATCTGCGGCTACTCAGTTTCGCGGTTAAGCCAGCGATTCCTGCACGAACTTCACGTCGTCGGCCGACAACGCTCTTCCTGCGCCGGCGATATTACACCGGGCCTGGCGTTCGTTGCGGAAGCCGGGAATCACGCACGCCACGCGCGGCAGGGCCAGGATGTAGTTCAGCGCCACACTGGCCAATTCTTCCGTCGTCGATCCGAAGCGGCTTTTCAGCTTCGCCAGCTTCGGCTTCAGCTTCTCGAACTCTTCGGCGGAGAATCCTTTGCTGTCTTTGCGGTGATCGCCCGCTTCGAACTGCGGCGGGTTCTTCGGGTCGAACTTGTCCAGCAGCTTGCCCTGGGCCAGCGGGCTGAAGGCCACGTACGTCATCCCATATTTTTCCAGCAAGTTGCTGACGCGTGAGCCGGGGCGGACGAACTGATCGTCCAGCGCGTGGGCCCAACTCTGCAGCACCGCCGGCTTCACGACCGGCACGGCCCGCTCGAAATCGTCGGCCGAATACGCGCTCTGACCCTTCAGCCGTACCTTGCCCTCGGCCACCAGTTTGTCCAGCGTCGCGGCGGCGTCGGGCAGGTACTTGGCATTCTCGCCGAAGTCGCCGTGGTGGAGGTAATACACGTCGATGTAATCGCGCTTCAGGTTGATCAGCGACTGCTCGCACTGGTGGCGAATGTGGGCCGGCTCGTAGGCGTGTTCGGCGGTGCCGGGGAAGTGGCCGACCTTCGTGGCGATGACCACGCTTTCGCTTTTGACGCCGAGCTTTTCCAGCACGCGGGCGAGCATGCGCTCGGCCTTTCCATTGCCGTAGACGTCGGCGTTGTCGAAGTGGTTCACGCCGGCATCGAGGCCGATTTTGATGCCCTTGGTCACTTCGTCTTCGTCGACGTTCGCCCAGCCATTGGGGCTGCCGTTGACCCAATTCAGGCCGCCCATCGTCCAGCAGCCGAAACTGATTTCTGAAACCTTTACGTCGCTGTTGCCGAGGGGGCGGTAGTTCATGGCCAAAACATTACCACATGTTGGGGTTAGCCAAGACCTTCTACTAGTCTTCAGCTGTGAGGCCGTTCAAGACAACTTAAATGGACACGCTTCGGTTTGAACGATACGCCATTATCCTTTAAAGTGACCGGCTGTCATTCAAGCTGGCTTCAAGGATGCCTCTATGGACGCGAAACGGTTCAGAAAGCACTCCCCAGGCCGATTGGTGCGGGCAATGGCGTTATCGGACGCGGACGATGGCATTTTAGCGTTCGTTCCAGACAGCCTTCCGCCGCAACTCAAGCTGACCAATGAGCTTTTCAATTCGACCAGCCGTGTCGCCAACGCCCTTGGCCGCTTGCAAGGCATTGCCGGTGCGTTACCCGATCCAAAAATTCTGATCCGCACTTTCGTTCGCCGCGAAGCCCAGCTTTCGAGCTACATCGAGAATACATACGCACCTTACGAAGCCGTCGCCGCGGCCGAACAGGATGAGCGGTCGCGGCGGAACGCCAACAGCGATGTCCGTGAAACACTCAACGCCCAACGAGCGATTGAGGCCGGTGTCGACGCCGTCTTCAATCATGGCTACCCGGTCACCAACAACCTGTTGCGTCAGATGCACAGCGTGCTGCTGACCGGCGTACGCGGCGAAGAATGCGCCGGCCACTTTCGGGCAAAGCAAGTCTACATCGGCAACGAACAGGATGGCGTCGGCGGCGCACGGTTCGTGCCACCGCCGCCGCACCTGCTGAACGACCTGATGGGCGATTTCGAGACGTACGTCCGCACGGAGCAGATTTCGCCGGCTTTGGTGCAGATCGCCCTCGCCCATTACCAGTTCGAAACGATTCACCCGTTCGAGGACGGCAACGGAAGGCTCGGCCGGATTCTGATTCTGCTCGGGCTGTGCCAGCACAATCTGCTGACCGTCCCGCTCATTAATGCCAGCCTCCACTTCGAGCGACATAAGCAGCGCTATTACGACACCCTGCTTGCCGTCAGTACCCATGGCGACTGGAACGGGTGGATGACCTTTTTCTTCGAGGGCCTGTTCGTCGCCGCGTCCGAGTCGATCCAGAAGCTTGACGAGTTGCTCGACTTGCAGCGGCGATACCACGACCGGCTCCGATCGGCTCGGAACACGGCGCTGCTGCTCACCTTGTCGGACCACCTTTTTGTCGAACCGGTCGTCACCATTTCCGATGCGGCAAGGATCATGAGCGTGTCCTACCAGGCCGCCCAAAACAGCGTGCAGAAACTGGTCGATGCGAACATTCTCGTGCACCGCCTCGGCGCATCGCCGGCGACGTTCGCAGCCAACGAAATCATCAAGGCGGTCAATCCACCGCCGACGGCGAAGTAAGGTTCACGCCAGTCCGAAGCCGAATCACGAACAGGAGATTGCATTGTCCGACACCCCCACCAAATCCTGGCAGGCCCGCATCGGCGAGGCCACCGACGCCATCGCGCAAAGCTTCGTCGAGTCCATGAGCTACGACTGGCGGCTGTACAAGGTCGACGTCGCCGGCAGCATCGCCCACGCGACGATGCTGGAAAAAGTCGGCCTGATCACCGGGGCCGACCGCGAGGCGATCTTCGCCGGGCTGAAGGAGATCGAGGCCGAGATCGACCGCGACGGGCCGAAGTGGGCGGGCTTCAAGCCGGAACTGGAAGACATCCACATGTGCGTGGAATCGGCCCTCACCGACCGCATCGGCGAGCCGGGCCGGAAGCTGCATACGGGGCGGAGCCGGAATGATCAGGTGGCGACGGATTTGGCGATGTGGCTCCAAACCGCCACCAAATCTTTACAACGGGAAGTCAAAACTCTGTGCCGGACATACATTGAACTTGCCGAGCGATCACGTGATGTCGTGATGCCATCTTTTACTCATCTTCAGCGAGCGCAACCCATCTCAGCAGGGGCGGAATCTCTCGCATGGTGTTTGATGTTTAATGAAGACAATGGCCGCCTTTTAGGCACTCTCACGGTCGCGGCTATGACGATGCCGCTCGGTAGCGGAGCGATCGCCGGAAGCTCACTTCCGCTTCGCGCAGACATCACATTAAACGCGTTCAGTTCTCAATCATTCGATTCTCGTGGCCATTATCCGCAGTTTATGCATCCGCCTCATAGCTCAATTCTAATGACGGCTTCACGGGATGCCGCCTGCGAATTTGTTTTCGCCTGCGCCATGATCGCCCAGCACCTCTCCCGCTGGGCCGAGCAGTGGATCATCTACATGACGACCGAGTTCGGCTTCCTTAAGATCGCCGACCGATACACCACCAGCAGTTCGATGATGCCGCAGAAGCGGAACCCGGACATGCTGGAGCTGATCCGCGGCCGCTGCGGCAACGTCTACGGCGACCTGTTCGCCCTGATGACGATCCTGAAGGGCCTGCCCATCGGCTACAACCGTGACCTGCAGGAAGACAAGCGCATCGTCTTCCGCGCCTACGACACCGTCAGCCAGTGCCTGACGATGGCGGCCGCGATCGTGAACAGCGCTAGCTACGACAAGGAACGTATCGAGCCGACGCTGGATAAAGGCTTCCTCGACGCCACGTCGCTAGCCGAATATCTGGTGACGGCCGGCATCCCCTTCCGCACCGCCCACCACATCGTCGGCACGCTGGTGGCCCGCTGCGAAAAAGAGGGCAAACACGCGCTGTCACAGTTAAGCGTGGAGGCATTCAACGAAGTGATCGCGGCCAGCAACACGGAGAAGCGGGTGACCGACGACGTCTACACCTGCCTCGGCGCGGCCAACGTGGTGAAGCGTTACCAAAGCGCCGGCGCGGCCGGCGGCAAGCCGTTCGAAGACCAACTAGCGGCGTGGAAAGAGCGCCTCAGCGTTTGACGCGGCACGGCCCGTTTTTGCGAATCTTGTAATTTCAGCAGTCCCAATCAAGTCGACGTCCGTCGTCCGCGTCGACCCTTCCCAGCGAAATGTTTTGGATCAATCCGCCGGCCGCGGGTGTTACGTAATGCACTGCGTGGCCGCCACAAGGTGTCCAATACATGTTTCGGGTTAATTTGGGAAGGAAGAAAATGCAGCACCGGATTCTAGCAACATTGGCCGTTTGTGCGGTCGCCTCGCTACCCGCCTCGACTTTCGCCGCGACAGTGGTCGCGCCGAACGCTCAGGCGAACACGCTCGGCAACGGGCAGGACAATGACACCCGCTTCTTCAGCCGCACCGGCGACACCGACGGCCAACGCTACCAACAGATTTACGACGCCGGCCAGTTCGCCGTGCTCGGCACCACGGAAAACATCACCGGCATCGCCCTGCGGGCCAAGACCGGCGGCTTTTTCTTCCCCGGCATTTTCGGCCCGACGGTTTCGGTGTCGAACATCAACATCAGCCTGTCGACCACGCAGCGCAACAGCTCGATCGACGGCACGAACCCGATCAGTAACGTGTTCGCCGACAACATCGGGGCGGACGCGAAAACGGTTTATGCCGGCGCGCTCACGGTCACCACGCCCACGGCCGGCACGACCGACTTCGGCTACGTGATCACGTTCCAAACCCCGTTCGCCTACAGCAAAGGGAGCGGCAATCTGCTGCTGGACGTGCTGATCCCGACCGGCGCGACGACGACCGAAAGCGGGTCCAACGGCTACAACCGGCCCGACACGCAAACCGGCGACGCCCTGGGCGCGACCGCCAACGACGGCATCGCCTCGGCCTTCGGCGCGACCGCGGCCGGCACGCTCGGTAGCAACTCCACGACCGGTTTGGTCACACAGTTCACCACGTCGGCCGTCCCCGAGCCGGCCTCGCTCGGCCTGATCGGCGGCGCGATGCTGATGGCCGTCGCGCGTCGGCGTCGTTGAGATTTGCGGCAGTCAGTTTGGTCGATCTTTTCTGATCGTAACGCGGTCGTCGTGGGAGTTTTCCTGCGGCGACCGCTTTGTTTTCACGCTCGACCGTACGGAAATAAAAGCAATCGACTTCGCCATTGCCTGCGGCGGATCGTCCTGCGGCTTGCTAAGCTGTCGGCACGGAGGACTCGTGAAAGAACGACCAATAGAAATCGTGCGGACGATCGGATTGGGTTTGGCATACCTGGCCTTTTGGCCGGCAATGAGCATGGGTGCCGCGCCCGCGACGCAGACCAAGCCGCCGCCCGCCACGCGTCCGTCGATCATTCTTGAAGCCGAAGACGCCGAGCCGCGTGGCACGCTCTACGCCACCACCCGCCCCGGCTACAGCGGCAGCGCCTACATCACCGGCGTCGACGGCGAAAAGGACGGCCTGCTCTTCCGCGCGAAATCGGAAACAGGCGGCCTGTATCAAATCGACCTGCGCTACAGCGCGCCCTCCATCAAAGGCTTCGGCCTGACCATCAACGGCATCGGCCGGGAGGATTTCTTCCAGCCCACCGGCGACGCCTTCGCCACCCACGCCGGCGGCAAAGTGGAATTGAAGCCCGGCGACAACGTCATCGAACTGAACAAAAACTGGGGCTCGTACGATCTGGACCGCATCGAACTGATCCCCACGGATGTAGCGCCGCTGCAGAAGCCGACGGCCGCGCTGGTGAACCCCAATGCCACGCCCGCCGCCAAAGCCCTGATGCAAACGCTGGTCGACGGCTACGGCCACGGAATGTTCTCCGGCGTGCACACGCGGCAGGACGCCAAACTCGTTCTCGATCGCACCGGCCGTCGGCCGATGGTGATGGGCGCGGACCTGATCGAATACACGCCGTCGCGCGTCGAACGCGGCTCCAACCCCGGCCGGCGGTCCGAAGAACTGATCGAAGACATCAAGGCCGGCCACATCGGCGTGGTCATGTGGCACTGGAACGCGCCCAGCGGGCTGATCGATAAGCGAAGAATCGAAGTCGACGGCAAAATGATCGACGCGAGCTGGTACCGCGGCTTTTACACCGAGGCCGTCACGTTCGACCTGACTGCCGCGCTGGCTGATAGAGACGGGGCCGACTACAAGCTGCTCCTGCGCGACATTGACGTCATCGCCGTGGAGCTGAAAAAGTTCGACGCCGCCGGCGTGCCGATCATCTGGCGTCCCCTGCACGAAGCCGACGGCGGCTGGTTCTGGTGGGGCGCTAAAGGGCCCGACGCCTTCAAGCAGTTGTGGGCCATCGTTTACGACCGCATCACGAACCACCACAAGCTCAACAACCTGATCTGGATGTACACCGGCACGACGAAGTGGGATTGGTACCCGCCGGACAACCAGTTCGACAGCATCGGCGTCGACTATTACCCGAAGGACCAGCGCGACCCCGTCAGCGGCCTGTGGGACGCGCTCCAGGCCCGCTACGGCCAGACGAAGCTGCTGGCCCTGAGCGAAATCGGCGGCGTGCCCGACGCCGAAGCGATGAAACGCCTCGGCATTCAATGGTCGTTCTTCTATTCCTGGACCGACGAACTCGGCCCCCGCGGCGTAGAACCGGCCCGGCTGAAGGAACTGTATTCGTCCCCGCTGGTGAAAAACCACCCGGGCCCGACGACGCAGCCGACGCCGTAAACGGCAGGACCGGGAGACGCGTCAGCGTTAACCATATTTTCGTGTAGCCGGCGGCCTGTCCGCCGGCTACACGAAGGTTCCGCGTCGGCCGCCAACGCTTGACCCGCCTGCCCGCCAGTCCTGGCCCCGGCTACACTCCTGCCCATGCCGCTGCTCGACGCCCTCTACCGCCCCTCGCTGGCCCTGCTGACCGACCTGTACCAGCTGACGATGGCGTACGGCTATTGGAAGCTCGGCACGCACGAGCGGGAGGCGGTGTTTCATCTGTACGCGCGCAAGCACCCGTTCGACGGCGGCTACATGGTGGCGGCCGGCCTGGCGGACGCGATTGCGTACCTGAAGCGTTTGCGGTTCGACGCCGAAGACACGGCCTACCTCGCCACGCTCGTCGGCCATGACGACACACCCCTGTTCGAGCCGGCGTTTCTGGATTGGCTCGGGCGGATGGACTTCGCCTGTGACGTCGACGCGGTGCCGGAAGGAACGGTCGTTTTCGCCAACACGCCGCTCGTGCGCGTGCGCGGGCCGTTGCTCCAGGGGCAGCTGGTGGAAACGGCGCTGCTGACGATCCTGAACTTCCAGACCCTGATCGCGACGAAGGCCTCGCGCGTATGTCACGCCGCGCAGGGCGAACCGGTGCTGGAGTTCGGATTGCGGCGGGCCCAGGGCGTCGACGGCGGCCTGACCGCCAGCCGGGCCGCGTTTGTGGGCGGGTGCCCGGCCACCAGCAACGTGCTGGCCGGGCGGCTGCTGGGCATTCCGGTGCGCGGCACGCACGCGCACAGCTGGGTGATGAGCTTCGACACCGAGGCCGAGGCGTTCGACGCGTACTCAGGCGTCATGCCGAACAACTGCGTGCTGCTGGTCGACACCTACAACACCCTGGCCGGCGTGCGGCAGGCGGCGGTCGTCGGGCAACGCATGAAAGCGAAGGGCCAAAAGCTGCTGGGCATTCGCCTCGACAGCGGCGATCTGGCGTACCTCAGCATCGAAGCCCGCAAAATCCTGGACGAAGCCGGCCTGCCCGACGCGCACGTGGTGGCGACGAACGACTTGGACGAGAACGTTATTACGTCGTTGAAAACGCAGGGCGCGAAAGTGAATGTCTGGGCCGTCGGCACACGGCTGGTGACGGCGCAAGACCAGCCGGCCCTCGGCGGCGTCTACAAATTGTCGGCCATCAAGAACGACGACGGCACGTGGCGCTACCCGCTTAAGGCCAGCGAAACCCTCGCCAAGGCCAGCTTCCCTGGCATCCTGCAGACGCGCCGCTACCGCCGCGACGGCACGTTGCTGGCCGACATGGTGTACCACGAGCCGGACGGGCTGCCGGACAAGGCCGTCGTGGTCGACCCGAAAGACCCGACGCGGCACCGCACGATCGACCCCGCCTTGTCCGGCGAAGACCTGCTGGTGCCCGTCTTCCGCGGCGGCCGGTGCGTGTACGACGCCCCGCCGCTAACGCAGATTCGCGAGCGAACGATCGCCCAGCTGGGCCTGCTTCACCCGACGATCCTGCGCCTGCTGAACCCGCACGAATACCCGGCCGGGTTAGAGTCGTCTCTGGCAGAACGGCGCATGGCGGCGCTGCTGGCCATTCGGGGTGACTAGACTGTCTGACGCGAGGATTCCCTTATGCCGGCTACTGCCCTGATTGTCGTCGACGTGCAGAACGATTTCCTTCCCGGCGGCGCACTGCCGGTCGCAGGCGGCGATGCCGTGATCGATCCGATCAATGCGCTGATGGACGAGTACGACATCGTGCTGGCGACGCAGGACTGGCACCCGGCCGATCACGGCAGCTTCGCGGAGAACCACCCGGGCCACAGCGTCGGCGACATCGTGCAGCTCGGCGGCCTGCCGCAGGTGCTCTGGCCGACGCACTGCGTGCAGCTGACGACCGGGGCCGAATTCGCCGCGGGCTTAGACGTCGATCGCATTGACGCCGTGTTCCGCAAAGGCACCGACCGCCTGATCGACAGCTACAGCGGCCTGTACGACAACGGCCACGTTCGTTCGACTGGCTTGGCCGAAGGGCTGCACGCGCGCGACGTGCGGGAGATCGCAATTGTCGGGCTGGCGACGGATTATTGCGTGATGTTCACGGCCTTGGACGCCGTGCGCGAAGGGTTTGTCGTTACGCTAATCGAGGCCGCCTGCCGCGGCGTGAACCTGCAGCCGGACGACGTGGCCGACGCGATCAATACCATGCGCGACGCCGGCGTGATTATTCAGTAACCTTTTTCAGCCGAGCAACAATAGCCCGGGCTAAGTCAGGGGCGATCGCCGCCGAGGACTGTCAGCGCGACCGTGGGCGAGCGATCCGCGTCGTCGCGCTGCCCGTTGTGCATGGCGGCGAAGATCGGCTCCATGCCCGGCGCGCGGCCGATGAAGGTCTTGTCGATCTGCTCCACGTCGCGTAGCGGCGGGTTCGGGTCGGGCTGCAAATCGGGCGCGTCTGGCCCGTCGTGGCGCTTCAGGAGGTGGTAGTACTGGTCGCGTTGTGCGGGCGTGTACCCGGCGTCGCGAATTAAACGGCACAGTTCACGCACGGCCAGGCGGTAGGTTGTTCCAGCGGCCGAGACGACGTTCTCTTCCATCATCGCCCCGCCCATGTCGTTCGCGCCGTAGAAGAGTGCCAACTGTCCGACTTTCGGGCCCATTGTCACCCAACTGCTCTGCAAACTCGGCACGTTGTCGAGGAACAGCCGGGCGATCGCGAGCGTGCGCAAATACGACTCGGCCCCCGCGCTGCGCACCACGCGGCCGCGCAGGACGTCGTCGTTCGTAGACTCATCGAACGGGCCATACGTCGCTTCGTTCCACTCCTTCGCCCGGCCGAGCGGCGTGTTCTCGCGCTGGAAGGGCCAGTGGATGAACGCCGTGTAGTGGCCGAACGTACGCTGGCCGCGGGCGGATTCGCGATGAAGCTGGTTCGGGTCAATGACGGACTTGGCGAACACGCCGGGCCAGCGCGTTCGAATCGCGTCGAGGTCGACGTCCGGAATAAAGCCGGCCCGCTCCTCATAGGTGTCGTCCTTCAACAGCCAGAGCGTGTAATCCTGCATGTCACGAATGGCGGCCATGTGCTCGATGCGTTCGCGCACGAACTCGATGTGGCCGATCAGCATCGTGGCGCTGGTGTTCAGGCCCTCCTCATGCGCCACGCGCATCACGCGCAGCCAGTCGTCGCCGCTGCATTTGCCGATGCCGATGCGGCGGCGGACGCGCGGGGCGAAGATCTCCCCGCCGCCGCCGGGGATAGTCGACAATCCGGCGGCCTTGAAGCGGCGGATGATGTCGCGCACGTCGAGCCCGAAGAACCGCTCGAACTCCACGAACTCCGGCGGGCTGAACGCGTGAATGTGAACGCTCGGGTACTTCGTCTTGATGAACCGCAGCAAATCTTCGTACCACTCGATCGGCAGGCGGTCGTTCATGCCGCCCTGCATCAGGATCTGCGTGCCGCCGATGGCGATCAGCTCTTCGATTTTCTCGCCGATCTGGTCGAACGTGAGGGTGTAGCTGTCTTCATCTTCGTGGTCGCGCCGGAACGCGCAGAACGTGCACTTGGCGGTGCAGACGTTCGTGTAATTGATGTTGCGGTCGATGACGTAGGTGCGATCGACCGTCGGGTGCAGCCGCTTGGTCACGGTCGTGGCCCAATCGCCGAGGTCCTGCAGCGAGGCGTTCGCGTGCAGTTCCAAGGCTTGGGCGTCGGTCAGCCGGGCGCGGCCTTCGAGGACGGGGTCGATGTTGAAAGACAAGCGGCGCATGGTTTGCAAATCTTAGGTTGTTTCGGGCGACCACAATAGCCGTCGCTACGTCAGCATGGTTTTCAGCACGCGTGAAAGCCTGCTCGGTGAACGGTCAATCGCTGGCCGGTTGTGGACGGGTGTTGGCGACCACCCATTCGGCGAACGCCGTATCCGTCATCTCGCCCGCGGCTAATGCGAGAAAAACGCGATAGCGTTCTTCTCGGGTGGCGGTGAAGTCGTAGCCGTTCAGCAGCATGAACGTACGACAGACCACATAGGCCGTGCGCTTATTGCCGTCGATAAATGCGTGATTTCGGGCGATGCCGTAGGCATACGACGCGGCGAGTGTCGGAATGTTGGGCGTCGGGTCGGTATAAGCGAACAGGTGGCGCGGCCGGTTGATGGCCGATTCCAGCAGGCCGCTGTCGCGCACGCCGTCCGCCCCGCCGTGTTCGGCAAGCTGACGGCGGTGAATGGCCGTGGCCAGATCGACGGTTATCCACTTCGGGTCGTCCATGGTTCACTCCGCCAGCTTTCGAAGGACGTCGCGGTCCTCACGCATGACCTTCTCGGCCACTTCCATCTGGGCGGCGAACGTCTCGTCCCATGCCGTCAGTTCGATGCCGCGGGGCGTTTCCAGCACCTGCAGCACGTCCCCCTTCTGCACGCGCAGCTTCTCCAGCAACTCCTTGGGCAGCACAATGCCGGTGGAATTGCCGATCGTGGTCAGTTTTACCGTCGCGAGGCGAGTCGAAGTGGCCATTGTTATAACTCCTGTTATATTATTACATCGGTTATTACGCTGGTCAAGATGATTATTGACTGAACGGGCGCACGCCGAGCAGGCGGGTCGTCAGCAGATAAACGCCGCCGCCGATGCCAGAAAGCAGGAGAAGCTGCGTGCCCCAGACGATTTGGCCGCTGGCACGCCAGCCCGTTTGCGTCAACTGCGGGTAGACGGACGAGTAGCGAACCAGCAGGCAGACGCCCAGCATCGCCGCCGTCGCCAGCCCGATCTTCGCCGTCGGCCTCAGCAGTTCCTTCAGGCCCAGCCCGCCCACTTTTCGGTCCAGCAGCCAGAGCATGACGATCGCCTGGATCGAAAAGCTCACCAGCGTGCCGACCGCCATCGCCGCTTCGCCCAGCCACCACAGCAGCGGCACTTCCACGACCACGTTCGCCACCACGTTGATCACGCTGGCCACCAGCGGTGTGCGGGCGTCGTGCAGGGCGTAGTACGCGCGGTTGATCACCTGCAGCATCGAATAGGCCCAGATGCCGCCGGCGTAAAACATCGTGTCACGGGTGATCAGGTCAGCGTCGTGGGCAGTGATGTAGCCGTGCTGGAACAGCAGCCGCACGGCCGGCGCCGCGACCAGCATCAGGCCGACGCTGGCGGGCAGGCCTTCCCAGAGCGTCGCCAGCACGCCCTGCCGGACGACGCGCCGAAACTCGCCGCGGTCTTCGGCAATGGCCGCGGTCGACAAACTCGGGTAGATCGCCGTCGCGATCGCGATGGCGAAAATGCCCAGCGGGAACTGGTACAGCAGCTGCGCCAGGTTCAGCCGCACCACCGCGCCGCTTTCCATCGGGTAACGCACCGCGTGGCCGAAGAAGTCGAAATGCGTGACGACCTCGCCGCTGGTGGTCCGGCCCTGCATCAGGCCGGCGCTGATGCCCTTGTCCAGCGCCACGCTCACCTGCAGCACCGCCGCCCCCATCGCCACCGGCAGGCTGAGGCGCAGCATCTTCTTCGTGTCCGTCGTCCAGGCCGGCAGACGCCAGCGGAAGCGGAAGCCCGCCGCCCGCAAGGCCGGCAGCAGCACGATGACCTGCAGCACGCCCGCCACCAGCACCGCGATCGACAGCCACAGCGCCAGCTTCGTCTGCAGGGCGTTGACCTCGGGCAACAGCGGGTCGCCGTGCCCGCGCAGGCCCAGCCACCACGCCCCGCCGCAGACGACCGCGATATGCACGACGTTCAGCAGCACCGGCGCGAAGGCCGGTGCGCCGAAGCGTTTGTGCACCTGCAGGATGGCCGACAGGAACGCCCCGCCGCAGACCAGCACGACGTACGGCAGCATGATGGCGGTGAACTGCAACATCAGCCGCACGTCGGCCCGCTCGCCGCGGTAGGCAATCATCCCGCCCGCTAAAATGATTTCGCCGACGATCGTCAGGCCGATCAACAGGCCCGCCAGCAGCTTCACCGACCCGGCCGCGAAGTCTGCGGGCGGGTCGCCGGTTTCCGTCTGCCCGCGCCGCACCGCCTGGGCGTAAAGCGGAATAAACGCCTGCGACAACGCCCCTTCGCCGAGCAGCTTGCGGAACAGGTTCGGCACGAGAAACGCGATCGCGAACGCATTGGCGGCGATCGACTGCGCGCCCAGGAAGTGCGCCGCCACGCCTTCGCGTACGAGGCCCAACACGCGGCTGAGCAGCGTCAGGCCGCCGATCAGGCGGGCGTTGCGGTGGAGAGATTTGGACGAGGCGTCGGCTTCGGACATCGGGGCGGTTCGAATGGGCGAGGGTTAGAGGGGCCGCAGATGAACACAGATAAACACGGATGAACGCAGAGAAGAAAGAGAGTAAGTCTGATCAGCAAAGGAATAGCTGGAGCAACGGACCGTTCGGGCAGAAAGTGATTTACCGCGTGCCACCCAATAAAACGCAGCGGACTAAGAACCAACACTCATTTCCCGTCGTCCTCTCTTATTCTTATCTGCGTCATCCGTGTTTATCTGTGTTCATCTGCGGCCCATTCAAACCTCACCCGCGCGGACGCAGCGCCAGGATCAGTTCGACTTCCCCGCTCGGCCGGCCCAGTTCGCCAGCAATGACATGAACGCTTTGGCCCTCATCGGCCAGGCGATACACCTCCGCATGAGCAGGATCGATCGACGGACTCGGCGCGACGTCATCGGCCCTGGCGACCGCCACCGGGTCCGGCGGCGGCACGCTCGGCTCGGCGGGCATCGTGAAGTTCGGCATCGGCGGGCCCTGGCGGTTCAGCTGGTCCAGCCTGGCGATGCGTTCGTCGGCGTCCTTGATGATCATCTCCAGCTTCGCCGCCCGCGTGTCGAGCTGCGCGCTCATCTGGCGGCTCATTTCGGACAGTTCCACCAGCAGGTTTTCCATCTGCCGTTCGACACTGCGGTGCTGCGCCAGGCCACGCGTCTGGAACGGCGTTTCGAACGGATCGTTCTTCTTGCGCTTGGTCAGGCGCATCATCACGTAAACGATGAAAAATGAGGCCCCGCCCATGATGACGTAGGTCGTCGTCGGGTCCGACGGCGGTGGCGTGGCGGCGGCTAAGACGAAAAAGGCCGTCACGCCACCGCCCCTTTTGTCGCCACCAGCACGCGCGGCTGGCCGGCGTAGTCGCGGATGATCTTGGCGTCCGAAAACGCCGGGTACTGGGCGATCATGGCCAAGGCCGATTCCTGCTGATCGAAGGCGATTTCCAGCATGACCCGCCCGCCGTCGCGCAGCCAGCGGTCCTGCGCGCCTTGCAGAATCCGCCGGTGCGGGCCGAGGCCGTCGGGGCCACCGTCCAAGGCCAAATGCGGCTCGTAATCGCGCACGTTCCGCGGGAGGCCGGCGATTTGGCCCGTCGCAATGTACGGCGGGTTCGCCACGATCAAATCGAACGGCGACGGGTCGACCGAATCCTTCAGCGCCTCGTACAGATCGCCCCCGAGTACCGTCACGCGGTCGGCCACGCCGACGGTTTGGGCGTTCTGCCGGGCCACTTCTAGCGCCACTTCGGAAATATCCGTCGCGACGATTTGGCTGGCCTTGGCGTGCTTGGCAATCGCCACCGCCACCGCGCCGCTGCCGGTGCACAAGTCCAGCACGCGCGGGCTTTCGAAGCCGATCACGTTGCGGAACAGCGCCATCGCCTGTTCCACCAGCGTTTCCGTGTCCGGCCGCGGGATCAGCACGCCACTGCGCACGTGCAGCTCGCAGTTGAAGAAATGCGTGACGCCGGTGAGGTAAGCGATCGGCTCTTCCTCGCCGGCCCGTTTCACCAGGTCGCGCAGGCGCGTCAGCTGGGCCTCGTCGAGCACGCGCTGAAAATCCGTGTAGAGCTTGATCCGCGGCACGGCCAGCACGTGGGCAACCAGCAGTTCGGCGCACAAACGGGGCGCGTCGATTTTTTTGCGTTCGAAGAACCCGCGGGTCCAGCTGAGGATGCGCTCGACCGTCCAGGCCGCGTCCGTTTGCGCCATGGGGCGGGAGTATAGGTTGCCGGGCCGATGAGGGCGATGGCCTCAACCCGCGGCCGGCGTCAGCGAGCCCAGCACCGCCGGCCGAGTCGCGCCGGTCACGCGGGGCATGTGGCAGGGAAACCGGTCGACGAACGCGGCCGCCAGCAGGGCAAACGCCGTCGCCTCGCGGGCCTGGGCCGGCACGCCCACATCGTCGGTGGTGTGCACAGGGCCGCAATCGGCTTCGATGCGGCGCATCAGGTCGCGGTTGTGCACGCCCCCGCCGGCGGCGAACAGCTCGCCGCCGCCAAGCCGTCGGACTTCCCGCCCGATCGCCCCGGCCACCACGGCGTTCGCGGTCGCAAGAAGATTCTCGATTGGGTTCGTTCGGTACGGCTCAAAGCACTGGCGGAACAATTCAATCATCGCCGGCGTGTCGAGCGACTTCGGGCCGGGCCGGCCAAAGAACGGATCGGCCAGCACGGCTGTGACGACGGAATTGATCGGCGTTCCACGCGTCGCGCGTCCCCCGTCGACATCGACGCCGCCGTGTTCGCGCATCAGCCAGTCGCTCAGGCAATTGCCCGGCCCCACGTCGTACCCGCTGACGGCGTCCAGGTCATCGCCGCCCGGCAGCACCGTCACGTTGGCGATGCCGCCGATGTTCAGAATCAGCCGGGGCCGGTCTGAGCGGAACAGCACAAAATCCCCGAACGGCACCAACGGCGCGCCCTGCCCGCCGGCGGCCAAATCGGCCCGGCGGAAGTCGCTGACCACGTCGATCCCCACGCCCCGCGCCAGCCGTGACGGGTCGAACGCCTGCAGCGTCAATGGCGGTGCGTGGAACAGCGTCTGCCCGTGCGCCGCGACGGCCGTCACGTCCGCCGGCCGCGTGCCGGTGTCGGCCAGCAGCGTCCGCACGCACGCCACGTAATGGTCCGCCGTCAACCGGTCGATTTCGACCACCCGCCCGACCGGCCCCGGCTCGGTTTTGACTGATTGAATCAGGCCGCGGTCGGCCTGCGAATAGTCGCGCGACGTCAGGTGCAGGAACGCCGCCCGCATCCCCCGGCCGGTGCCGTTGACGCGCACCAGGGCCGCGTCCACGCCGTCGCAGCTGGTGCCGGACATGACGCCGATGAACAGACGGTCGGGCATGACGCCGAGTGTACGCGCCGAATGAGTTTCCGGTTATCCGGTGCGGTTCAGTCGCTGCCCGGCAGCCGTGGGGCTCGTCCCGCGGCGACCCAAGCGCCGGAGGATTTGGGTCCGCTTCCCGGCGCGCGTATACTTTAAATGGAGTCTTCCCATGGCCGACAAACCGAAAAAAGTTCACCTGCCCAGCGGCGGTGCCGCGACCAAAGAGAAGCCGAAGGAAAAGGGCCAGCCCAAGCCCCCGCAGCCGCTCCCGCCGTGGAAGGTGTTGCTGCACAACGACGACAAGAACGACATGGGCTTCGTGATCGAGTCGATCGTGTCGCTCACGCCCCTGAACGAGCAGGCCGCCCTCGTCCGCATGAAAGAAGCCCACGACACCGGCGTCGCCCTGCTGCTGGTGACGCACAAAGAGCGCGCGGAGCTGTACCAAGAACAGTTCCAGACCAAGGGCCTGACGGTGACGATCGAGCCGGCGGAGTGACGGGCGCTAATGGGGTCACTGTTCGTGACGATACGCCGGCTCGTGATTAAGGGCCGGTATGTCATCGGCCAACATGCGGCAGAATGTCTGGATGAATGCGGCGTATCAAATTGGCAAGTGGTTGATGGAATCGAAACCGGGTCATTTTGGTGGAACACCCGAACGCCTCGCCAAATACGTCTGTCGAAGTCGCGTAGCAGTTAGCTGACGGAACTGAAGTAAAAGTCGTCTGGTCGCATCTCACTGCTCCAGACCTTGTTAAATTGGTGACCCTTCACCATGAACCCAATCCCTGGCAAACGCGTGCGACGAACCCGGCTCGTGCGAACCGACCGATACGTGGTAGCGGTGGAGGTCGAGGCGGTGATTCCAGACGCCGATCCGTCTGAGCCGTGTTACGAGCCGCACGTTGTTGAACTGTTGCGCGACGTCGAACACCACCCAAGGCCGGCGACGTCGATTGGCTGCGTCAGCATGGTAAAGTCTACGCGGCCGTGGAGGCTACGTAGACCCAAGTGGCAGGGCCTCATGGCATAGTCTGATGCGGTGAACCGCACCTTACAACGTTTATGGATGACAACTTTGTCCATCTTCGTGTCATCTACGATGACCTTCCTGACATGATCGAACTAGCTGTCGATGCTCGGCACGCCGGCTGGGTGGCTCGCTCGACCGCGTATGCATCGCCGGATTTCTTCACATCTGACGCAAGTGAGTTGATCGCATGGTCGTTTTCGCCAAAGTCACGTTTTCGTATGGAGGTCGGTGCCGATACAGGAATAGGTTGGCTCGTTCTGGAGTTTTTCACCGTCGATTTAGCTGGCCATGTACGTTGTTCTGTGCAGTTGGCGACCGCGCAACGGCAGCCCGGCGAAAGCTGGCGGTGCTGTTTTGAGCTGCCGACTGAATTGGGGTTAGTCGAAAGGTTTGGCCGCGAATGTGCGCGACTTGGCGACGGAGTTGGTCAGGAAGCACGACTTGTTGGTGTACCTGCGTAATCACTCGCTACAGCTTTGCAGGGCAAACCACAGTAGTTCCGGAGGGCACGCTAATGCGTGCCGTCTTCGGCGGGCGGCACGCAATAGCGTGCCCTACCGGCTAACCGGCCTTTCGATCTTCTGCCTATGGTACAATTTGGCCATGGAAACCCTGCTCGCCCGCATCACGATCGACCCGACCGTCTGCCACGGCAAGCCGTGCGTACGCGGCTTGCGGTATCCGGTGGAGACGCTGCTCGAGCTTCTGAGTTCGGGGATGACCTTCGAAGAGGTGCTGGCTGATTATCCCGACTTGGAACGTGAGGACCTGCTGGCCGTTCTGGCCTTTGCCGCCCGACTTTCGCGGACCCGGTGACTGCAGCCGGCGTTGCCGTGAAGTTCATCGTTGACGCGCAGCTTCTCAGTGATTGTCGGTCTGGCTACGCGAAGCCGGGATCGATGCGATCCACACGCTGGACTTAGTGGAGGGCAATCGAACCACTGACGCTCATATTGTTGACCTCGCGGTACGCGAACACCGAATTGTCGTGACGAAGGATGCGGATTTCGTCGACTCTCATTCGCTTCAAGGCCGGCCGGACAAACTCCTGCTCATATCAACTGGAAACCTCACGAACACGCAACTGGAGGCATTGCTGCGCCCGCTCATCCCAATGATCGTGCTTGAGTTTCAGACGAACTCATTTCTCAAGCTTGGCAGCAGTGGGTTAGTCGTTCGAGGCTGACATGCGGTCAGCTACGCACTCGAACGTCCCACGCGATATAACCATTCTTATGCCCGGCGAGTTCGAATTGATCGACTGGATTCGCGCGCAACAGCGGGCAACCGAGCGCGTGCCGCTGTCGGCGGGCGATGACCTAGCCACATTGCAGTTCTCGGCCGCAGACGGTTTGATCCTCGTCGGCGTCGATCAGGTGCTCGACGGCGTGCATTTTGATGCGCTCGCGCATGCCCCCGAGCGCATCGGCCGCAAGGCGATGAATCGGAACCTATCGGACTGTGCGGCCATGGCCTGCCTGCCGGCGGCGGCGGTGGTCAGCTTCGCCCTGCCGCACGGAACGAGCGTCGACTGGACGAAACGCTTGTACGACGGTATCCGCCAGGCCGGCGAAGCGTTCGACTGCCCGATTGTGGGAGGCGACACCGGGGTGTGGGACGGGAAACTGGCAGTCACCGTGGCCATCCTCGGCCGGGCGGCGGGCGTGACGCCGGTGCGGCGCAATGGAGCGAAACCGGGCGACGCCGTGTACGTCACCGGCCCGCTCGGCGGCAGCATTCTGGGGCGGCATCTGGACTTCGTGCCGCGTGTTCGCGAAGCGCGCGAACTGGTCGGCCACCATCGGATCAACGCGATGATCGACTTATCCGACGGCCTATCGCGCGACGCGGCACACCTGGCCCGCGAAAGCGCTGTCGGCATTGTTCTGGACGCCGCCGCCGTGCCGATTCATGCGGACGTCGCCCGCATGACCGACGGCCGTCCGCCGCTGGACCACGCGCTGCACGACGGTGAAGATTACGAACTCTGTTTCACAGGCGAACCGGGCATTCAGGCAGCCATCCGCGTCGGCATGGTCGAGGCCGGGCAAGGTCTCTGGATCGAAGACGAACGCGGCCGCCGGCCGTTAGAATCCGGCGCGTTTGAGCATCGCTTCTGAAGCAAGACGCATTTAGCCGCGGATGAACACGGATAAACACAGATGAAGAAGAGTCATTTGCATTTTCTTATCTGTGTTCATCCGTGTTCATCTGCGGCTAAATACTCATTGTGAACGCCAGCATGTCACACCTATCCGCCTCCGTCGCCGACACTGAACGCATCGCCGCCGGGCTGGCCGCGCGGCTGCGTGGCGGCGACGTCATCGCGCTACACGGCGACATGGGCGCCGGCAAAACCCAATTCACCCGCGGCCTGGTGCGAGCCTTCGGCGGCGATACGGCGATGGTCAGTTCCCCCACGTACGTCCTGCTGCACGTCTACCCGACGGCGTCGCTTACGGTCTACCACCTCGACGCCTACCGCGTGCACGGCAGCGAGGACTTCGACGCCATCGGCTTCGACGAACTGCTGGAACAGAACGGCGTGGTGGTCGTCGAATGGCCCAGCCGCGTGGCGGAACGACTGCCGGCATGCCGTGTGGACGTGACGATCGAAACCGTCGATGAGATGACGCGGACGATCCGGATCGACGACCGACGTTGAAACGGGAAGCCGTGGCCGCGGGTGTGAACCCGCGCGAACCCCTCCGTCGTGCGAAGCGCTCTTCGAATGAATCATTTTCGCACGGGTTTACACCCGCGGCCATCGGCTATAATCCGTTCTGTGAAGCCCAAAACGCTCATCCTCCGCACGGCCGGCACCAATTGTGACGGCGAAACCGCCCACGCATTCACCCTGGCCGGCGCGACCGCCGATACGGTGCACCTGAACCGCATTCTGGAGCGTCCGGCGCTGCTGGACGAGTACCAGATTCTCGCCTTCGCGGGCGGCTTCAGCTATGGCGACGACATCGCCGCCGGCCGCATTCTGGCCAATCAGATCACGCAGCGGCTCGGCGACGACGTGCGACGGTTCATCGACAGCAGCAAGCCGGTCATCGGCATCTGCAACGGCTTTCAGGTGCTGGTCAAAACCGATTTGCTGCCCGGCCACAGCGGCACACAGCCGGAAGACGCGACCGGCCAGACGGCCACGCTCACGCACAACGACTGCGCCCGGTTCGTCTGCGAATGGGTGAAGGTCAAATCCGTCAGCCGCAAGTGCGTGTGGACGGCCGACCTCGGCGAAGTCGAACTGCCGATCGCCCACGGCGAAGGCCAGTTCATCACCAGGTCGCCTGACGTGCTGGCGGCGCTGCATGCCAACGATCAGGTCGCCCTGACGTACGTCGGCGACAACCCCAACGGCAGCGCCGACGCCATCGCCGGCATCTGCGACGCCAGCGGCCTGGTGCTGGGCCTGATGCCCCACCCCGAGCGCCACGTGACGGCCTACCAGCACCCCGCCTGGACCAGCCGCGGCACGACTGGCGGATTGGGCGGCGAAGGCCAAGGCCTGCGCGTCTTCCGCAACGCCGTCCGCCACGTCACGGCGGCTGTCGGCAGCGGCGTGTGAATCACGCGGCGGGTTGAAGCACGAAGCACACGAGCCCTTTTTGTGCTCCCTTCGTCAGCCTCGTGCTTCGATCCGCCTTCTTAACACAGCGGATATACAACTTTCATCCCGTCCGAAGCTGCCGCTCACTTGTCGGCCACACGCCCATGGTCTAACTCCGCCCGGCGTCGTGGGAAGCGATGCCGGTTTATTGGAGATTGCTTATGCCTCGCTCACGTCGCTCAGCCTTTACCCTCGTCGAATTACTCGTGGTCATTGGAATTATCGCACTGCTGATCAGCATCCTGCTGCCGTCGCTGAACTCGGCCCGCGGCATGGCCCGGTCGATCAAATCGGCGGCCAATATGCGGTCCATCGGGCAGGCGATGCAGTTCTATCTCAACAACTACAAGCAGACCTACCCGGCCGCCTACATCTACGAAGGCATGACGATCAACGGCGGCACGCAGCTGCCGGCGACCTCGGACAAGGGATACCGCCACGTTTCGTCGTTCCTGTACGGCAATGAAACGATTCAGCGGAACGCCACCGAAACCTACGGCCTCGGCCAACGGGGCTCGATTCCCGGCTCCGAAAGCTTCCGCAATCCTCAAATCGATAACGGTGGCCTGCCTCCCACGAATGCGTCGGCCGACAACAAAGACCCCGACCAGACGCCCGATACGGCCGACGTCGTCGATTACCAGGCCCCGCGCATCGGCTACATCTTCAACGAAGCCATCTGCCCGAAAAACAAGTTCGTCGTCGGCTTCCAAGGGTCGACCGCCACGCCGTACCAATTCGTCAAAACGTCCGCGATCCGCAACAGCAGCGGCACGATCCTGGCGACCGAAGTCATCAACGACTGGCGGATCGTTTCCGGCGCGCCGCGCGGCGGCGGCGGGTCGGCGGTCTGCAAGAGCCACCGCCCGCTCCACGGCTTTAACTGGAAAGTCGACCGCTCGAACGCCGGCGTTGATATGGAAAAGATGACGGCCGGGACGACGGAGTATTTCAAGGTCCGCTACGACGACTTGTACAAGAACACGCCGTCGGATTTCGAACCGACGGGCACCAAAAGCCGCCTGGACTGGGTCGGTCGATACGCCGGCCAGGGCTCGTGGGAAAAGAAACGCACCAACTTCCTCTACGTCGACGGCCACGTCGAAACCAAGCACATCAAAGAGACGATGAGCGACACCTGGGAATGGGGCGACAAGATGTACAGCCTGCGGACCACGGCGACGGTCTCGCAAAACTAACCCGGCCCGTTTATCACACACCGACCGGTCTCGGACGCCTGCGTCCGGGGCCGGTTTACGTTTTGCGCTGCAGCGGAACGGCATGGACCAGCAGCGCGATCAGCGCGCCCCCGAGCGTGGCGATCACGCGGTAGGCGGCCGTCGACGGTTCAGGCAGGCCGGCGGCGGCGAGGGTGAAGACCACGTACGCCGTGATGCACGTCGAATGCAGCGCGTAATTGACCTTCTGCAGCGCGAAGCAGGCCCAGATCGCCACCAGCAGGCCGACGTTCAGGGCCGTGGCGTCGGGTCGGACGGTGGCCGTGATCAGCGTCACGACGCCCGCGCCGACCAGCGTGCCGCCGAGCCGGGCCAGACCGCGGACGGCAGTTTCGTGAAGGTCGGGTTTGAGCAAAATCGCGGCGGTCATCGGCATCCAGTAGCCGTGCGGCAGGCCCAGCCCGTTGTGAGCCAAGCTGCCCAGACCCATCGCCATCGCCACCCGAAGCGCGTGGCGGCCGCCGGCGGTGGAGAAGGAGACGTTTTTGCACAAGGCGTGCCACCACGCGTCAGGAATGGCGTCCTTCGGCTCGTCCGGCAGGCGCACGAAACGCCACACGCCGTGCGCCGCCGCCAGTTGCACCACGCCGCCGATGACCACCATGCCCGCGTGAAAGGCGGCCGTCGGCACGTCGGCGGGGATTGAGCCGAACGCCAGCAGGCCGACGATACCCTGCAGCCCGACCCACCACGCCCCCCACCCGAGCGTCGTCACCAGCCCGAACGCCCAGCCCCAGACCGTGGCGATGACGAACTGCGCCGGCCAACCGCCGCGATGGGCGACGCTGCCGACGAAAGTGCTGACCGCCATGGCGATCAACGTCAGCCCGAGCGGCAACGTCCGGTAACGGCCCAGACGGTGGAACGCGCCGAACCCGACCGCCACCGCCCCGCCGGCGGCCATCACGCCGGCAGGCGGATCGCCCCGCCATGCCCCCCAAGCCAGCGACAAGCCGACGGCCGGCAAGAGAACGACCGCGCTGAGAAACTGCTGCTGCGACCAATCCGCTTGGCGTACATCACTTAGAGCGGTTTGGAACGGCCGTCCGGGGGGCGCGGGCGGAAGATTTTCTGTGGCATTGGGCGTTACGGGCACGTCCCATTCGATGCAGGCGGCGTCATTGATTCAAGTCGCCGAGTCGACGGCCCGATGTTGAACTTGTTAAGATAGGGTATCCGGCGAAGGTCGGCAAA
>DASVSC010000111.1:0-5349 GCA_036388295.1 Tepidisphaeraceae bacterium | reverse complement strand
GCGGTCGTCGCCGACATCCTCAAGGTGCCGCTCGTCCGCGCCGAACTCGACGACCGCAAGACGCTCGTCGGCGCGCTGAAGGACCACGGCATCGAGGCCGTCATGCACTTCGCCGCCTACGCGTACGTCGGCGAAAGCGTGCACCAGCCGCTGATGTACTATCACAACAACGTCAGCAACGTGGTCACGATGCTGGAAGTGATGCTGGAGCAGAACGTGAAGCGGCTGGTTTTCAGCAGCACCTGCGCCACCTACGGCGACCCCGACACCGTGCCGATCACCGAAGCCGAGAGCAAAAAGCCGGTCAGTCCGTACGGCCGCAGCAAGTGGATGGTCGAGCAGATCCTTCAGGACCTGGCGGTGGCCGACAAAGCGTTTCGCTTCGCCGCCCTGCGCTACTTCAACGCCAGCGGCTGCGCGATGGACGGCACCATCGGCGAAGACCATGACCCCGAAACGCACCTGATCCCGGTCATCCTGCAAACGCTGCTGGGCATCAAAGACAAAATCACCGTCTTCGGCACCGACTACCCCACGCCCGACGGCACGAACGTGCGCGACTACATCCACGTCGAAGACCTGGCCGACGCGCACATCAAGGCGATGACCGCACTGGACGCGCACCAGACGATCCAATGCAACCTCGGCACGGGCCGCGGGTTCAGCGTCAAGGAAATCATCGCAACGGTGGAAAAAGTGACGGGCAAGAAAGTGCCCGTCGAATACGGCCCTCGCCGGGCGGGCGACGCCGTTGCGCTTTGGGCCGACCCGAAAAAGGCCAAAGAAATACTCGGCTGGGAAGCCAAGCACACAGACCCGGAAGCCATCATCCGGTCGGCCTGGAACTGGATCCAAAAGCACCCGCGCGGCTACGGCAAGTGACGCATGCGATCGGTACACAAACTGCCCAGGGCGTTCCCGACGATCGCCCCGGGCAGAATGGTATGGCTTACATTGCTGTATCGTCCGACTCAAGGGGGCGACACGATGACGGACGTCGCATTAAATATTATTAACGGATAGGAGTCTCGTGATGGCCAACAAGGCGACAGTCGTGCTGATCCCCGGCGACGGCATCGGCCCGGAAGTAACCGCGGCCGCCCGCCGCGTGCTCGATGCCGCCGGCTTTGACGCCGACTGGGTCATCGTTCCCGCCGGCGCTACCGCGCTCGAGCAGGGCCACGACAATGTGCTGCCTGCCGTCACGCTCGATGCCGTTCGCGAGCACAAGGTGGCCCTGAAAGGCCCAGTGACCACGCCCGTGGGCCGCGGCTTCAAGAGCGTCAACGTGCAGCTCCGCCAGAAGCTGGGCCTGTATGCGGCCGTACGGCCGGTCCGCAGCCTCAACGGCGTGAAAACGCGCTACGAAGGCGTGGACATGGTCATCGTCCGCGAGAATACCGAGGGCCTGTACAGCGGCATCGAAAATGAGATCACGCCAGGCGTCGTCACCAGCATGAAGGTCGCCACCGAGGCCGGCTGCACACGCATCGCCCGCTACGCTTTTCAATACGCCATGGAGCGCCACCGCCGCCGCGTAACGACGTTCCATAAGGCCAACATCATGAAGCTGACCGACGGCATGTTCCTCGACTGCGCCCGCCGCGTGCACGACGCTGAGTTTCCCGAAGTAGCGTACGACGAAGTGATCATCGACGCCGGCTGCATGAAGCTGGTGCAGGACCCGACGCAAATGGACGTGCTGCTGATGGAGAACCTGTACGGGGACCTCGTCAGCGACTTATGTGCCGGCCTGGTCGGCGGATTGGGCGTCGTGCCCGGCAGCAACATCGGCGGGGGCTACGCCGTCTTCGAAGCCGTCCACGGGAGTGCCCCCGACCTCGCCGGCCGCGGCGTGGCGAACCCGCTGGCCGTCATCATGAGCGCCGTGATGATGCTCAACCACCTGCATCAGTACGACGTGGCCGAGAAGATCAAGACGGCCTACAACGCCGTGCTGGCCGAGCAGAAGCCGGAGACGCTCACCCGCGACCTCGGCGGGACGGCGGGTACGGAACAGTTCGCGGATGCCGTGATTGCCCGCTTATAAGGTTCGGCCAGTCGCTTAAAACAAATCGCCGACGTCGCACGCGAAGCCGGGCAACTCAGGCAGCTGCTCGATTCGCCCAGTTACATTGAGCGCCAGGGGCGGTTGGGCCGGGCGATGAATCGTCACCAGCTTGAACTCGGGGTCGAGAATCCACACAGATCGCACACCATATTTCAAGTACACGCCGATCTTTTCCTTCACCGCCTCGTGCGTATCGCTGGGCGAAAGAATCTCGACCGCCACGGTCGGCGCGCCGTTGATCAGGTACGCGTCAGAATCAGTCGCTTCGGCCACTTCGCGGGAGACGTACGCAGCATCGACGCCGACCGTCGTTTCGGGACTCACCGAAAGCCGTACGCCGGCCTCTCCGCCGACGACGCGACCGCCAAGGTGCGGGTTGGCGTCCAGCCACTTCAATAGTTCGTGCCCGACCTTCATCATGCTTCGACTGTGCGGAAAACTACGCCGGGTCATGCCTGCCTCGCGAAGGTCGCCGTTAATGATGTAGCGCTCAATGCCGTCATCCGGCAGGGCCAGCAGGTCGGCGTGCGTCCAGAGCTTGGGCAGGTTTAGCAGCGTCACGCATTGCAATTGTAACGCAGAACGAGCGTCTCGGTCAGATAATTTCAGCGTGCGGATCGACATGTGGCGGACGATGCAGATGGTCGCCCTCGTCTTGTTATGCTTGTCGCCGTAGGCCTTACGGCCCCACCCACTTGGTTGCCACCCAGCGGCTTTGGCCTGCGTGTGGTCCGTCGGAAATGCGAAGTTCGCAAGAAAACATGCCGGGATCAATCGCCCGAACTTCGGTCCCCGTGGCTAACGACCAAACCAGACCAGCTAGTGTCCTGAGTCTGAAGTTTGTTGCGTCGAGTATGCATCGCCCACCGTTTTCAAACGTGCGCCGTCTCCAGCCGGCGGACGATGTCGACGGTCGCCTTGCTCTTGTTGAGCGTGTAAAAGTGCAGGCCGCTGACGTCGTGGAAGATCAGGTCGCGGCACTGGTGGACGGCGTAGTCGATGCCGGCCTGGTAGACGGCGTCGGGGTCGGCCTCGATCTTTTCCAGCTTGCGCAAGAGCGGCATCGGGATCTTCGCGCCGCACATCGTCACGAATCGCTTGATCTGCTGCACGTTGCTGATCGGCATGATGCCGGCCACGATCGGGACGGCCACGCCGCTTTTTTCCACCTGATCACGGAAGGCGTGGAAGTCGTTGTTGTCGAAGAACAACTGCGTCACGATCGCGTCCGCGCCGGCGTCCACCTTCTGCTTCAAATGCTCCAAATCGCGCACGCGATTCAGGCCCTGCGGGTGCCCTTCGGGGAAGCCGGCGACGGCGACGAAGAAGTCGTGACGGCCCTTGACGTAAGTGACCAGTTCGTCGGCGTGTTCGAAGCCGCCGGGGGTTTTGACCCATGCCGCCGCCCCGCCGGGCGGGTCGCCGCGCAGGGCAAGGATGTTACGGATGCCGCTGTCCCAGAGCTGGTCGAGGATCTGCCCGATCTCGTCGGCGGTGTGGCCGACGCACGTCAGGTGGGCCAGGGTGTTAAAGCCGATCTGGTTCTGGATCTTGCCGGCCAGTTCGATCGTCTTGGCGCGCGTGCTGCCGCCCGCGCCGTAGGTGACGCTGACGTAGCTCGGCTGGAGCGGTTTGAGCTCTTCGATCGTGCGGTACAGGGTGGCGAAGCCTTCGTCCGTTTTCGGCGGGAAGAACTCGAACGAGATCGTGGGCTTATGGCCGGCGAAAAGGCTGTCCAGTCGCATGGGATGAATCTACCTGAAACGCGCGGCCTTGTCCATCCGAATATCCGGATGGACGGATCGAATACCGCTGAATGAAACAGCAGGACGCGATGTCTCGCGTCCTGCTGTGGAAGCTTAGTCCGTCCGGCGTGATCACAGAAGTGACCACGCCTGAGGGGGTTAGTAGCTGAACGTCAGACCGACCTTGCCCCAGAACACGTGCGGGGATTCGTTGTTGGTCAGTTCCAGCGAGTCCGCGAACAGGTTCATGTAGTACGCGCCACCGGTGACGGCCCAGCTGCCGTACTTGGCGGGAATGATCGAGTCCGGGATCGGGACCGAGGTCTGCACGCCGGCGGAGAGGTAACCCCACCAGTTGTTGTCGCCTTCGTCGTCGGTGAAGTAGTCATCGAAGCTCATGCCCAAGGCGATCGGGATCGTGAGCGGGATTTTGTACTCGCCGACGTTGGCGGTGTAGGTCGGGGCGATGCCGACTTCGAAGTAGCCGTCTTCGCTGCTGTTACCGTCCTGCAGTTCGTAGGCGATCGTCGCGTACGGCTTCAGGGCCAGGTCGGCCCAGAAGGGGAGGACGCTTTCCCACATGTCGGTGTCGTCGTAGGCGACCGTCAGGAGGGCTTCCTGGATCGATTCGAACGCACCATTGGGGTACAGGTAGAGGTAGTACGACGGCGTGACGGTGAACTTGCCGAAGCTGATCGGGGCCGAGACGTAGATGTCGCTTTCGTACCAGGCGTCGGGGCCGCTTTCGGCCGCGCCGGCTTCGGCGTCGGAGCCGTGGCGGCTGTGGATCGAGTTCCACGTGCTAACCGACAGACCGATCTTGAAGTCGTCGGTTTCGACCAGCGACGTCGCCACGCCGAAGTACGGCTGGACGATGAAACCGGCGTTCTCCTGCAGGTAACCCCGGAAGTAGTAAGCCGACGCGAGGTCGACGCCACCGGAGAACGTCAGCGCGCCCACGTTGGGATCGGCGACGACGGTGGTGTCGGCAACGGTGGCGGTTTGCTGCGCCCAGCCGAGGCTGGGGGCGGCGAGGGCAACGGCGAGCGCGAGCTTCGAAACGAGCTTCATGTGAGCTTCTCCTTCACAATCGCGACCGGCACTATGCCGGCCGACAGATGGGACAACGCGGTTCTGTCCTACGCATCCCAGACAAACCCAGGCCCACGACGGCCCGAATCTTCGGCATGATCGGCACAGAACGACCTTAAACTTGCGAAATCCGACCCCTTGTCAAGTAAGTCCCGCTGGACCGACACCGGGTTTTTCGGAACCCGTCCGGTAAAAACACTCCTCGCCCGTTGCATCCGACGTTCCGCCCGCCACAATGCCGTTCCACGTTTTTCGAAGGAAGAGTCGCCAAATGAAGAAACCTATTCGCGTCGCCGTCACCGGGGCCGCCGGTCAAATCGGGTACGCCCTGCTGTTCCGCATCGCTGAAGGCGCCATGTTCGGACCCGACCAGCCGGTGATCCTCCAACTGCTGGAGGTTCCCGCCGAAAAGGCCATGAAAGCCCTGGAAGGCGTCGCCAT
>DASVSC010000110.1:0-5853 GCA_036388295.1 Tepidisphaeraceae bacterium | reverse complement strand
CCCGCTCTTATGCACGTCGGTATCCTCCAACTCGATCTCTCGATCCCGTCCGCGGAGTCGCTGAAGGACAAGCGACGGGTCATCCTGAGCTTGAAGGACCGCATCGCCAACGGCCACAATGTGAGCGTGGCCGAGGTCGATCGGATGGACGAGCACCGCCGATGCATCATGGGGATCGCGATGGTCAGCAACGACAAACGGTACGTCGAAGGGGGACTGAGCAAGATTGTCGACTTCGTTAGAACTAACAGCGACGTGACGTTGCTGGACTTTCAGACGGAGTTCCTGTGATCCTGGCGTCGCCGAATCTACCAACGATTTGGGAATTCTCTGGATGGCTTGTACTGCTGCTGGTCGTCCTCCTTGCAGCAATTGGTTTAGCCGTGGCTTTCAGTTTGATGATTCTTGAAGTCTTACGTCGCTGAGAAAAGCAAAAAATATGTCCCGCAGAACTGAAATGATCGGCAGCACGTTGCAGCATGAGCTGATGAGCATCATCATGCGCCAGCTCAACGACCCGCGCCTTGAAACCTTGCCCAGCATCACCCGCGTGAAGGTCGCCAGTGACCTGAGCAGCGCGGACGTGTTCGTCACCATCATGGGCACAGAGGGCAAGCAGACCGCGGCCCTGAACGCACTCAAAAGCTCGGCCGGCCTGATGCGGCAGAAGCTCAAGAAGTCGCTGCCGATGCGCACCATCCCGATGCTCAAGTTCCACATCGACGAGGCCCTGAAGAGAGAGCTCAACGTCCTGGAGTTGATCGACAAGGCCGTCAAGGAAGAAGACGCCCTGCACCCCGTCTCGGAAGCGGCCCCGGAAGAAGCCGGCGACGAGACTGCCGAAGCGATTGCGCCCGCCGAAGAAAACGCCCCCAATGAAGAACGCGAACAAGCACACCGAGAATCTGAAGAGCCTGCTCAAGAAGCTGACCCGCGAGGGAAAGCCGGAGCCGAAACAGGCGGTTGATCCGCTGCGCGCCCTGGTGACGGGCATCCTTACCTTCGAAGCCCCCGCCGGCCGGCCGGAGGCGGCGATGGAAATCGTCGACCGCGAGTTCGTCGACCTCAACGAGCTGCGCGTGGCGACCGAGCTGGAAGTCATCGAAATCATTGGCCCGAAGTACCCGGCCATCGAATTGCGGGCACTGATGTTCCGCGAGATCCTCAACGCGATCTTCGAAAAAGAGCACACACTCAGCTTCGAGCGGATCAAAACCCTCGGCAAAAAAGACGCCCGGGCGGCCCTGCGGGAAATGCCCGACATGACGCCGTTCGTCGAGGCGTACACGCTGATGTTCGGCCTCGACTCGGCCGCCGCGCCGATCGACCAGTGGATGCTCGACCTTCTGACCGAAGCCGAAGCCGTCGAACCCGGCACCAGCATCGAAGAGGCGCAGAAGTTCGTGGAAAGCCACCTGAAATCCGAAGAGCTGTACGACTTTTACGCCCTCGTCCGCCGCGCCGCCGGGGCCAAGAAAGCCAAAGTATGATCAGCACGCGACTTCCCCCCGAGCACCTGCGCCTCGGCCTGCCCAGCGGCAGCATGCAGGCCAGCACTGTCGACCTGTTCGGCCGCGCCGGGTACAAGGTGTCGATCGACTCGCGCAGCGTCTTCCCACGCATCGACGACGACCAGATTAGCGCCGTCCTGTTCCGGGCCCAGGAAATCAGCCGCTACGTCAGCGACGGCATCATCGACTGCGGCCTGACCGGCTACGACTGGGTCGTCGAGAACGGCAACGACCAGGACGTGCACGAGATCGTCGAACTAACCTACAGCCGCGCCAGCAGCGCCCCGGCCCGCTGGGTGCTATGTGTCCCCGAAGAAAGCCCCATTAAAACGGCCGACGATTTTGCCGGAAAGGTCATCGCGACCGAACTGGTGAACGTGACCAAACGCTACTTCGCCGAGCGAAACGTGAAGAACGTGACGGTCGAGTTCAGCTGGGGCACGACGGAAATCAAGGCCCGCCTGCTCGACGGCATCGTCGATCTGACCGAAACCGGCAGCAGCATCAAAGCCAACAACCTGCGCATCATCGACACGCTGCTGACCAGCACGATCCGCTTCGTTGCCAACAAAACCGCCTGGGCTAACCCGGCCAAGCGCGAGAAGATGGAAAACATCGCGATGCTGCTGAAAGGCGCGATTGAAGCGCGCGCGAAGGTCGGGCTGAAGATGAACGTGCCCGAGGCGAAGCTGGCGGAAATCGTCGGCTTCCTGCCGGCCGAGAAGAGCCCGACGGTGTCGCGCCTCAGCGACGCCGGCTGGGTGGCGATCGAGGTCATTCTCGAAGAGAAGCAGGAGCGCGAACTGATTCCGCGGCTGAAACGCGCAGGCGCGACTGGAATAATCACGTTCCCGCTGAATAAAGTGATCCCGTGACCCGACCGATTTCCCTTTTCGCGCGGGCCGCCCTCGTCGTGGCCGTCGGCCTGACGGGCGGCTGCGCGGTAAAGAGGGGGATCGCGAACGTCAGCGCGGTACAAAAACCCACGGAACTGCAGACGCTGGCGGACCTGCAACCGCCGCTCGACGTGCCCCGGCCCGTCGATCAGCCGCCGGGCTCGCCGCCGATGGACGCGCTGGCCGCCTACGCCCGTGGCCGCGACGCGTTGCTGCGGGACCAGAAGGCCGTCGCGATCAAACAGCTGACCACGGCGGCCGAGCTGGATCCGGCCTCCGCCGTCGTCTGGCGCGATCTGGGGTACGCGCAGCTCGGCATGGACGATGCCAAGGCCGCCGCCGCGTTCCGTCAGGCCGTCAGTTTCGACCCCGCCGACGCCGACTCGCGGCTGCAACTCGCACGGCTGCTGTTGGCCAGTAAAAAACCACCGGAAGCCCTGACCCAGTTGCGGCTGGCCCGCCTTAGCCCGGGGTACACCAGCGACAAAGGCCTCGCCGCGGTTGTCGATCTCCTTCTCGGGCAGATTCTCGAACAGGGCCGGTTTCGTGCGGCCGCGTTGGAATGCTACGAACACGTCCTCGCGATCGTCGACGAACGCGCATTCTCCCTGCGCGGCCGGCCGGAACTGGCCGACGTGCTGACCCGGCCGGGCATCCTGGTGCTGCGCACGGCCGATCTCGCCACGCAGAACGGCCGGTTCACGCGGGCAATCGAACTGTACAAACGCTTGCAACAGCAGGAACCGCAGTCGGCCGCCGGCCTGGAATTGCGGCTGGCCCGCGCCGAACTGGCGGCGGGCGACTCGGCCGGCGCGACGGCGCGCGCGTTCGCATTCGTGGCCGAAAGTAAAGCCTCGCCCCTGGCCTTGGCGGCGTTCGCAGACCTGTTCGACGCCAGCGGCGGCCCGCGCGCGGCATTGGCCGCGTTGGACAAGTTCGAAGCCCGCAGAGAGTCCGGCGGTGCGGCAGACGACGACCGGCGATTTTTGCTCCGCTCGTATCTGCTGCTGGAAGCCGGCGACCCGACCGCCGCGGTTGACGCCGTCGACCGCGTACGTGACATCACGGTGCCGTCCGTCCGCCAAACCGTCCACGCCTATCGCGCCGCCGGCCGACACGAACAGTTGCTGCATCGCCTGATCACGCTGACCGCGGCCGATGCGGCGAAGTGGTCGACCGTGGAACGCGGCTGGCAGATGCTCACCCACCTCGCCCAACCGCGGCCGCTCACGGCCGAGCGGCTGTTGGCACTGAAAGTGGAAACGCGGCTCGGGTCGGCTCGAAATTACGTGGCCGCGAAGGTTTACCTTTCTCAGGGAAGACAAAAGACGGCAAAGGATTTGTCGGCCAGCATAGCGCTCGCCGACGCGAACCGCTTCGACGCCGCCGCCGCTGACGCCTCGCCCGCGCCGCAACTCGCCGACGTCGATGAGGTGTCGTCGTCGACGGAAATGGCCACCCTGTTCGATGCCTATCGCGACGACCCGGAACTGCTGATGGCGACGGTGGCCGAGACGCTGCGGGCGGGGCAGAAGCGCTTGGCATTCGATGCCTTGGCCGCCGTGCAAACCCAACGACCTGACGCGGCGAGCGTTGCCGGTGCTTACGCGCAAGTGCTGGCCGCGGACAACCAGCGGTCGGCGGCGGGGCAGGCGCTCGATAAGGCGGTGGGGCGCGTCGCCTCCGCGCCCGAACTGTATTACCTCGCGTCGCAGTACAGCCTGATCGGCGATGACAAGGCCGCCGAACGCGTCCTTCGCAAGGCGTACGGCTACGATCCGAATGCCGCCAGTGTCTGCAATGACCTTGGGTACTTGCTCACCGATCAAGGCCGAGAGCTGCCGTTCGCCGAAGCGCTGCTGACGCGTGCCGCCACGCTGGAGCCGGACAACGCCGCCTACTTGGACAGCCTCGGCTGGCTTTTGTACAAGCGGGGGAAGTTCGACGAAGCGGCCAAGCGATTAGAAGAAGCGGTCGCGGCGGCCGTGCCGGTGGACCCGGTCGTGCTCGATCATGCCGGCGACGCACACTACCAGGCGAAGCAGCCGGAGCGGTCGGCCGAGCGGTGGCAGCAGGCGGTCGACGCGATCAAGGCGCGCGGCACCCAGGACCCGCAATTGCGGCTCCGGATCGAACAGAAGTTAAGGCAACTGCAGCAGAAAACGCCCGTCGTCGTCGCGCCGGTCGTTCAAGCCGATTAAGGAGCATCGATGGCCGGGCACAGTCACTGGGCGAATATCAAACGCCAAAAGGGCAAGAACGACGCCAAGCGCGGCAAGGTCTGGAGCAAGATCGCCCGCAAAATCATCATCGCGGCCAAGGGCGGCGGCGGGAACCCGGACGAGAACCTAGCGCTCCGCTACATCGTCGACGAGGCCAAGGCCGCCAACATGCCCAAGGATACGATCGCCAACGCGATCAAGAAGGGCACCGGCGAACTCGGCGGCGACAACTACGAAGCCGTCACCTACGAAGGCTACGGCCCCGGCGGGGCGGCACTGATGATCGAGGCGCTAACCAACAACCGCGCCCGCACCGCCCCCGATCTGCGGGCCATGTTCGAGCGCGCCGGCGGCAACCTGGCTGTCAGCGGGTCGGTCGCGTTTCAATTCACGAAGGCAGGCGTCATTGCGATCAAGAGTGACGCAATCGACGAAGAGACGCTGATGGAAGTGGCGCTGGAGGCCGGCGCGGACGACGTGCGCGATCTGGGCGAAGTGTTCGAAGTCACCACGCCGGTCGCCGCCTATCACAAGGTGAAGGACGCGATCACGGCGAAAAAGATCGCCGTCGAGAACTCAGAAATCACTTACCTGCCGAGCAACACCGTCGCACTCGACGAAGGTAAAGCTGCGTCGCTGCTGAAGCTGATCGATAATCTTGAGGACTACGACGACGTGCAAAGCGTGTCGCACAACGCGGAACTGCCGGAGTCGGTGGGGGCGTAATGGCGGTTCTCGGCTCCTGCCAGTACTCCGGATGAGCGTTAGCGTAGGGCGGGCACTGCCCGCCGCACTCCGCAGAATCGCGGGCAGTGCCCGCCCTACGAGTCGGGCTGTCGTAGCAAGTCGATCGTCATCGACCCGTACACGCGGCGGTCATCGCGCCGCAGTCCGTCGAAGTCAAAATCATCCGCCGTGTCGTGCCGGAAGATGACAGTCCCGTCTGCCGCCAGCTTCGGCAGCAGGCCGGCCACCAGTTTCTGCAGGTCCGCGGGCTTTTCACGCAGGTACCGATAGGGCGGGTCCAGAAACAACAGCCCGACCGGCGACGGCGGATCGAACGCCGGGGCCAATTTGAAGATGTCGCCCGCCATCACACGGCTGGTCGATTCCACCTTCAGCGTCGCGATGTTCTGCTTCAGCCCCAGCAGAGCGGTGCGGTCGGCGTCGAAGAAGACGGCATGCGTCGCCCCGCGCGACAGGCATTCCAGGCCCATGCTGCCG
>DASVSC010000109.1:0-18188 GCA_036388295.1 Tepidisphaeraceae bacterium | reverse complement strand
GTGGCGACGGTCGGCGCGGCGTTGGCGACTGCCACGGAGGCCGTGCCCGCGACGCCGCCACTGGCGGCTTCCACGGTCGCGCTGCCGGCCGTCGCGCCGGTGGTGTACAGGCCGGCCGTATCGATAGAGCCGACGCCGCTGATCACGCTCCAGGTGAACGACGGCTGCGTGCCCATCGCCACGCCGAACTGGTCGTAGCCGACGGCCGTGAACTGCTGCGTGCCGTTCAGGTTCAGCGACGCGCTGCTCGGGCTGACGGTAATGGTGCTGAGCGTCTGGTTCACCACCACGGTGACGCTGCTGGTGACGCTGCCGGTGCCGTCGCTGATCGTCACCTGGAACGTGTAGCTGCCGCCCTTGTCGAAGGTGACAACGCTGCTCTTGGCCGCGTTCGTGCCGTTCGTGCCGAACGTCGGCGTGCTGCCGGCGGGCTTGGCGGTGGCGGTCCAGGTGTAAGTGAGGTTCGCCTCACCGCCGTCGTCTGCGCCCAGGGCGGTCAGGGTGGTCGTCGTGCCGGTGACGGGGCTGGGCGTCGCGGCCGCCGGCGTGGCGACGGTCGGCGCGGCGTTGGTGACGGTGATGCCGGCCGTGCCGGTGACGCCGCCGCTGGCGGCGCTGACGACCGCGCTGCCCGATCCGCTGCCGGGCGCGGTGTACAGGCCGGCAGCGTCGATGCCGCCGACACCGCTTTGCTTGGCCCACGTGAACGTCGGCTGGCTGCTCATGGCGACGCCGAACTGGTCGTACCCGACGGCCGTAAACTGCTGCGTGCCGTTCTGGTTCAGCGACGCGCTGGCGGGACTGACGGCGATCGTCGTCAGCGTCTGGCTCACCACGACCGTCACGGCGCTGGTGACGGACGAAGTGCCGTCGCCGATGGTGACCTGGAAGGTGTAGCTGCCGCTCTTGTCGAAGGTGACAACGCTGCTCTTGGCCGCGTTCGTGCCGAACATCGGTGTGCTGCCGGCCGGCTGGGCGGTGGCGGCCCAGGTGTAGGTGAGGTTGCCTTCGCCGTTGTCGTCCGCGCCCAGGGCGGTCAGGGTGGTCGTCGTGCCGGTGACCGGGCTGGGCGTGGCGGACGCAGGCGTGGCGACGGTCGGGGCGGCGTTGCTTACGGTGACACTGGCGGTGCCGCTTACGCCGCCGCTCGTTGCAGCGACGGTGGCGACGCCGGTGGCAGCTGGGGCGGTGTAAAGACCGGTCGTCGAGTCGATGCTGCCGACGCCGCTGGTCTTGCTCCACGTGAACGACGGCTGGCTGCTCAGGGCGACGCCGAACTGGTCGTAGCCGACGGCGGAGAAGGGTTGCGTGCCGTTCAGGTTCAACGCCGTGCTGGCGGGGCTGACGGCGATGCTGCTCAGCGTCTGGTTCACCGTCACGACCACGCTGCTGGTGACGGACGAAGTACCGTCGCTGATGGTGACTTGGAACGTGTAGCTGCCGGCCTTGTCGAAGGTGACGACGCTGCTCTTGGCGGCGTTCGTGCCGTTCGTGCCGAACGTCGGTGTGCTGCCGGCGGGCTTGGTGGTGGCGGCCCAGGTGTAGGTGAGGTTGGCTTCGCCGTTGTCGTCGGCGCCGAGGACGGTCAGTGTCGCGGTGGTAACGGGGCTGGCGGTCGCGGCCGCCGGCGTGGCGACGGTCGGGGCGGCGTTCGTGACGGTGACGCCGGCCGTGCCGGTGACGCCGCCGCTGCTGGCAGCCACCACCGCCGTGCCGGCCGTCGCACCGGCGGTGTACAGGCCGGCCGTATCGATCGAACCGACACCGCTTTGCTTGGCCCACATGAACGCCGGCTGGCTCGCCATCGCCAAGCCGAACTGGTCGTACCCGACGGCGGTAAACTGCTGCGTGCCGTTCAGGTTCAGCGACGCGCTGGCAGGACTGACAGTAATGGTGCTGAGCGTCTGGTTCACCACCACGGTCACGCTGCTGGTGACGCTGCCCGTGCCGTCGTTGATCGTGACCTGGAACGTGTAGCTGCCGCTCTTGTCGAAGGTGACGAGGCTGCTCTTGGCCGCGTTCGTGCCGTTCGTGCCGAACGTGGGCGTGCTGCCGGCCGGCTTAGTAGTGGCGGTCCAGGTGTAAGTGAGGTTGGCTTCGCCGCCGTCATCCGCGCCCAAGGCGGTCAGTGTGGTGGTCGTTGCAGTGATAAGGCTGGGTGCCGCACTAGCCGGCGTGGCGATGGTCGGCGCGGCATCACTCACGGAAACGGTGGCCGTTGCTGTGACGCCGCCGCTGGCGGCCTGAACCGTGGCGGAGCCGGCTGTCGTGGACGTGTAGAGTCCGGCGGCGTCGATTGAGCCGACGCCAGCGGTTTTGCTCCAAGTGAACGTCGGCTGCGTGCCCATCGCCACGCTGAACTGGTCGTAGCCGACGGCCGTGAACTGCTGCGTGCCGTTGAGGTTCAGCGACGTGGATGCCGGCGTTACGGCGATGCTGGTCAGCGTCTGATTCACGATGACCGTCACATTGCTGGTCACACTGCTGGTGCCGTCGCTAATGGTGACTTGGAACGTATAGCTGCCGGCTTTGTCGAACGTGACGAGGCTCGACTTGGCTGCATTAGTGCCATTGGCGCTGAACGCCGGCGTGCTGCCGGCCGGCTTGGCGGTGGCGGACCAAGTGTAGATCAGGTTGGCTTCGCCGTTGTCGTCCGCGCCCAGAGCAGTCAGGGTGGTCGTCGTGCCGGTGACGGGGCTGGGCGTCGCGGACGCGGGCGTGGCGACCGTCGGGGCGGCATTGGTGACGGTGACGCTGGCGGTGCCGGTGACGCCGCCGCTGGCGGCGCTAACGACCGCGCTGCCCGATCCGCTGCCGGGCGCGGTGTACAGGCCGGTGCCGCTGACGCTGCCGACGCCGCTTTGCTTGGCCCAGGTGAACGTCGGCTGGCTCGCCATCGCCAGCCCGAATTGGTCGTAGCCGACGGCCGTGAACTGCTGCGTGCCGTTCTGGTTCAGCGACGCGCTTGGGGGACTGACGGTGATTGTCGTCAGCGTCTGGTTGACGACAACCGTCACGGCGCTGGTGGTCGAGTCGGTGCCGTTGGAGATCGTGACGGTAAACGTGTAGCTGCCGACTTTGTCGAAGGTAACCGTACTGGCCTTGGCGGCATTGGTGCCGTTGGCGCCGAACGTCGGCGTGCTGCCGGCCGGCTTCGCCGTCGCGGCCCAGGTGTAGGTGAGCGTGGACTCGCCCGCGGAGGACGCGCCGAGAACACTCAGGGCGGTCGTCGTGCCTGTGACGGGGCTGGGCGTGGCGCTGGCGGCCGTGGCGACGGTCGGGGCGACGTCGGTGAGGACGACGTCGTTGCCCGTGCCGCCGGTATAGCTGAGGGTGTACGCCACGCCGTTGACGCTCACCGCCGCGCCTTGGGCCAAACCGCTGAAGGTGCCGACGACGGCGTCGCTGCCGTCGTTGTCGATCAGGACGATCGTGTCGCCGCCGGTGACGGTGCGTGTGCCGGCCGTACTGAGGGTGCTGCCGGTGAGATTCACGGTGCCGGTGACGTTGAGTTTGTCGTACCCGGTGCCGCTGGTGCTGGAGTTGACGTCGACGCTGTAAGTGCCGCCGCTGGCGACGGTGATCGCGCCGCTGGCGAAGGCGCTAGCGCCGGGCGCGCCGGGGGCGAAGGTGCCGCCGGACTGGACGCTGATCGCGCCGGTGACGCCGCCGGTGCCGCCGAGGGTGGTGCCGCTGGCGACGGTAATGCTGCCTGAACCAGCGCCGGAGCCGGTGGTGTTATTGATCCGCAGGGTGCCGGTGCTGAGCGAGGTGCTGCCGGAGTAGGTATTCGCGCCGGACAAGGCGATCGTTGCCGATCCTACTTTCGTCAGCGAATAGCCGTTGCCGCCGTCGCTGATGACGCCGGTGATATTGCCCGTACCGACGTTGGATCCGACGGACCCATTGACCATCAGTGTCACCGTGCCGGAAATGACGGTGCCGCTCTCGATTCGGAGTGTTCCCAGGCCTTCGCTGTTGCCGGTTCCGTAGATCTGGATGTTGCTGGCGTACGTGAAGCCCCGCCAGACAAAGAGCGTGACGCCACTTTCGACTTTGATGGTCGCACTAGCGGACGGTACGGCACCGGCGCTGGCATTGACGAGGGCGACCTTGCCGTTGCTGGCGCTGTTGGGGAACAGGTCGATGACGCCGGTGATGCCGCTGAGGTTTCCGCTGAGTTCGGCGGTGCTGCTCGCTGTGCTGCCGGGGGCCGTCACCTTCAGCGTCCCCGCACCGCTGAAGTTGTTGGCATATGTGACAGTATTGTTGGATGCGCCGACCGAGTAACGGAGCCAGACGGTCGCGCCGGTAGCCACGGTGACGGTTGACGACGTGCTGCCGAACATGGCCGGCGTGGCGACACTGGTGCTGCCGGAGGCGTTGTAACCTTCCAGGGTGCCGGCGCTGGCGGTTGTTCCGCCGGAGTAAGTGCTGGTTCCGCCGAGTGCCAGCGTGCCGGCACCCGCCTTGGTGATGCTGTAGGCACTGCCGCCGTCGCCGATGTTGCCGCCGACGGTGAGCGTGCTGGCGGTGGTCGTGATCTGGCGGGCGGCGGTCAGCGTCACAGCGCCAGTGCCCAAGTTCAGTGCGTTGGTGCCGGTGAACGTGAAGTTGCCGCCCCATGTTTGGGCGTTGTTATTGACCAGTGTGATCGTACCGCCACTGGTGTTGTCGATCGTGCCGCCGTTGAGCGTGAAGGTGCCGGTGCCGACCGCGCTGGCGTTGTTGATGTTCAGCGTTCCGGTGTCGAGCGTCGTTCCACCGCTGAAGGTGCTGGCACCGGACAGCGTCCACGTTCCCGTGGAGAGGACGTTGACGCCGACGGCACCGGAGCCGTTGCCGATGGCCCCGCTGATTGTGCCGGTGCCCGCGCCTTTCAATTGCAGGATGCGACTGCCACCAGGTGCCGCGGCGATCAAAGACGCGTTGGAGAGCGTCAGGCCCGCGCCGGCGTCGGCTTCCATCGGGTAGTACGTGCCGCCGGTGGTGAGCGTGATCGCGCCGGTCAGAACGTTGTTGCCGCTGACGCTGCGGATGCCGGTGGTGCCGGTGAGTCGACCGGGGATGGACAGCGCGTTGGCGAGCGTGATGCCGCCGACGAGTTCGAGGGTGGCGTACGGGGTACCGCCGGTGATCGTGACGACACCGCTGCCGAGCGCGGTGCTGGTGGTGGCCCGAAGGACTGCGTTGCCCGTGCCGTTGCCAATGGTCACCGCGCCGAGCGTGTTGTTCCCGGACAGGATCAGTCGGCCGCTGGCGTTGGTCGTGAGCGTGTTGGCGCCGCCGGCGATGTTGCCGCCGACGGTGAGGTTGCCGGCCGTCAGCGTCAGCGTGCGGGCGGCGGCCATGGTGACAGCGCCGGTGCCCAGGTTCAGGTCGCTTGTGCCCGTAAAGGTGAAGTTACCGCCCCAGGTTTGGGCATTGTTGTTGGCGAGCGTGATGGCGCTGCCGCTGGTGTTGTTAATCGTGCCGCCGTTGATGGCGAAGGTGCCGGTGCCGACCGCACTGGCGTGACCGATGTTGAGCGTACCGGCCGTGAGCGTCGTGCCGCCGGCGTGGGTGTTCGCGCCTGTCAACGTGAGCGCACCCGTACCGTTCATCGTGAGCGACCCGCCGATGCCGCCGTCGCTGAAGACGCCGGAGAAGGTGCCGCTGGTGTTGTTGCCGCCGACGGTCAGGGCGACCGGCAGCGCTGTGCCGTCCTGCGTTTCGAGGATGACGCTGCCGCTGCCCGTCACCATGCCGATGGTGGGTGCGGTGACGCCGCTGGCGAAGATGAGGGCGGAGCTACCGAAGTTAAAGTTGCTGCCCGTGCCGCTGAATGTGCCACTGATGGCGACGGTCGCATTGACCAATGCGGTGTTGCTGCCGATGACGAAGTTGACGCCCCGGTTGGTCGTTTCGTTAAGGGTGATCGTGCCGGTGTAGCCGGTGTTGTTGGTGCTGTTGATCCTGACGACGCCGGGACCGAGGCCGTTCGCTAGATTCGTGAGTGTGACAGCACCGCTGCCGGTAAGCGTTCCGCCGATGATCAGGTGCTTGTTGGGGTAAGCGGCCTGAATGGCGTTGCCGGTGCCGGTAATTGTGACCGTGCCATTGAGGCTGTTCGTGCCTTCAAAATTCGCAAGGGTTGCGTTCCCGTTGAGCGTGAAGTTATTGGCGAAGTTATTGACATAAACTGTCCCGCCGCCGCCCTGCGTGTAGAACGACAGCGTCCCGCCGCTGTTGATGACGACGGCCCCGGTGCCAAGCATCGTGTTCGCGTACGGGTTGGAGCCGGGATTGATGCCGTTGCCGACCTGCAGGGTGCCGGCGTTGACGGTGGTCCCGCCGCTGTAGGTGCTGCTGCCTTGCAGGACCAGCGTGCCGGTGCCGGCTTTCGTCAGGCCGAAGGCGCCGGCAACCGCCCCGCCAGCGGTCAGCGTGCCGGCGGTCACCGTTACCTGACGCGCGGCGCTCAGGGTGATCGCCCCCGCACCCAGGTTCAAGGCGTTCGTTCCCGCAAATGTGAAGTCCCCGCCCCACGTCTGCGCGTTGTTCGCCGTCAGGGTGATGGCCGCGCCCGACGTGTTGTCGATCGTGCCACCGTTGACGGCGAAGGTGCCGGTGCCGAGGGCCGAAGCATGGTTGATGTTCAGCGTGCCGGCCGAGAGGGTCGTGCCGCCCGAATAGGTGTTGGCCCCGCTGAGCGTCAGACGGCCGGCACCGGCCTTCGTCAGGGCGATCGCGCCTGTGACGACGCCGTTGACTGTTAAGGTCGCGCTGCCGTTGGTGGTGATCGTGCGGCTGCCGCCGATGGTGATCGCGCCAGTGCCCAGGGTGAGGTCGTCCGTTCCGCCGTACGCGAAGCTGCCGCTCCAGGTCTGGAGGTTGTTGTTCAGCGTGATAGCGCCGCCGCTGGTGTTGTCGATCGTCGAACCGGCGGCGATCGTGAGCCCACCTGTGCCGACGGCGGCGGCGTGGTTCAGGTTCAGCGTACCGGCCGACAGCATGATGCCGCCGGTGAAAGTGTTTGCCCCGCCCAGGGCGAGCGCACCGGTACCGGTTTTGGTCAGCGACGAACCGGTGCCGCTGAGAACGCCGGAATAGGTGTTGTTGGTGTTGTTCGCGCCGACCGTCAGCGCGACGGCCGCGCTGGCGGTGTTGGTCAACAGCGCGATGTCGCCAGTCCCGCCCAACATGCCCAACTGCGCGGCCGTGACGCCGGTGAGGAAAATCAGCGGCGAGGTCTTCTGCGTATAAACGCTGTTGGCGGAAACCGTCGCGGGGATCGGGCCGTTTACCACGACCGTGGCGTTGACCAGCGAGGTGTTGCTCGCGATTGCCAACTGCACGCCGACGTTCGTCGCGCCGTTGACGGTGAGGGTGCCGGTAAAGCCGGTGTTGTTGCTGCTGTTGATCTGGACGTTGCCGGGGCTGAAGGCGTTGTTGATCCCGGTGATGTCGACCGAGCCGCTGCCGGTAATCGCGCCGTCGATGGCGATCGCCTTGTTGGACGTCCGCGGCTGGATCGAGTTGCTCGTGCCGGTGATCGTGAGCGTGCCTGTGAGATGATTCTCGCCTTCCGTGCTCTTGAGCGTCGCGCTGCCATTGAGCAAGATGTTGTTGGCAATCGTGATCACGTAAACCGATCCGCCGCTGGCCTGCGTGTCCAGGTTAAGGATCGCGTTGCTGACGGTGACCGCGCCACTACCCAATGCTGTGTTGGTGTACGGATTGCTGCCAGGACTCGTGTGGTCGCCGACATTCAACGTTCCGTCACTCACGGTGGTGCCGCCGGCGTACGTGTTTGCGCCAATGAGGGTGAGGTTGCCAGCTCCGGCCTTGATGAGCGAACCGTTGGACAGCACGTTTTTGATCACCAGCGTGTCGAACTCGTCGGTCACCGTCATCGTGGGCGTGCCGCCGCCCATGCTGACGTTGACGGCGTTCGTGACATTGCCAATGGTCACCATTCGGCTATTGCCGCCGCCGAAGGAACCGAAGATGCCGCCGGTCCCGAGGGTAAGCGTGCGGGTCGTCACGCTGTTCGATTGGATCGTTAAATCGAAGGCCCCGTTGTAGTTCAGGTCGAGGCCTGCCGCGCCGGTGGTGCGGTTGGCGCTCAGGTAGAGCGTGGTGTTGGCGGTGAGCGTGACGCCGTTGAACGAATCGTCGATCACGCCGCCGGCCCAGTTCGCGGTGTTGTTGTAGTCGTGGGCGGCGTCGTTGGTGCTGCCCGTGGTCGCGCCGATCCAGCTGAGCGTGCCCTCGTACTGGTTCTGGACCTCGGCGTTCAAAGGCACGCGCGCCTCGGAGAACAGCCCGGGCCGCGTCGCTTGGCCGCCGACGGTAACGCCGGCGCGCGACACGGCTTCCAGTTCCCAGTCGCCGCCCATGCCGGTCACGTCGGTCGAGCCGAACACCGTCGCGCCCGTGAGGCTCGACAGGCGGCCGAGCAGGACCTGGCCGTCCGCACCGGCGGCCGTTTCGCAGCTGAACAGTTGCACCGCGGCGTCGACCGCCAGCACGCCGCGCAGCTTACGCCATCGACCGGCGGTGTCGTCGAGCGTCTCGTCGCTCACCCATTCCTCGCCGAGTGCGAACCGGCCGCGGGTGCCGTGGGAGAAAACCGAAAGGGCGCGAATACGTGCGCCGCGCGTGTGCTCGCCAAGGTCGATCACCCGCTGCAGCACTTGGGCAGTGGATTCGGAACGGCTGTCGAAGGTGATGACGCGGGTGTGCTCGGCCGCGCCGCGGATCAGCAGCTTGGACTGCGGCAGCGACTTATCGACAAGCGAAACGTCGTACGTCGTCCCCGTGCTGACCGAAAAGAACGCCCGCCCTTCCAGCGTTTCCAGGGCACGGAGTGAGATCGGCCGGACCTGCTCGCGGCGGCCACGGCTTTTGCGGACCAGCCGCCGCCGGGCCCAGCGTCTGGCGCGGCCTCGCTGCTTGGCGATCAGATTGAAGGCCCAGCCAACCCACCCGAACTTTTGCGGTCTCCAGGCCATTTTGATTAGAACAAGAGCGGCAGATGGCCATGTCTTTGCATCCTGCTGTAAGACAGACCGCCCGCACGAAATGCACGTCTACATCAGGCAAGTCAGGCAACCTCCGCAACGCCAACACCCATGGCTGCCGACCGTCCGAAACATTATCGGAACAAGAAGACGTGAAACTTGAGCGGGTGAGGGGTAGCCCTAGGCAGTGCGGACATTCAATCCTCAGCCATGACACATGCAGCGGTAGGCGAAGCCGACGCAGTTCGCCGTCTCCGGTCGCGCCGCTTCTTACGCTTGCGTGTCGGATTCGAGCGGATGGAGCACCGGGCTTTTGGCCTGCGGCAGTCGCCCCAGCGCCCCGGTGTGAGTGTCAGGCGCAACAGCCTGTTTCAGCGTTCGGTTGCGGCTTCGACCGTAGTACCTGGCCCGCCTCGCCAATCCACTTTTCCTTGCATCTGCCGGCTTGGTCTTACATAGTTGTGCGTTCACACATCTGTAGAGAGGGAGCCGACCGTGCAACGACGATTGATCGAAAGACTCGAACCCCGTGCCCTGTTCAGCGGCGAGTTGGATACCGCCTTCGGCACCGACGGTTCCGTCGTGACCGATTTTGACGCGTACGCCGACCACTTCGCCCGCGTCGCGGCCGGGCCTAACGGAACGACGTATGCCGCTGGCTACTCGGGTGGAACGTATTTTGTCGCCCGATACACCGTGGAAGGGCGGCTGGACGCCGGTTTCAACAACGGCCTCGGTTATGTGCCAGCGCCGGTCAGCACGGACGCCCTTTCGATTAGAATGGCCGTATCGCCGAACGGCACGGTGTACCTGGGCGGTTCTAGCTACGAGCGGGGCGACGCCAAGGCCTGCATCGTGGCGATCACACCGGCGGGTGCATTGGATATGACCTTCAACGGTGACGGTGTTTGGACCGGCAAATGGAGCGGCGACGGGTACGAGAACGCCATTATCGGCCTAAGTTATTACGAAGGACGGCTTTACGCAGGCGTCGCGGGCTTTAGAACTTGCGGCGTCGCCCGGTTCACGCCGGCCGGAGAGTTGGACCCGACCTTCGGCACAGCCGGCAGCGGGCGAACACTGCGAGCGATCGACAGCATCATCTACATGGCGGACTTCACTTTGGTCACGCCCGCGGGCGGGCAACCGCACCTGCTGTTGGCGGCGGGGCTGAGCCAGGGCACAGTGGTCACGAAATATGATTTGGCCGGCACACCCGACTCTACTTTTTCAAACGCCCTGCTCTATTCGTTCTACACCAGTAATCTTGCGACCGACGCCGGCGGGCGAATCTATCTTGGCGGGCGGATCAGCAGCCAGACGACCATCGCACGGTTGACCACCGACGGCCTAGCCGACGCATCATTCACATCGGTTGATTCGGACCGTCCGGGTTTCCGCACGCTCCCGAATCCGGCGGCCACGTCCGTGACGTCGCTGAAAGTCCTGCCGGTGAATGGGTCCGCTCGCTCGCAGGTCTTCCTTACGACACGCAGCGCCACCGGGCCGCAGGCGGTGCTTCTTGACGAGAACGGCGTGCCCAACCGCAGCTTCGGTACGGACGGCGTGCTGCCGCTGCCGATCAGTGGCGTGGCCGACGCAACTCGCCAAGGCGACGGCAAAATCCTGATCGCCGGCTACCGCCTGTTGGCCGACGACCGCGTCGACACCCAGTTGCTCCGCCTGAACGCCCCGCCCGCCCCCACGCAAATCAGCGGCTACCTGTTCGACGACGTCAACGCCGACGGCCTGCGAAACGACCGCAGCACCCGCACCACTTTTTACGGCATTGGCGCGTACCTCGATCTCAACAACGACGGCGACGCTGACTTCAACGAACCGGCCGCTTACGCCGGCAACGGCAAGTTCGTGTTCGACAACGTCGTCCCCGGCACGTACACCGTGCGCCTGCAGATCGCCCCGGCGATCGCGGCGCGGCAGACCTACCCGGCGGCCAACAACGGCTTCGCCGTCACCACGGTCGGGTCCTTCAACGCCATCGGCCCGTTCGGCGTTACCTACACCCCCGCGTCCGGGACCTTCACCGTACGCGGGACCGCCTTTGTGGATTCGAACGCGAACGGCTCGCCCGACGGCACCGAAGTCGCCGACGCCAACCTCTTCAGCTGGTACGTGTTCGTCGACACCAACAACAGCGGCGGCCTCGACGACAACGACTCATTCGTCACCACCGTCGGCACCGCTTCGTCCAACGGCTACGCCCTGACCCTGCCCGCCGACGGCCGCACCTACCGTGTGCAGCTGCGCAACGAGTTCGAAGGCCGGCCCTTCACCACCGCGACCTATTACGACGTGTCGTCGATCACCGCCGGCCAAGTCATTACCGGCAAAAACTTCGGCATCGCCCCGATGCCGCCCGATCCGCCCAGCGTCATCCACGAGGGCGAAACCGCCACGCTCACCGGCGGCACGGCCAAGGGCAGCAGCAACGGCGGCTACAACGGCGCCGGCTACGCCGACTTCGGCGGCAACGGGTCTGCCGTGCAATGGACCACGCCCCGCAACGCCACCGAGCAGGCGACGCTCACGTTCCGCTACGCCAACGGCAGCACCGCCAACCGCCCCCTGACGATCATCGTCAACGGCGTCACCATCGGCACGCTGGCGTTCACGCCGACGGGGTCCTGGACGACGTGGAAGACCGTCTCCATCACCGCCAATCTGCTGGCCGGCACGAACACGATCAAGGCCGTCGCCGGGGGGGCCACCGGGGCCAACGTCGACTGCCTGACCGTCACCCGCGACGGAGCGCCGCCCGTGGGAACGGCGACGCTGGAGGGCTTCCTTTTCGAGGACACGAACAAAAGCGGCTGGTACGAGCTGGGCGAGCCGCGCCCCAGCGGCCGGGTCGTGTTCCTCGACACCGACAACGACGGCGTCAAAGACACGGGCGAGCAAAGCGTGATCACCACGTCCGACGGCGAATGGGCCTTCAGCGGCCTGCCGACCCCCGGGACCTACCGCGTGCGGCAGGTGCTGGCCAGTGGCACCGTCCCCAGCAAAACGCTGGACTTGGTGCTGGACGCGGGCGGGCAATCGATCAGTGGCCTGAGCATCGGCAGCAAAACCGGCACCGTCCCCCCGCCCCCGCCCCCGCCCCCGCCCCCCGCCGGCACCGCCAGCTTGGCCGGGACCGCTTTCCGGGACAACAACAAGAACGGCCGGTACGACACGGGTGACGGCATCGGGAAGGCTATCACCGTCTTCCTCGACAGCGACAACGACGGCACCCTCGACGCGGGCGAGACGCGTGTGGTCACCGACGCCAGCGGCAAGTTCAAGTTCGCCGGCTTGGCCGCGGGCACCTACCGCCTGCGGGCGGTACTGCCGGCCGGGTCGATTTACAGCACGACGCGCATCGATCAGGCACTGACGAGCGGGCAGACGAAAACGGGGCTGCTGATCGGGCTGAAAACGGCGTGACGATCCGTACGGCCTGGCGACTTAAGTCGCCAGGCCACAAGGCGCGAGCGGCGTGCCGCGCTCAAAACGTCTTCGCCCTAAGGTGTCGTCGTCAGCACCAGCCGCACCAGTGATTCGGCCGGAATGGAAGTCGTCACCACGCCGGCCTGCACGGCCACCGGGTCCAGCGGGGCCAGGTCGCGCGTGTTGTCGGTGATAATCGCTTCCGCCGTGGCTGACAGCTTGCCACCGTTCTGCAGCGTGAGCTTGAAGTCCTGCGGCACCTGCGCGACGTTCACCAGCATCAGCACCACTTCGTTTCGCTTCTGCGACACGACGGCCGAGACGTGATTGCTGTCGAGATTCACGAAGCGGTCGCCCGGCCGGATGCGTCGGCCGAAGGTGCTGAGCATGTGGAAGAGCTTGGCCTTGACCAGCGTTTGGGGCTGGCCGCGCACCTCATGGAACGCGCCCCACGCGCCGGTGTCGATCATCTGCCAGGTGCACCAGCTTTGCGGGCGCATGTGGTTCATGTCGAGGATGACCCGCTCGGCCATCTTCAGCACCTGGTAGTTTTGTGAGCCACGAATTTCGATCGGGCCGGTTTCGCTTTGGCTGAATAGTTTCCCGGATGCCTTGATGGCTTCGCGCAGTTCCACGCGTCGATTGCCGCCGTAGGTGTGCGTGTTGATCTGGCCGATCGCGCCGAGGGTTTGCGCGTCGTAGGATTTAAGGGTCCTCAGGGTGTTATTGAGATTGTTCCCGTCGGGCGCGCTGATCAGGACCTGCTTCAGCCCGCGTTCGTCGAGTGCCGCACGCGTGGCCAGGATGACGGCCGGCTGCAGAGCATCGGGATACCCCATGCCTTCCTGCCGTCCCATTGCCTTCCACCAACCGCCGTCGGGTTCGTTGAACGGGTTGAGCGTGTCGAAGGTGACGTTGTGCTTGTCGTGGTAAAACTTCACCACCTCGGCCAGGTAATCGGCGAAGGTTTTTTCGAAGCCCGGCTTCAGATTCGGCCCGCCGTCGATCGCGCCGCTCGCGCAGCCGCTGATCGTCATCCAATACGGTGGACTGTTGCTGAAGGCTTCCAGAATCGGCTTGTCCTTACTGGCCTTGATCAGTTTCAGCAGCACGTTGCGCTGGCCGGCGTCGGCGTTCCAGTCGTACGGCGCGTCGGCCGAGGCTTTGAAGCCGGGCACGTCGCCCCAGCGGCGCAGGTGTTTATGCGACGGGTCGTCGCCGCCGCCGATGTTGTAGCGAAACAGGTTCATTCCCATGCCGACGTCCGGGTCGGTAATGAACTTGACGGTTTCGTCCACCTTCGCTTCGTCCCACAACCCGATGCCGTGCGCCCACCAGCACAGGCTGGTGCCCCAGCCCCTGAACGGTTCTTGTTGGTCTTGGAGATTAATCGAGAGATTGACGGGCGTCGTATGCAGGATCGGCACCGGCCGCGAGGTAGGGCGCGATGCGGGACCCGTGGCCGGAAGTGTTTGTGCGTCGGCGAACGAACCGAAGCAAAAGAGCATGGCGGCACAGGCGAGCGGAATGACTTTCATGGGTTTCCTCCGTGACGCATGGTAACAAGGGAGGACAGGAAGTCGCCGCGTGCGACGGAAGATATCGACTGCGGCAGTGAGCCTCTGGCCGTTTCCGCAGCGATCGGAAACGATCGTCATCGATGCGTCCGGATCACTTGACATATCACCCCGAATGACTACATTCCCTTTCCCCTTTGGGGACCGGGGGCGTAGCTCAATTGGTTAGAGCGCCGGCCTGTCGAGCCGGAGGTTGCGGGTTCGATTCCCGTCGCCCTCGTTCGGTCCTGAATCACGGCGCGATCAGCGCCTCCTCCGGTTCAACGCTTCTCCTGATCTTCCCCTGATCATTGTTTTGCCCCGCATTGGACTCCGAATAATGAAGTCCATTTGACGCGACGGCGGAAGCCGCTTGATCTGTCACAGGACGCTCGACTGCGGGAACCGTCCCGCCACGCGGGTTTACACCCGCGGCCCGAACCCGGATAACCCCCTTTATGCGAATGATCGGTCACCTTCCTGCCGAGGCCCAGGCCCGGCGCTTCGTCGACTACCTGTTGAGCCGGCGGATGGTCGCGCACGCCGAAGAATCATCGGCGGGCGCTTGGGAATTGTGGGTGGAAGACGACGACAACGTCGACGCCGGCCGTGCCGAGTTGCAGCAGTTCACGGCGAGCCCGGATGACCCGAAGTACGACGCCGCCGACGAGGCCGACCGCCTGCGCCGCGAGCAGGCCAAGGCCGCGGAGAAGCGACGGCGCAACTACCGCGACGTCCGCACGACCGTGCTGGCCGCCCCGCAGGGGGCCATTCCGGTGGCGATGGCGCTGATCGGGCTGAGCGTCGCGCTGTACGTCATCACCCACTACGGCGGCCCGACCGGAGACAAGGTGTCTCATTACCTGCTGTTCGACAACCCGATCGACAACCCGCCCAGAGTCGCCGGCCCGCGCGGCGCGATGTTCGACAGCATCCTGCACGGCCAGGTCTGGCGGCTGGTCACGCCGATATTCCTGCACGGGTCGATTCTGCACATCCTGTTCAACATGATGTGGATGCTGGACTTAGGCCGCCGGATTGAACCGAACAAGGGCAGCGGCCGGTTCGCCGTGCTGGTGTTGGTGATCGCGGCGGTGAGTTGCCTCGCCGAGGCCGTCTGGAGCGCCACGTCGCCGTGGAATAGCGACCACTACAGCGTGTTCCTGGGCATGAGTGGCGTGGTCAGCGGCCTGTTCGGCTACGCCTGGATGTGCGGCCGCTACCGCCCGTACGAGCGCATCGGCGTGAGCCAATACGAAACCGGTCTGATGCTCGGCTGGCTGGTGATTTGCACCTTCGGCTTCGTCGGCCCGATCGCCAACGCCGCCCACTGGGGCGGGCTCCTTGTCGGCATGGCGCTGGGGGCGGGGCCGTCGTTGATGCGAAGACGGAAAGGATGAAGGAGTGATGGGTGAGAGAAGACGGATCACGACACGACTTCTGTTTTCTTCTTTTCCTCACCCCTATTCCCTCAACCCTGATCCCTTCCAATTTCGTTGACGCTTTCCGCGTGGCGAGGGTACAGTGCCGCGTCGCGATGGCTGCCGACGTGCCTGACGAAATCCCGCAGTCCGACGCCGTTGAATCGGCCGCCCCGTACGCGGCCGCGCCGATGCCGCGGTCGGCCCCCACGCGGTCATTGCTGGACAACCCGCGCGTGGCGTCGGCGCTGGGCATTCTCGCCAGCATCGTGGTGCACGCGGGCCTGATCATTCTCGGCCTGCTGTTGATCCCGCAGGTGCGCGAGGCCGTCACCGGACGGACGGTGGCCGAGCAGACGATTGTGCCGACGGCAGAGCTGGCGACCGATCAGGTCGGCGGCATTCCGAATCCCGGCCTTACCGACGACAAATCCCGCGCCGCGGCCCAGAACACCGACAGCCAGGTCAAACCCAGCGACGCCTGGGCCGAGCGAAGCAGTGCGACGTTGGACAAGCAACTGGTCGGCGGCGCGGGCGACGCCGCGCCGACGCAGATCGGCATTGGCGGCAGCAAAAGCGCGGGCGGGCGCGGATTAGGTGACGGCGTGGCGGGCGGCGGCGGACTGGCAAAGTTCGGCGTCCCCGGCGGCGGATCGGGCATCGGCCCGCGCGGGGCCGTGTTCGGCAACGGCGGCAACGCCTACCGCATCGTCTTCGTCTGCGACGGCACCGGCGACATGGTCAGCAGCGTCGCCTACCCCGTTCTCCTGCGCGAGCTCAACGCCACCATGGCCAAGCTCAAGCCGAAGCAGCAGTTCAACGTCGTCTTCTTCTACGACGGCACGAAATACGCCAGCGTCGACGCCAACGGCCTGCTCCCCGCCATCCCGGCGAACACCGAAAAACTGCAGACGTTCCTGAAAAACTTCTCCGGCGGCAGCAAAACCGACCCATTGCCGGCCATTAAGTTCGCTTTCTCCCTTAAGCCCGATCTGATCTACTTTCTGTCCAACGGCAACTTCGACGACTTGTCGCCTTACGACGAAGTGAAGGCGACCTTCCGCAAGCTGAACCCGACGAACGCCGTGCGGGTGAACACCGTGCTGCTGACGGCCGCCGACGTGCAGGAAAAGACGACGGCCAATTACAAGGAAGCCCTCAAGGATGCCGCCGACACGATGAGCGTGATCGCCAAGGCCAACGGTGGTAGGTTTTTGTCCATTGACGCCCGTCGGGTTTATCTGACCGGGCAATAAGGTTAGCGGCTTAGGATGTTGCCTATGAAGCGTTCCAAAGGATTGTCCCGCGTCCTGCTGTTGGCGGTGATGCTCGTCGCCGTCGGCTACCTGGCCGCCACGGGTTTTGCCCAGGACACGGGCGGGGCCGCGGCCGCGGTCGACACGCCGCAGGGCGACAGCGTGCTCAGCATTATTCTGGGCAATAAGGACTTCATCACGTACACGATCGTGATTCTGTCCGTGATCGCCTTGTCGCTGATCATCAGTTCCGCCCTGCGCCTGCGGCAGTCGGCCTTCGTGCCGCCGGCCACGGTCAACACCATTCGCGAGATGATCGAACAGCGCCAGTTCAAAGAACTGATCGACTACACCGAAACCGACACCAGTTTCGTCGCCAAAAGCCTGAACCCGGCGCTGAAGCGTGCCCCCAGTTTCCAGGCCATGAAAGAGGCGATGGAGACCGCCGTCGGCGAACAGACGGCCGAGCAGTTCCGCAAGATCGAATACCTCAACATCATCGGCAACCTCGGCCCGCTGCTGGGCCTGCTCGGGACAGTGCTGGGCATGATCGAGGCGTTCAGCGCCATGAAAGCCGCCGGCGGTTCGGCCGACCCGAGCATTCTGGCCGGCGGCATCAGCCGGGCGCTGGCGCACACCTTCATGGGCCTGTTCCTGGCCGTGCCCGCACTGGCGGCGTTCGGCATCCTGCGCACGCTGGTGGACCGCCTGACGATCCGCGGCGCGCTCGTGGCCGAGGAACTGCTGCTGATGATCCGCCCCGCCGACAGCGGCAAACCCGCCGGCCCCGGCACGCCGGTCGCGCCGCAGCGTTCCCCCACCACGCCGCCCGTGCCCGGCCGCCCGCGCGTGAACCCGATTCCCCAGCCGCCGCCCGCGCCGATCGGATGAAATCTTGGCCTCGCCCGAACGGGCCTCCCCCATGAAGTTCAACCGTCACGAATCTCACGCCAGCCACCCGAACGTCGTTCCGTTGATCGACGTGATCATGTGTCTGATCATTTTCTTCATGCTCGTCGCCCGTATCGGCGTGAGCAGCGGCGAGGACGCGTCGATCAAGATTCCGTTCGCCGCGCTCGGCCGCGAGATCAAGTCGCTCGACAACGCGCTGCTGATCAACGTCAAAGAAGTGGCCGGCCGACCCGAAGTGACGGCGCAGATCGACAGTTCGAACGGCAAAGGCCGCGAGACACTGGTTCTGGAAGGCGGCACGAACGCCCGGCGGCTGGTCGACGTGCTGAAGCGCCTGCGCTTCGGCGACGACCTTCGCCCCGGCCAAAGCCGGCCGGGCGGGAAAGATAATCCGGATCTGAAACTCATCATCCGCGGCGACAGCGACATGAACTTCGGCGTCCTCCAGCACGTGCTGCTGGCCGCCGCGGAGGCGAAGGTGACGAGCCTGAACTGTCAAACGACGCACAGGCCACAAAAAGGTTGAGAGTTGGAAGTGGAGAGTGGAGAGTTAAGAAGCGCCGACCTGTCGTTTTTAACTCTCCACTCTCC
>DASVSC010000108.1:0-46221 GCA_036388295.1 Tepidisphaeraceae bacterium | reverse complement strand
GGCAAAACAAGTAATGCCCAATCTTTTTCTTCTCCGTGCCTCCGTACCTCCTCCGTGCCTCCGTGGTGGAATCTTCTTTCCTTTCGATGTTCGACGAAAGACGTCGCCGCCCCACAAGTCAGGCGTCAAAACGTTACATTCTGACGCTTCGGCCGTCCTGACGCTCGGCCCTCACCCTAACCCTCTCCCGGCGTACCGGGAGAGGGAACCCGAGGTTTCTCCGGCTTTACCGATTTTCACCCGCGATGCTGCCGGGGGTCGGTGCATATAGTCCGGCGCATGACCGGCCTCACCCCATCCCCGACGGCACTGCAACCGATTGCGCCAACGAACGACCCGCTGCGCCGGCCCGACCGGACGGCCGGGCAGTCGCGGGTGGTGATCGAAAACCTGGTCCCGAACGTCGACACCGGCCGGTTCGCTGCCAAACGCGCGACCGGCGAAGTCGTCCGCATCGAGGCCGACGCGTTCACCGACGGGCACGACAAAATCGCCGTCGCCCTGCGGTACCGCACCGGGCAAACCGGCGCGTGGAGCGAAGTGGACATGACGCCCACGGTCAACGACCGCTGGATGGGTGAAATCACGGTTTACGCCGTCGGCATGATGGAATACACGGTGGCGGCCTGGGTCGACTCCTTCGGCACCTGGCGCTACGACCTGCAGAAGCGTGTGAACGCCGGGCAGGACGTGTCGGTGGATTTGCTGATCGGCGCGCAACTGGTCGAAGAAGCGGCCGGGCAGACGCAGGGCGACGTGGCCAGCCGGTTGTCGGCCGCGGCGACGGCGCTGCGGTCCGACGACAAGGGCCGGGCGACGCAGGCCGCGCTCGACGTGTCGCTGCAGGACGTGATGCGTCGCCACGCGCCGCGCAAGTTCGTCACCGAGTGGGGCCGCCCGCTGCCGATCTGGGTCGACCGGCCCAAGGCGCGGTTCAGCAGCTGGTATGAGTTCTTCCCGCGTTCGGCCTCCAGCGAGCCGGGCAAGCACGGCACGCTGCGCGACGTCGAGGCGCGTCTGGATTACGTCAGCCGTTTGGGCTTCGACGTGCTCTACCTGCCGCCGATCCACCCGATCGGGCGGGCGTTCCGCAAGGGAAAGAACAACAACCCGCAGGCCCAGCCCGGCGACGTCGGCAGCCCCTGGGCCATCGGCGGCCCGGAAGGCGGGCACGACGCGATCCACCCCGACCTCGGCACGTTCGCCGACTTCGACCGTCTGGTGAAAGCGTGCGACGGACGCGGCATTGATCTGGCGCTCGATCTGGCGTTCCAGTGCTCGCCGGACCATCCGTACGTGAAGCAGCACCCCGAATGGTTCCGCCACCGGCCGGACGGCACGATCCAGTACGCCGAGAACCCGCCGAAGAAGTACCAGGACATTTATCCGTTCGACTTCGAGTGCAAGAATTTCCAAGCCCTGTGGGACGAACTGCTGCGCGTCACGCTGTTCTGGGTCGAACGCGGCGTGCGCGTGTTCCGCGTCGATAACCCGCACACCAAGCCGTTCCCGTTCTGGGAATGGCTCATCGGCGAGGTGAAGCAAAAGAACCCCGACGTGCTGTTCCTGGCCGAGGCGTTCACGCGGCCGAAGATCATGTACCGCCTCGGCAAGCTCGGGTTCACGCAGTCGTACACGTATTTCTCGTGGCGGAACGACCCGGCGGGCCTCAAAGAATACCTCACCGAACTAACGGCCGAGCCGACGGTCGACTTTTTCCGCCCGAACGCCTGGCCGAACACGCCGGACATTCTGCCGGAGTATTTGCAGACCGATGCCCGCTCGGCCCCAATCGTCCGGGCGATCCTGGCCGCCACGCTGTTCGCCAGCTACGGCGTCTACGGGCCCGCGTTCGAGCTGATGGACCACCAGCCCGTCGCGCCGGGCAAAGAGGAATACCTTGATTCGGAAAAATACCAGCTGCGCAGCTGGGACCTGAATCGTGGCGATTCGCTGGCCGATTTGCTGATGCGTCTGAACCGGATTCGAAAGGAGCACCCCGCCCTGCAGCACGACCGCGGCCTGACGTTCCACACGGTCGACAATCCGAACGTCCTCTGTTTCAGCAAAACACAGGGGACTGACACGATTCTGGTCGTGGCCAACACCGACCCGTACCACACGCAATGGGGCAACCTGGACCTGAACCTGACGGCCATGGGGCTGACCCCGGACCGGCCGTTCCAGGCGCACGATTTGCTCACCGGCGCGCGTTACCGCTGGCAAGGACATCATTCGGTGGTCAAACTGGACCCGGGCTCATTGCCCGCCCACGTGTTCGCCATCCGACGGCACGCGCGGACCGAGTTCGATTTTGAATACTTTATCTAACACGACGCAGGGAGCGACGGGTGAGCAAGACAACCACGCCAGCAAGCCGCAAAAAAGCCGCCAACAAGAGCGGCCCCACGAACGCCATGCCGGTCGACCCGCAGTGGTACCGCAACGCCGTGATCTACCAGATGCACGTGCGCAGTTTCAGCGATTCCAACGGCGACGGCATCGGCGACTTCGTCGGCGCGACCGCCAAGCTCGATTATCTCGAAGAGCTAGGCGTCACCGCCATCTGGGTGCTGCCGTTCTACCCCTCGCCCCTGCGCGACGACGGCTACGACATCGCCGACTACACCAGTGTCAACCCGTCGTACGGCACGATCGAAGAGGCCCGCGCCTTCATCGACGAAGCCCACCGCCGGCAGATTCGCGTCATCACCGAGCTGGTCATCAACCACACGTCGGACCAGCACGCCTGGTTCCAGCGCGCCCGCCGTGCGCCCAAGGGGAGCCCCGAGCGCGATTTTTACGTCTGGAGCGATACGCCCGAAAAGTACAACGGCGTGCGCATCATTTTCAAAGACTTCGAGCCGAGCAACTGGACCTTCGACCACACCGCCGGCCAGTACTACTGGCACCGGTTCTTCCACCACCAGCCGGATCTGAACTTCGATAATCCCGCCGTGCACAAAGCGGTGTTCGACGTCTGCGATTTCTGGATGGCCGCCGGCGTGGACGGCGTGCGCCTGGACGCGGTCCCGTACCTGTACGAACGCGAAGGCACCAGCTGCGAGAACCTGGAGGAGACCCATCAGTTCCTTCGCTCGTTCCGCAAGCACGTCGACACCCACTGGCCCGGCCGCATGCTGCTGGCCGAGGCCAACCAGTGGCCGGAAGACGCGATCGCCTATTTCGGCCGCGACGCCGAGGGCAAGAGCGACGAGTGCCAGATGAACTTCCACTTCCCGCTCATGCCGCGCTTGTTCATGAGCCTGCGGATGGAAGACCGCTACCCGATTATCGACATTCTGGAGCAGACGCCCGCGCTGCCCGAGGGCGCGCAGTGGGCCATGTTCCTGCGCAACCACGACGAGCTGACGCTGGAAATGGTGACCGACGAAGAGCGCGACTACATGTGGCGCGTCTACGCCAGCGACCCGGTGGCCCGCATCAACATGGGCATCCGCCGCCGGCTCGCCCCGCTGCTCGACAACAGCCGCCGCAAGATCGAGCTGATGAACGCCCTGCTGTTTTCCATGCCCGGCACGCCGGTGATGTATTACGGCGACGAAATCGGCATGGGCGACAACATTTTCCTCGGCGACCGCAACGGCGTGCGCACGCCCATGCAGTGGACCGGCGACCGCAACGCCGGCTTCAGCCGCGCTAACCCGCAGCGGTTGTTCCTGCCCGTCATCATCGACCCGGAATATCACGCCGAAGCGCTCAACGTCGAATCGCAGATGAGCAACCCGTCGTCGCTGCTCTGGTGGATGCGCCGTTTGATCGCGCTGCGCAAATCGCACCCGGTGCTGGGCGTCGGCGAGATCAAGTTCCTGACGCCCGCCAACCCGAAAGTGCTGGCGTTTTTGCGCAGCGACGGGCAGCAGCAGATTCTGGTCATCGCCAACCTGTCGCGCTTCAGCCAGCCGGTGGAGCTGGACATGAAAGACTTCGCCGGCGCGACGCCGGTGGAAATGTTCGGCAACGTCCGCTTCCCGGCCATTTCGGAAACGGGGCAGTATTCGCTGTCGGTCGGGCCGCACGGGTTTTACTGGTTCGTGCTGGAACCGGCCGCGGCGACGACCGACGCGCCGCTGCCGCCGGAAGTGAAGATTCACTTGCAGAGCGCGACGCTGCTGGACGACCCGGCCTTCACGCGGCTGCTGAACCAGCGTCTGCCGCGCCTGCTGCCGACGCGTCGCTGGTTCGTCTCCAAGGCCAAGAGCATTCGCGGCACGCACGTGATCGCCAAGCTGCCGGTAGACGGGATTGACGACGGCGAAACGCCAACGGAACGCATGCTGTTCCTCGTAGAAGTGGAGTTCAACGAGGGCGAGCCCGAAACCTACGCCATCCCCCTGTCGGCCGCCCACGAGGCCGGCGACACCACGGCGGCCGTGGAAGCGGGCGTGCTGCGCGTCGGCGACAACAGCGGCCACCACTGGCTGGTGCGCGACGGCATGGCGGACGTGGAGTTCGCCCGGTCGCTCATGTCCCTGGCGATGGAGGGCGGCGAAATCGAAGGCCGCCACGTCCGCCTCGTCGGCCGACGCATCGAAGGGCCCGACGCGCCGCAGTACGACCTGGCGTCGCTGCAACCGAAAATGCCCGACCGCGAGCAGAGCAACACCAACGTCATTTTCGGGGACCAGCTGATTCTCAAGCTCTACCGCCGTCTCGGCGACGGGCAGAACCCGGAACTGGAAATCGGCGAACACCTGACGGCGAAGGTCGGTTTCACGAACACCGCCCCGCTCGCCGGCGCGATCGAAATCGTCGGCCGCGGCCAGCCGCAGACGCTGGCGACGATCCTGACGTTCGTCCCGAACCAGGGCGACGCCTGGGGCACGTTCCTCGACTACGCCCAGCGCTACTTCGAAGGCCTGGCGACGCTGACTACCGAGCAGGCCGGCGCGCTCTGCCTGCCGGGCGATGCCGGCTGCTCCGGCAGTGAGGACTCGCCGCCGGAGGACGTCGCCACGCTCATCGCCGAGCCGCTGGAACTGTCGCGCCTGCTCGGCCGCCGCACCGCAGAAATGCACGCCGCCCTGGCCGAGGACCGGGGCAATTCGGCCTTCACGCCCGAGCCGTACAGTGCCGTCTACCAGCGCGGCTTGCTGCAGTCGATGCGCAACACCACGCGCGCCGCCATGCAGACGCTGGCCAAGCGCGTCGACACGCTCAGCGGCCCCGCCCACGACATGGGCGAAGCCCTGCTGGCCCGCGAGGCGGACGTGCTGGGGTTGTTCAAGGAACTCACCAGCCGCCCGATCCGCGCCCCGCGCATCCGCGTGCACGGCGATTACCACCTCGGGCAAGTGCTCTGGACGGGCAAAGACTTCCTGATCATCGACTTCGAAGGCGAACCGCTCCGCTCCGTCGGCGAGCGCCGCTTGAAACGGTCCACCTTCCGCGACGTGGCCGGCATGGTGCGCAGCTTCGACTACGCCGCCTGGACCGCGTTGCGCCGCCACTGGGAGCTGCTGCCCCCCGAAAACCTGACCGCCGCCCGCGACCGCGACTCGCGCGGCGCCGTCATCTGGGGCGGCTGGGTCGGCCGTGAGTTCGTGCGGGCGTATACCGCGCACTTGCGTGAAATCCGCGCCGACTTGCTGCCGCCCGAGCAGGCCGACAGCGAACTGGTGCTGCGGTCGTGGGTCCTGGAAAAGGCGCTGTACGAAGTGCGCTACGAACTGAACAGCCGTCCCGACTGGGCCGACATCCCGCTGCGGGCGGTGATGGCAATTCTGGACGCCCCGCGCGGCGCGATCACCGCCGTCAGCGGCGTGGCGGCGGCGAAATCGGACGGTTCTGAATCACCCAACTCTGTGAACGGACGCAAGGAGCGAGGCCAATGAGCCGTACTGCCAGTGACACCGGATTGAAGCGCGTCGCGCCGGCCCCCGAAGTGGTCGACGCCTCGCTCTTAGGCGACCACGACCTGCATTTGTTCAACGAAGGCACGCACAGCCGTCTGTACGAAAAGCTCGGCGCGCACGTGCTGCCGGGCGGCGGCGTGCGCTTCGGCGTCTGGGCGCCGAATGCCGAGTACGTCGCGGTCATCGGCGACTTCAACGGCTGGGACAAAGGCCGCCACCCCATGCGCATGCGCGGCAGCAGCGGCCTGTGGGAAGCCGAAGTCCCCGACGCCGCCAAAGGCTCGTACTACAAGTTCCACATCGCCTCGCGCTTCGAAGGGTACACCGTCGATAAGGTCGACCCGTTCGGCTTCATGCACGCCACGGCCCCGCGCAAGGAGTCGATCGTCCACACCCTCGACTACACCTGGAACGACAGCGACTGGATGGCCCAGCGCGCCGAGAAGCAGAAGCTCGACAAGCCGATGAGCATTTATGAAATGCACGTCGGCTCCTGGATGCGCGTGCCCGAGGAAGAAAATCGCTCCCTGACCTACCGCGAGCTGGCCCCGAAGCTGGCGGAATACTTAACGCAACGCGCGTTCACGCACGTGGAGTTCCTGCCCGTCATGGAACACCCGTTCTACGGCAGCTGGGGCTACCAGACGACCGGGTTCTTCGCCCCCACCAGCCGCTTCGGCACGCCGCAGGATCTGATGTACCTCATCGACACCCTGCACCAGGCCGGCATCGGCGTCATCCTCGACTGGGTGCCCAGCCACTTCCCCGAAGACGCGCACGGCCTGGGCTATTTCGACGGCACGCACCTGTTCGAACACGCCGACCCGCGCAAAGGCTTTCACCCCGACTGGAAAAGCGCGATCTTCAACTACGGCCGCAACGAAGTGCGCGCCTTCCTGCTCAGCAGCGCGATCTTCTGGCTCGACAAATATCACATCGACGCCCTGCGCGTGGACGCCGTCGCGAGCATGCTCTACCTCGACTACGGCCGAAACGCCGGCGAGTGGATCCCCAACCAATACGGCGGCCGCGAGAATCTGGAAGCCATCGACTTCCTCCGCCAGATGAACAAGGAAGTCTACGGCCAGTTCCCCGGCGTGCAGACCATCGCCGAGGAATCGACCGCCTACCCGATGGTCAGCCGCCCGCTCTACGCCGGCGGCCTGGGCTTCGGCTACAAGTGGGACATGGGGTGGATGAACGACACCCTGCGCTACTTTAAGCAGAACCCCGTCTACCGCAGCTACAACCAAGGCCTGTTGACGTTCCGCAGCATGTACCAGTACGCGGAAAACTACGTGCTGCCGCTCAGCCACGACGAAGTGGTGCACCTGAAGGGATCGCTGCTCAGCCGCCAGCCCGGCGACACCTGGCAGCAGTTCGCCAACCTGCGCCTCCTGCTGGTCAACCAATGGACGCAGCCCGGCAAAAAACTGCTGTTCATGGGCGGCGAGTTCGGCCAATGGGCCGAGTGGAACCACGACAAAAGCCTCGACTGGAACCTGCTCTGGTGGGCCAGCCACAAGGGCGTGCAGCAATTGGTCGACGACCTCAACCGCCTGTACCGCGCCGAGCCCGCCCTGCACGAGGGCGACTGCGAATCGTTCGGCTTCGAATGGGTCGATGCCAACGACTCGGCCCAAAGCGTGACGGTGTTCCTGCGCCGCGCCCGCGACCCGAAAGACGTGCTGCTGATCGCGGTGAATCACACGCCGGTGCCGCGCGACAATTACCTCGTCGGCGTCCCCGTCGGCGGCCTGTGGCGCGAAGTGCTCAACAGCGACGCCACCACCTACTGGGGCAGCGGCCAGGGCAACTTAGGCGACATCGAAGCTTCGCCCCTGCCGCACCACCACTGGGCCCGCTCGCTCACCTTGCGGCTGCCGCCGCTGGGGGCGGTGATCCTGAAGCCGGTCACGACGGCTACGGCGTAGACAAGGAACGACGGCCGGATCGCCGGCCCGTCTTTGCCGGCGTCCGGATCGGTGGTAAAGTCCGCCCTCGCCCCGCATGCGTCGCACGCTCCTCATCCTTCTGCTGTTGGCTTACGTCACGACGCTCGTCGTCGTCGGGCGTTGCGAAACGATCTGGCACGAGCAGGAGCGGACGGCGGCATTGGCCTTGGACCACGTGGAGGACCACCCAGTTCTTCTGGCCCCGTGGGCCGTGCATGTCCACACGCACGAGTCCGGGTCGGACATGCCGGACCATTCGCACATCGTGCACCCCGACGCCTCCCGCAAAGCGCCGCGCCCCAAGCCCGCCGACACCACGATCGTTGCCCCGCCGGCCTACGCCGAGCTGCCGCAGCCGGCGGTGCTGCTGAACACCGCGTCGATCGTCGTCGCCATCGTGAGTGATCACGCCACGCCGCCGCTCAAGCCGCCACTGGCCGGCCGCACGGCCAATCTCCGCTTTTAGGGCACGCCGCGCCTCAGCGTAGCGGCCTTCGGCTTCATCTCCAGGTGTACCGGGAGAGGGAGCCGAAAGCCTCGTCCGACACCACCTCGGCCGCTCGTCAGAGCGCCGATTCATTCCGAAACCGTCGTGAACCCTTCGCACCAGGAGACCGCCGTGGGCGTGTCACCGCTGCTCCGCCTCACTTGGCCGGCCTGTGCCCTGCTCTTGGCGGGGTGCCAGAGCTACCGCGCCGAGCCGTTCGACGCCGAAACCTTCGGCCGGGCGTGGCGTGCGCGCTCCGAAGGCATCGCCACCGCACGGCCACTGCCGCCCGCCGCCGCAAACGATCTCACGAACGGCCTGACCCTCCCCGAGGCCGAAGCCGTCGCGCTGCTTTACAACCCCGCGCTGCGCGTCGCCCGGCTGACCAGCGGCGTCGCGCAGGCCCGCGCCGCGCACGCCGGCAGGTGGGCCGACCCGGTTCTGGCGGTCGACGCCGAGCGCATCGTCAGCGGCGCGGCTGACCCGTGGGTCGTCGGCGGCGTCGTCAATCTGACGCTCCCCCTCACCGGCCGGCTGGAAGCCGAAAAACGCCGCGCGGCCGCCGAACACACGGCCGAACTCGTCCGCGTCGCCGGGCAGGAATGGGCCACGCGCCAGCGACTGAAAATGACCTGGGCCGAGTGGTCGACGCAGGCGCAGCGGCTGGCATTGCTGGACGCCCTGATCGGGCGGCTCGATTCGCTCAACCGCGTGGTCGAACGACTGGCCACGGCCGGCGCGCTCACGCGCATCGAAGCCCGCCTCTTCCGCATCGAACGGGCCACGCGGCAGGCGGAACGGATCGCCAGCGCGGCCCGCCTGACCGAACTCCGGCTCGACCTGCTGGCGACGCTCGGCCTGATGCCCGACGCCCCCGTCACCTTCGTGCCGGCCATGCCGATCGAACCCGTTCCCGTCGAAGCGGCCGCCCTTGTCGCGCGCAATTTCGACATCCGCACCGCCGCCGCCGAATACGAAACGGCCGAACGCGCGCTGCAGCGCGAAGTTCGTGCCCAATACCCCGACCTCGTCCTCGGCCCCGGCTTCGGCACCGACGAAGGGGACGAGCGTGTGCTGCTCGGTTTGTCGCTCCCGCTGCCGCTCTGGAACCGCAACCAGGCCGCCATCGCCGAAGCGTCTGCCAATCGCCGGCTGGCACGTACGAAATTGGAAATGGTGATCGAGACGCAGACGGGCGCGCTCGCCGCCGCGCGGCTGCGCTTCGACACGGCCGTTCGGCAACGGCAACTGTACGAAAGCACGATCGTCCCCGCCGCCGACGAACAGGCCGGCGACGCCGACCGACTGGCCGGGATGGGCGAGGTCAACGCCGTGCTGCTGCTCGACGCGTTCGTGCGCCAGCACGGGGCCCGGCTTGCCCTGCTCGACGCACGGCTGGCCGAGGCGAAAGCCGCGGCACAGCTGGCCGAACTGGCCGGCGACGCGCCGGTGAACGGCGAAGCCAAAGAAGGTGTCCGATGAAAAGCCGATGGACGGTCACGCTTCTTTTGTGTTCTGCGCTGTTGAGCGCGTGCGGGCGCGAACCCGCCGCCCCGCCCGCCAAACCGGCGGCCGCCGCGCCCGCGCCGTCGAACCGGATCGACATCCCCGCCAACGTCCGCCAGAACCTCGGCCTCACGTTCGCGAAGGTCGAAAGCCGGCCGGTCTCTCGCACGCTACGGCTGCCGGGCGCGTTCGAATTGCTGCCGACCGCGCGACGCGAATACCGCGCCGTCGCCGGCGGTCGCGTGGAACTATTGATCGGCCAGTACGACCGCGTGGAACCCGGCCGGCTGCTCGCGCGCATCGACTCGCCGCGCTTGCGCGAGGTGCAGCAGCAACTGGCCGACGCGGTCGCCGGCGTCACCCTGGCGCAGGCGGCCGTCGACAGCATGCCGCCGTTCTTTGACGCGCACGAAAAGCATCACAGCGAGATCGAAAAGTCGGTCGGGCTCTGGGCCGAGCGCGTGAAGCAGTTGAACGACCTGCGCACCGCCGGCGGCGGTCAGGCCGCGGAATTGGCGACGGCCAACGCCTCGCTCGCCACGGCCCGCGCCGGCTTCGCCGAGACTCTGGAAAAAGAGGCCGAACTGAACGCCCGGCAGAAGGACGTCACGGCGAACCTGGCCGCCGCCCGGCAGAAGCACGATTTGCTGCTGTCGACCCTGGCTTCCCTGACCGGCCGGCCGGCGGACGCACTGCTCAAGAACGAAAATGGCGCGCCCGCTTGGGCGTTGCTCACGGCGATCGAAGTGCGGGCGACGGCGGCCGGCGTGGTCAGCCTTTTGTCCGTGACCAGCGGCGCGTACGTCGATGCCTCTGCGCCGCTGCTGACGGTCGTCGCCCCCGAGCAGATTCGCTTCCGCGCCCGCGGCTACCAAAGCGACCTCGGCCGCCTGAGCAACGGGTTAGCGGCGCGCGTCGTCCCGCCGGCCGGCGTGGGCATCGACGACACGCGGCCGATGACGGGCCCGCTGCTGATCGCCCCGCAGGCCGCCGCCGATTCGCGCACGATTGACCTGATCGTCGTGCCGCAGGCCATCGCCCCCTGGGCCATCGACGGCTTGAGCGGATTCGTCGAAATCACGCTCGCCGGCGCGACGGCCCCGGAGCTGGCGGTGCCGACCGCCTGCGTGGTGCGCGACGGCCTGACGCCGGTGCTCTTCCGCCGCGACCCACGCGACCCGGACAAGGCCATTCGCATCGAAGCCGACGTCGGCGTCAGCGACGGCCGCTGGGTCGTCATCCAGAGCGGCGTCGCGGAGGGCAACGACATCGTCCACGACGGCGCGTACCAACTGCTCGTCGCGACCAGCGGCAGCATCGCAAAAGGCGGCCACTTCCACGCCGACGGCACGTTCCACGAAGCCCACGAAGGCGAGGACTAGCCGATGCTGCAGCACCTGATCGGCTTTTCCCTGCGGCACGCGGGCCTGGTCGTGCTGATGGCCGTCGCGCTCGTCGCGTACACGGCCACGCGGCTGACGCGCATGCCGGTGGACGTGTTCCCCGAGCTGAACGCGCCGACCGTGACGATCCTGACCGAAGCCGGCGGACTGGCGGCCGACGAGGTGGAACAGTACGTCAGCGTCCCGATCGAATCGGCCGTCAACGGCCTGCCGGGCGTGAGACGCGTGCGCAGCGCGAGCGCGATCTCACTGTCGCTCGTCTGGGTGGAGTTCGACTGGGGTACCGACATTTACCGCGCCCGCCAGTTCGTCAGCGAACGCCTCAGCGCCGCCCGCGCCGCGCTGCCGGCGGACGCGCATTCGGAGATCACGCCGGTCACCAGCATCACGGGCGAGATCATGCTGCTGGCGGTTTCGTCGCCGGACGGGACGACCAGCCCACTGGATTTACGCGCCTATGCCGAGTTCGATTTGCGCAACAAGCTGCTGGCCGTCCCGGGCATCGCGCAGGTGTCGACCATCGGCGGCGACCTGCCGGAATACCAGATCAACGTGAAGCAGGACCGCTTGGCGCTCTACGGCCTGACGATCGGCGACGTCACCCGCGCCGCGCGCAAGGCCCACAGCACCGCCAGCGCCGGGTACCTGCCGGACGTGGACCGCCAGGAACTGCCGATTCGCCAGACGGCGCGCGTGCGCAGCGTCGATGACCTGCGCGCGACGATCGTCTCCTTCCACGACAACGCGCCGGTCACCCTCGGCGAAGTGGCCGACGTGGTGCTGGGGCCGGCGCCGAAGCGCGGGACGGCGGCGGCGCAGGGCGTGCCGTCGGTCGTGCTGACGATCCAGAAATCGCCCGGCACGAACACGCTGACGCTAACGCGCGCCGTAGACGACGCCCTCGACGGGATCGAAAAAAGCCTACCGCGCGGCCTGGTGCTTAACCGCGACGTGTTCCGGCAGACCGACTTCATCAACCGTTCGATCGGGAACGTGGTCACGGTGCTGCGCGACGCCACGATCATCGTCGGCTTCGTGCTGATCCTGTTCCTGCTGAACGTGCGCACGACGATCATCACACTCACGGCCCTGCCGCTGTCGCTGGCGGTGGCGCTGATGGCGCTGGATTTCTTCGGGCTGACGCTGAACGTGATGACGCTGGGCGGGCTGGCCGTGGCCATCGGGGAGCTGGTGGACGACGCGATCATCGACGTCGAGAACGTGTTCCGCCGGCTACAGGAGAACGGTGCGCTGCCGCTCGATCAACGGCGCAGCGCCGTTTCGGTGATCTTCGACGCCAGCAATGAAATCAGGTCGTCGGTCGTGTTCGCGACCGTGCTGATCTGCGTGGTCTTCCTGCCGTTGATGTTTCTGGAAGGCCTGGAAGGCCGGTTCTTTAAGCCGCTGGCGCTGACGTACATCATTTCGATCATGGCCTCGCTGGTCGTGGCGCTGACGGTGACGCCGGCGCTGTGCAAGCTGATCCTGCGGCCGGGCAAATTGGCGGCGCACGGGGACGGGTTTTTGGTGCGCTGGCTGAAGCGCGGGTACGCACCGGCGCTGCGCTGGTCGATCCGTCACCGCGCGCTGGTGCTGGGCGCGGCCGTGGTGGCGACGGGGGCGAGTCTGCTGCTGGCGCGCACGTTCGGCACGTCGTTCCTGCCGGAGTTCAACGAAGGGTCGCTGACCGTTTTCCTGTCGACGCCGCCCGGCACGTCGCTGGCGGAAAGCGACCGCGTGACGGCGGCGGCGGAGCGGAACCTGATTACGATCGACGGCATCCGCAGCGTCACCCGCCGCACCGGCCGGGCGGAACGCGACGAACACGCCGAGCCGGTGAGCAACAGCGAACTGGAAGTCACGCTCCGCCCCGACGCCGACATGCGCGCCGTGCGCGCGGCGGTGTCGCAGGTCATCCGGGACATCCCCGGCCTGACCGTGCAAATCGGCCAGCCGATCGAGCACCGCCTCTCGCACATCCTCAGCGGCACGCCGGCGGCCATCGCCATCAATGTCTTCGGCGACGACCTGTCGGCCCTGCGGCGCATCGCCAGGGAAATCGACGCCGAACTGAAGCAACTCCCCGGCACACGCGACGTGACGGCCAATCGTGAGATCATGGTCACGTCGCTGCCGATCCGCTACCGCCACGCCGACCTCGCCGCCGCCGGCCTGACGCCGGCCGACGCGGCCGAGCAGGTGCAGACGGCGTTGCACGGCGAAACCGTAGCGCAGGTGAATCAAGGCCAGCGCCGGTTCGACATCGTGGTGCGCCTGCACGAATCGGAACGCCAGCGCGTCGACCAACTGCGCGACCTGCTGCTGCGCGGGCAAGGCGGTGCGATCGTCCGCTTGTCCCAGGTGGCCGACATCGGGCCGGAAATGACGAGCAACCTCATCGCCCGCGAAAACGCGCAGCGCAAGGCGACCATCAGCTGCAACGTCGCCGACGGCTACAACCTCGGCGACCTGGTCGCGCAGGTGAAGGCGCGCGTCGAGCCGATCGTGGCGCGTCGGGGTTACGCCGTCACTTTCGGTGGGCAATTCGAGGCCCAGCAGTCGGCGTCCCGGACGATCCTGTTCGCGGGCGTCGGCGTGCTGGTCGTGATGGTGATGCTGCTGCAACTGTCGACCGGTTCGTTGAAAGTCGCGCTGCTGGTCATGGCCAATTTACCGCTGGCGCTGATCGGCGGCGTCGTGGCGATTTACCTCACCGAATCGCCGTCGGTCGTGCGCAACACGCTGGCCCTGTTCGGTGTCGGCGGGCGATACCTGCCGCCGGTGATTTCGATCGCCAGCCTGGTCGGGTTCATCACGCTGTTCGGCATCGCGACGCGCAACGGCATCCTGCTGGTCAACCATTACCGGCACCTGCAGACGCAGGAAAATGCCGGCTTCGAAGAGTCGGTCCTCCGCGGTTCCCTCGAACGGCTGGTGCCGATCCTGATGACCGCTCTGAGCGCTATGCTCGGCCTGTTGCCGCTCGCGCTGGCGCTGGGCGAAGCGGGCAGCGAACTGCTGGCGCCGCTGGCGGTCGTCGTGCTGGGCGGGCTGGTCAGTTCGACGCTGCTGAACCTGTTTATCGTGCCGGCCGGTTATACATTTCTGAAACCCGCCCCCTCTCCCGGTATTCACGGTGGAGCGGACCCGGAGCCGCGTGTTTGAGCGAAGTCCTCTTTCGAAAGGAAAGTGCCATGAACGTTTTTCGATCGGTCGTCGTCGGCTTGGCCGGCGTTTCTCTGGGTTTGCTCGTCGGCTGTGAGGACAAGGCCGAGAAAGCCCCGCCCGCGGAGACGGCCGGGGCGCATGACGGGCACGACCACGCCCCGCCGACGACTGCGCCGGTCGCCGGGCACGGCGGGCCGATCGTCGCGCTCGGTTCGGCGACGGCGGGTGCGTTTCAATTGAGTGCGACGCGTGACCAGGGGCCGATCGAAGCGGGCAAAGACACGCCGATCGACGTCACCGTCACGCCCGCCGCGGGCGCGGCCAAGCCGACGGCCGTGCGCTTCTGGATCGGCACGGAAGACGCGAAGGGGTCGGCCAAGGCCAAGGCGGAAGTCGAAAACCCCGCCGAGCCGAACCGCTGGCACACGCACGTGGACATCCCGACCCCGCTGCCGGCGGACGCGAAGCTGTGGGTGGAGGTCGAAGCCGAAGGCGGCGCGAAGTCGACGGCCAGCTTTGATTTGAAACGCTGAGGCGTCCTCGAGTCAGTCATCGCGGCCGCTCTGGTTCCCCTCCCCTTGCGGGAGGGGTTAGGGGAGGGGTTCTTCGAGGGTTGTTGTGCTCTTCGCACGTCCGGACCGCTCCCCCTACCCCCCTCCCGCAAGGGGAGGGGGGAAAAACGCAGACGCCTCCGTCCGCCGGACAATGCGCGAAGCGTCGCGCTACCCGCGGACGACGTCGTTGAGGACGTCCTCCGCGTCGGCCTCGGCGCGGTCGTCGCCGGCGTCACCGAACAGGGTGTCGGTCGAACCGCTTTTTGTGAAGAAGCGGTCGTCGCCGTCGCCGCCGTAGAGCTTGTCCGGCCCGCCCTCGCCGTAGAGGCGGTCGTCGCCCGCGTCGCCGTACAGGCGGTCGCCCGACGCGCCGCCGATGAGCAGGTCGTCCATGTCGCCGCCGAACAGGGTGTCGATGCCGTCGCCGCCGCTGAGGGTGTCGTTCCCATTCTCGCCGTACAGGCGTTGCGATTGCGTGTTGCCTTCGAGGCGGTCATCGCCCGCGCCGCCGTAGACGGTGGCGAGGCTTTGGTAGCCGTCGTCGCAGAAGACGTGGTCGTCGCCGGAGCCGGCGTAGACGGTGACGCCGCGGGTGGGATTGTCGCCGAAGTTGCGGACCGTCACCGTGTCGTCGCCGCCGCCGGTGTTGAACGTGCCGTACGGCGAGATGGCCAGAATCGTGTCGCGGCCGGTGCCGGTGGTGACGGTGGCGTTCTCGCCGAACGAGGTGACGTCGTTGCGGCCACGCCCGCCGATGGTGAGCCGTTCGTTCTTGCCGCTCAGGCGGACGTCGTTGTTGCCGCCGGCGATGGTGATCGTGGTGTCGTGCGAATAGGAGCCGGTGTTGACCTGATGGTCGCCGGCGGCGAGGTCGATGGTGGCCTGACCGTCACCGAAGCTAACGACTTTGTTCCCGCTGCTGCCGACGAGGGTGTGGCGTTCGGCCGGGTCGGGCGTTTGGTCCGCGCCCACTTTGAGCGTGTCGTTGCCGCCGCCGAGGTCGATGCGGGTGTCGCCTGCGCCGAGTGTGATGTCGTCGTCGCCGTCGCTGGCGACGATCGTCACGTCGCCGTCGCCGCCTTTGAGGGTGACGGGGACGTCGACGCTGACACGCAGGTTCAGGTCGCCGTCGTAGGTCTGCAGGTTCAGGGCGCGCACGTCGGCGGCGCGGAACAAGCGGGATTCGCCGTTGACGATCACGCGGATTTTGCCGTTGCCGGCGTCGGCGACGCGGATCGTGTCGTCGCGCGAATCGGTGGTGATTTGGACGACGCCCTTGGCGTCGATTTGTTGCGGCGTCACCAGGCCGTAGCGCCGGCCGTCGGTGCCGATGACATTGCCGGCGGCGTCGACGGATGCGATGCGGGTCGGGAACGGCGCGGTGCCGTTGAACGGGTAGCCGCTCGGCGTGCCGTCGGGGTTGAAGCGGAAGATCGATCCTTCGGCGCTGACGACAATGCGATTTTGGGCGTCGAGGCGCAGGCTAACGCCTTGACTGTTGGCGACGTCGGATCCGGCGGTGTCGTTGTACGACAGCGTGAGTTTGCCGTCGCCGCTGAAAGTGGTGTCGGGCGTGCCGTCGGTTTTGAGGCGGTACAGCACCGGGTCTTGGCCGTACGTGGTGTCAATGAACAGCAGCTTGCCGTCGGGCTGCTCGGTGATGGCTTCGACGAAGCCGGGAATGGCCACGCGGTTGTCGCCGCCGAAGGTGCCGTCGGCGGTCTTGCCGTTCAGGGTGTACTGGACGATTGCGCCGCTAGGCGGGCGGGTGCTGTAGAGATAATCGGCGTGGACGTACAAATCGCGCGGCGTGACGATGACGTTGACGTCGCCGCGGTCCTGGCGGAATGCGACGTAGCCATTTTGGCCGAACGTGGGGTCGAGCGAGCCGTCGGTGTTCAGCCGGACCAGCTCGTAGCGGCGCTGCGTGGGGGTGTCGCTGGGGTAGCCGCTGATAAAGATTTGTGACAGCACCAGCACTTTGCCGTCGGCTTGGGCATGGACGATGCGGCTACTGTCGAACAGCACGTTGCCGCCGATCTTGCGGCTGAGCGGCACGTCGATGCGGCCGTCCTTGTCGTAATCAGCGTCGACCCGGCCGTTGAGCGTGTACGAGCGAATCACCGGCTGGTCTTCCGGCACCACCAGAATGCCCTCGCCGGGCACGAACCGCACCTGCGCGGTTTGGCCGACGTCCAGCCGGCCATTTTTGCCGAAGGTGCGGTCGCGCGTGCCGTCGGGCAGGTAGCGGGCGAAGCGCGTGGTGTATTCCTGCTGCTCGTCGTAGTAACCCTCCAGCGGCAGCGGGATGCTGTATGCGGCCAGCAGCTTCCCACCCGACACCGGCACCTTCAAAAACGCCCCGTCGGTTTCGGCCGGAAGCCCGTCGTCATAGCTCAGGTCGGGGCCGAAGACGGCGAAATGAATCCGGGAGGACAAGCGCTCGATCATGCAATCTCCGTATCGAAGTGGCCGGCCGTACCCGCATAAAGACGCCCACTGCTACGCCACATTACATCGGCGCGGCGGCCCGAGCGCCGCGCGGGGTTATCGGACGCTGAATGGCATGGCCGGCAGCAATTAAGGTCTTCCATCCCGGCCCGCGCCTGCGCCGCTTTCGCGTCGCGGCGGCCGGATCGTTAGTATTTTCGACTGCCCCGTCGGCAATGCCGTTGTCCGCGTCAACGCGGGCGAGGGTTGACGCAGTGGTTCTTTCGGGAGGATTCGATGAATCGTGGCTCGCATGCTTTGAATCTGGCGGTGTTTTCAATGATGACCGTAGCATTTTCCACCTCGGCCGCGACGGCGCAGCCGGCGGTCGTGTCGCTGGCGGGGTCGTGGACATTTTCCATGGCCGGACCGGCTGCGGCGCAGACCCAAGGCGCATTGCCGACAATCGAACTAACCGACACGATCGATCTGCCCGGCACGACCGAAACGCGCAACAAAGGCCCGCTGAATAAAGAAGCCGGCTGGACCGGCCAGCTGACGCGCGTGCGGAAGTTCGAAGGCACCGCCTGGTACGAGCGGGAAATTGCCGTTCCCGAAAACTGGCGCGACAAGCGCATCACCCTGCTGCTGGAGCGCACGAAGTACACCCAAGTGTGGCTGGACGGGAAGCCGGTCGGCAGCCAGTCGATTCTCGGCACGCCGCAGGATTACGTGCTGGACGGCCTGACCCCGGGCACGCACCGGCTAACGATCGCCGTGGACAACAAGCGCGAGCTGCTGCCCGGGGACAACCATCAGACGTCGGACAACTCACAGGGCAATTGGAACGGGATCATCGGCCGCATCGAACTGCGCGCGACCGACCGCGTCTGGATCGACGACGTGCAGACCTACCCGGACGTCCCGCGGCGGACCGTGAAAGTGCGCGCACGGCTGCAAAACGTGACGGGCAAGAGCGGTTCGGGGAATCTGGAACTGCGCGCCACGGGTAAAGGTGTCACCGGCACGCCGGTCACGCAGGCGGTGCAGTGGAACGAAAAAGACGGCGCGGCGGAAATAGAAATCCCGCTCGGCGACACGGCCGCGCTCTGGAGCGAGTTCGACCCGGCCGTGCATGAATTAGTCGTACGGCTGACCGGCGACGGCGTATCCGACGAACGAAAGCTGGCCTTCGGCCTTCGCGACTTCGCCGTCAACGGCACGCAGTTCACGCTCAACGGCAAACCGACGTTCCTGCGCGGCAAGCACGACGGCTGCGTTTTCCCGCTCACCGGGCACCCGCCGATGGACGTCGAAGGGTGGATGGCGTACTACCGCACGCTGAAGGAATGGGGCATCAACCACGTCCGGTGCCACAGCTGGATCCCGCCCGAGGCCGCATTCGTGGCCGCGGACCGAATGGGCTTTTTCCTGCAGCCGGAACTCCCCTTCTGGGGCGACTACAACGACAAGACGCGCGCCATCCTTCAGCCCGAGGCCGAGGCGCTGCTGCGTCACTACGGCAATCACCCGTCGTTCGTCATGCTCACGCTCGGCAACGAAACGCGCGGCAGCCGCGAAATCATGGCGTCCATGGTCGACGGCCTCAGACAGCGCGATCCGCGGCATCTCTACGCGCAAGGCTCCAACGCCTACATGTGGGACCCGCAACTGCAGAAAGGCGACAACTTCCTGGCAACGGCCCGCGCGAAGGCGTCGTCGCAGGGCAAGTCGCTCAACGTCCGCGGCTCGCACACGACGGGCGACACCGCCAACGGCCACATCCAGATCGGGCCGGCCAACACGATGACCGACTACGCCCAGGCCATCAAAGGCATCAACGGCCCGGTCATCGGCCACGAGGTCGGGCAGTGGACGGTTTACCCGGATTTCAAAGAGATCGCCAAGTACACCGGCGTCACCCGCGCCAACAACCTGGAACACTTCCGCAAACGGCTTCAGGCCGCCGGCATGATCGACCAGGCGGAAGACTTCCTCCGGGCCACCGGCGCGTTATCCGCCCTGCTTTACCGTGAGGAAATCGAAACCGCGCTGCGCACGCCCGGCTTCGGCGGCTTCCAGTTGCTCGACCTTCAGGACTTCCCCGGGCAGGGAACGGCGCTGGTCGGCATGCTGAACGCGTTCATGGAATCCAAGAACGTCGTGCCCGCCGAAACGTGGCGGCAGTTCTGCGGGCCGGTCGTCCTGCTCGCGCGGTTCCCGAAGTACACCTGGACGAGCGGCGAAACCTTCGAGGCCGACATTCAGGCCGCCCATTACGGCGAAGCCGACCTGACGGGCGCGGCTTTGGCCTGGGCGTTGAAGTCCGCCGACGGCAGCACCCTCGCGTCGGGCAAGCTGCCGGGCGTGGACGTGGCCCAGGGCGGCGTGCGCCCGATCGGCCGGCTGAGCGTGCCGCTGACGACCGGCGCGACGCCCGCGCAGGTGAAGCTCGAACTCCAGATCGAAGGGACCGAGCATCGCACGTCTTACCCGCTGTGGGTCTACCCCGCCGCCGTCGCCGAACCGGCGGGCGGCGTGAAAATGGCACGCACACTCGACGCGGACGCCCGCCAAACACTGGCCGGCGGCGGACGCGTTCTGCTCGTCACCGACGGCCAGCAGCCGCTGGCCCGCACCGTCGGCGGCTCGTTCACGACCGACTTCTGGTGCTGGCCCATGTTCCACAACAAGCCGGGCACGATGGGGCTGCTGATGGACCCGAAGCACCCCGCGCTGGCGTCCTTCCCGACCGAGTTCCACAGCAACTGGCAGTGGTTCTACCTCACCCGCGACGCCCAGCCGCTGGTGCTGAATAAAGCGCCCGCCGGCTACCGGCCGATCGTGCAGACGATCGACAATCTCGACCGCGTCTACAAGCTGGGCCTCGTCTTCGAACTGAAAGTCGGCCCCGGCAAACTGCTGGTGTGCGCGACCGATCTGATCGCCATGAAAGACCGCCCCGAAGCCCGGCAACTGCTGTCGAGCCTGCAGGCGTACGCGGCGTCAGACCAGTTCGACCCGAAGGCGCAGATGTCCGAAGCCGACATCCGCGAGTTGCTCCGGGCCACGGTTCCCCTCACCGGCACCGCCACGGCCTCCACGCAAGACCGCGCCTGGCCCGGCTTCCAGGCGCAGCGCGCGTTCGACGTCAACGACGACACGCTCTGGCGTGCCGCGGGCGCACGCCGCCGGGCCGGCAACTTCGGCGAACAAACGACCGGCCCCGGCGGCGAACGCCAGGCGGCCACGCAAAACACGTCCGCCACGTGGTGGCAGGTCGTTTTTGAGAAGCCGCAGAATCTCCACGCGATCGAAGTCCTCTGGGAACACGACCGCCCCGGCTATCAATATGTGGTCGAAGGCCAAGGCGACGGCGACACCTGGCGACCCCTGAAAGACCAACCGGCCAACGCGTTCACGGGCGGACGCCACGCCTTCGAACTGAATGCGGACGGCGTGCGGGCCTTGAGAATCAGGATCATCGCCACGCCCGACAATGCGCCGGCCGGGATTCGTGAAGTGCGGTTTTTTGAACGCGACCGGTAAAGCGCGGTACCGGTGTCTTGTCCCCTCTCCTGGTATGGCCGGGAGAGGGTTAGGGTCAGGGCCGGCGACGGAAGACCGCATCGAAGCGAATGGCGGTCTACGTTCTAGCCCGCCCTGTCGCGGCCCTCACCCCAGCCCGCGTGCCTGCGGCACCTCCCGGCCATACCGGGAGAGGGAGCAAGAGGCCGCTACGCGACTAGGCATCACGCTTTATCGCACCGCGGTCGCCGGCGTGCGCGGCGGGCTGGTCTGCAGGTCCACCATCTCGCGGTAGCGCCCGTTCGACACCATCAATTCCTCATGACGTCCCTGCTCGACAATCCGCCCGTTTTCTAGCACCAGGATGCGGCTGGCGTGCGCGATCGTGCTCAGGCGATGCGCGATTACGAAGCTCGTGCGGCCGGCCATCAGGGCTTGGATGCTGCTCTGGATCAGCCGTTCGCTTTCGGTGTCGAGGTTGCTGGTGGCCTCGTCGAGGATCAGGATCTTCGGGTCGGCCAGGATGGCGCGGGCGATCGTCAGCCGTTGTCGTTGGCCGCCCGACAGTTTCACGCCGCGCTCGCCGATGCGGGCGTCGTAGCCGCGGTCGAGGCGGGCGATGAACTCGTGCGCGTTCGCCTGCCGGGCGGCTTCTTCGATCTGGGCCGCCGTCGCGTTGCGCCGGCCGTAGGCGATGTTGTCGCCGATCGTGCCGTCGAACAGGAACGTCTCCTGCTCGACGATGCCCAGCAGGCGGCGATAGCTTTCGGCGGTGATGTCACGCAGGTCGACGCCGTCGAGTTCGATGCGGCCGTCGGTCGGGTCGTAGAAGCGGGCGATCAGGTTGCACAGCGTCGTCTTGCCCGCCCCGCTGGGGCCGACGAGCGCGATCATTTCGCCCGGCCGCACGTCGAGGTCCACGCCCGTCAGGACATTGGACGACGCGCCGCTGTAGGCGAAGCCGACGCCGCGCAGCGTCAGCCGGCCGATCGTCGTCTCCTTCTGCACGATTTTCGCGCCCGGCTTGCTCGGCATCTCCATCGGCTCGGCCAGCAAATCGAGCACGCGGTCGAGGCCGCTCAGGCTGTTCTGCAGGGCCGTCGCGCTGCCCGCCAGCGCCGCGATCGGGCCGAGCAGCGCCGCGAGATACGACAGGAACATCACCAGCCCGCCGACGGTGAGCGCGTCCTGCTGCGCGATCTGGCCGAGGCGTATGCGTTCCATGTCGCCCAGCACGCGGTTGCCGCCCCAGAACAGCAGCAGCGCGGTGGCGAACGGAATCAGCAGCGACCACGCCAGTTCGATGCCGCGCATCGACCACCATGCGAACACTTCCTGCCGTGCCATCATGTGGCCGTTGCGGGTGAACGTGCCCGCTTCCGCCTGTTGGCGCGAGAACGACCGCACCACGCGCATGCCGCCGAACGCTTCGGTGGCGTGCGAATCCATACCCTGGCGTGTGTTGCGGATCGACCGGAAAATCGGCCGGATGCGGCCGATCCACTGGCGGTGCGTCAGCCAGACCGTCGGTAAGAGCGCCAGCGAGCCCAGCAGCAGTCGCCAGTCGACGGCGGCGAGAATGATCAGGCTGCCGATGAGCTGGATGATCGCCCGCCACGGGTTGTAGATCATCGAGAAAACCAACTCGGCCACGCCGCCCGCGTCCTCGCGCAGGATCGACGCAACGCCGCCGCTTTTCAGCTCGTAAATGCGGTGCAGCGGCAGGCGCACGGCGTGGTCGAACACCCGCCGGCGCACCGACACCTGCACCCGCTTGGTCATCCGCGTCGCCTGCCACCGGCTCCACAGGCCGAAGCCCTCCGACAGCGCGGCCAGCACGACCATGGCGACGGCGACGATCGCCAGCAGACGGTGGCGGTCCGACGGCAACTGCACCGGCAGCCACCACGGCAACTGCGGCGCGATCGGGTTTTCGCTCAGCACGCTGTCGAAAACCACCTTCGTTCCGTAGAGCGGCACCAGGCCGAGCAGCGTCGAAATCGTCAGCGTGGTCAGCAGCAGCACCAGCGTCACGCGATGGCCACGCAGCAGCGACCAGAACCGGCGGAGCAGCTCCGCGAACGGCCTCGACCGCGGCTTGTGCGGCTTATCCCCCGGATCAGCCGTCGCCGGCACGCCCGGGTCGATTTCCGCGCCGCGCTTCCGGCCGCGAAGCTTCCGCCGATAAGCGCCGTACCGCGCCCGACTCGATTGGCGCGACCCGGGCGTCGACAGGTCATCCGCTTTTTCAGACGGGACGGCAGACGCCGGCGTGGTGGTGTTAGAACCTTCTGTTGATTGCATACCCGGCCTGTTCCGCACGAACAACGAACGAACGGGCCATCGCCCGCCGGTGCATAGTACGCGGCGCAACAAGCGTTTGGGGAACGGCCGTTAGAAGGCCTGGGTGAAGCGGGTTCTTCACCAACAGATAACGCCGCAGTCGAGGTGAAGGAACGACGGTTCGACTGCGGCGTTCAGGTTCATGACCGGCCAACGGTCGAATCGCGGGTCATGGCGGAGATGGGGCAGCCGTGTTTCGTTCTGCGCCCTTACCCAGAGCGATAGCGTCAGCACGCAGCTTGCGCTGATAGTCGGCATTACCGGCCAAGTAGCGGTCGCCAGCGGCTAAGTCCCAGATGCGGACAGTGCCGTCGCGGAAGCCGACCACGACGCTCGGCCGGCCTTTTTCGGTCGGCAGGAATCGGAGGGTAACGGCCTCGCCGGTCAGGGCGTCGTAGCTGGCAAGGCATTCTCGCTCGGGCCGGCGGCTGTCCACGGGATTGTCGGACGGCCGGGCGTCCCAGAGACGCCACTGCCCGTCGGTGGCAACAGAGGCCAGCAGGCTGCCGGTGTCGTCGTACGCGACTTCGCTGACGAGTTGGTTGTGTCCGACCAGCGTCAGCAACGGCTCGGCCGCCGGGCCGATCTTGGCCGGGTCCCAGAGGTGCACGGCGCGGTCCCAGTCGCCCGCCGCGACGAACGCGCCGCCGGGGTGGAAAGCGGGGTGGTAGGACGCGGTCGGGCGCGTCAGTTCACCGAGGATACGGCCGTCCGTCATGGACCACGTACGCAGGAGGGCCGGACGGTGTGTCGTGAAAAGCGTGCGGCCGTCGGGGCTGATCGACGCGCCGCGCACGTCCGTGCCGCACTGGCCCTCGGCGAGCTTATTCCACGTCGACCCGCTTCGCCGCCAAAACGTAACGCGGCCGTCGCCAAGGCCGACGACAAGCGTCTGGCCGTCGGGCGAAAGGTCGATGGTGCGGACCGGTGCGTCGAGGTCCGGAAGGTTGTCGGCAATCCGTCCGTTCAGCAGACCGTACGCCACGGCGTGCCCGTCTTCGCGCCCTACCCAAAGTTCGTCCTTCGTTCGATCGAACGCCAGGGCGCGGGGCGCGAAGCCCAGCGACCATGTGGCGACATCGGTCCACTGCCGCTGCCCCGAACACGATCGCACGGTGACCGCACCGTCGGCCTGTGCGCTGATCATCAGCGGCCCCTCGTCCGCGGAGCGCGTGACGAGGAGCGACTCGACCGCCGCGCTCGATGCGCCCCGCAGCACGACCGGCCCGTCCGGTTGCAGGTCCCAGACGTGACACACGCCGGCGGTCCGGAGGGTCACCAGCGATCGGCCGTTCTCGGCGAAGCGGCACATCAGGCTTTCGCCGTCAACGCCGCGGGCCGCGGCCAGATAGGGTTCGCCGGGCGTCAGATCGAACAATTGCGTCCGCCAATACCCGGCGACGGCCAGTTGGCGGCCGGTCGGATCGAACACGATGTCCCGTGAGGTGCCGTTCTTCGTGCGGACGGCGGTTAACGCTTCGCCGTCGGCGCTTCGCCACAGGCGGATCATCTGGTCGCTGCCGCCACTGGCGATCGTGCGGCCGTCCGGACTGAACACGATGGTCCGCCCTGCAGCCGTATGACCCGCGATGGGCGGGCCGGGCGACAGGCGAACCCCCCGCTCGTCACGGTCGATTCGCCATAGTCGGATCGAGCCGTCATTGTGGATCGACACCAGGTTCTTCTCGCTCGCGTCGATCCCGATCGCGCGCACGGAACTGGTGGCGGCATGCACGCGCAGCAATGGCTCGCCGTCGGCCGTGAACAGGCTGATCCAGCCGACGTCTTCACCGATGGCGAGCAGGGAGCGCGTGGCCGTCACCGCCGTTGCGGGCTGGGTCGTCAAAGTCCGATTCAAGCCCGCCGCTGTGACCAGGCGTGCGCCGCCGGCACCGGCCGCGGCGAGCGTCTCGCCGTCGCCGAGAAAGCACGCCGCCCGCAAAGCGCCGACTCCGGCGCTGACCCCACCGGCCGGTCGACCGTCTTCGGACCGGCGGAGGTGAATCATTCCGTCGGCATCGCCGACCGCGATCAGGCCGTTCCCGCTGACGGCCAGGCTGCGGGCCTCACGGGTGGTCGCGCTGAAGGTCGTCCTGCACCCGCTGCGAAGATAAAGCTCTCGCAGCGCGAAATGCGCGTCGAGCGAGGTGGGATGCGCGAGGTATTCGTCCCAGAGTGGCCGCTCGGCGTCGATCCAGGCGCCGCTGGCACTGAGCAAACGCCCTTCGCTGATGCGGCTGGCACTTAGCCGAATGGCGAGCTCGGCCGCCAACCCGTCGGCCTTCTGACGTGAGGCTTGCTCGCGACGCATCGACTGCGCCTCGGCGTTCACCACGCGCAGCTTCAGGGATTGCTCGCTATGGACGTAAATGGCCAGCAGGATGCTGACAAACATCAAAACCATTGAGACCGCGGCAAGGCTTCGGTAGCGAGCCACCTGACGGCTGAGCGTGTAAGCGATCGATTCCCGGCGGGCCTGAATCGGATCGCCCCGCGCCGTCCGACGCAGGTCGTCGGCGAGATCAGCGGGCGACTGGTAGCGGCGATCGGGCTCCTTCTCCAGCGCTTTGGCGACGATCGTCTCGACGTCGCCTCGGAGTTTTCGCTCAACCGTCCCGAGTCGCGCCGGGCGGCGCTGGGCGATCCGCACCGCCGCCTCGGCAAAGCCGCAACCGGCCAAGTCGATCGGATGACGGCCGGCCAGTAGTTCGTACAAGATCACGCCGAGCGCGTACACGTCGCTCCGCGTATCCACGTCGCAGTTCGCCCCTAACTGCTCCGGGCTCATGTACGCCAGCGTGCCGAGGACGTGGCCGTCCTGCGTGAGGCGCGTCAGTGGGTCGGGCGTCGTCTCGTTGCGAAGCCGGGCGACGCCGAAATCAAGCAGCTTCACGGCGGGTTCGCCTTTGGCCCCGCCGGTCACGAGGACGTTCGCGGGTTTGAGGTCGCGGTGAATGATGCCGCGCTGGTGCGCGTGCTGGACGGCATCACACATCTGACCGACCAGATCCAGCACGAGGTCGCGGTCATTCCGGAAGGCCCGGCAGAACTCGGCGACGTTCATGCCTTGCACCCGCTCCATCGCCAGGTAAGGCACGTCGACCGTTCGGCCCGCATCGTCGGCCAGTTGGGCCACGCCGGCGTCGTACACCCGCGCGACGCCCGGGTGGTTCAGGCAGCCGTGCATTTCGGCTTCGCGCTCGAACCTGCGAAGCGCCTCGTGGCTGGCCCCGCTTCGGCGGACCAGCTTCAGCGCCACGTCGCGGCGCGGGCGGTCCTGTTCGGCGAGAAAAACGACCGCCATCCCGCCGGAACCCAACTCCCCGATCAGCGTGTACGGCCCGATCCGCTGCCCGATAGACGAAGCGCCCCATTCTTTGAGCAGGGACGAACCGGCGGCGTCGCCCTGATCGTGGCGGAGTTCGTTACAGTCGAGAAACCCCCGGCGCGGCGTGCTGCTGGCCGACGCGCGGCTGTCGCCGGCGCGCCCGAGGTGATCGAGCAGACTCCGGACTTCGGCCGCCACTGCGGCGTCGCCATGGCACAGGACGGTCAGGTCGTCGATCGCCACGCCGGCCTCGTGTGCGGCCAGCGCCGCACCGAAGGCCTCAGACACTGCGTCGAGTTCCTCCGCGATCACGGCGTCTCCGGCTCGCCCGCGCCCGCAAGTTCGCGGTGCAGCCAAGCACGGGCGAACGCCCATTCGGTCTTCACCGTCGCCGGCGAGACGTCGATCGCGGTGGCCGTTTCCTCGACGGTCAGGCCGGCGAAGTAGCGAAGCGACACGATTTTCGCCTTGCGGGGGCTGATCTTCTCCAGCTTGGTCAGGGCGTCGTCCAGGGCGATCAGGTCCGTGCCGTCCGTGGCATCGCCCGAGACGGGAAGCTCCTCATGAAACGCCACCCGGTCACGGCCGCCCCCGTGCTTCAGGCGTTTGCGATGGCGGGCGCGCTCGACGAGGATTCGCCGCATCGCCAGGGCCGCCGCCCCGAAGAAATGGCCCCGGCCTTCCCACTGCGGCTTGTTCGGCTTGTCGGTGCCCACGACCCGGAGGTACGCCTCGTGCACCAAGGCCGTGGCGTCCAGCGTCATCCCCGCCCCCCGGGCCGGCTCGCGGGCCAGGCGGGACCGGGCGAGCTGACGCAATTCGGAATAAACGAGCTTCAACAGCTGGTCGCTCGCCTGGCCGTCGCCCCGGTCGAGCGCGCTCAGGGCGAGGGTAATCTGGGCGAATGTCGGGAGTTGTGGGTCGGCGTCGGGCGCGGATTCGTGCGGCTCGGCTTGCATGGCATTCCCTTTAGATGGCACTACTCTGACGCAGCGGCACCCGGCCCGCAAATTTTGTCAGCCCCCGGCGCTTCGGCTGTCGCATAGTGTTTATGGGGAACGGGTCGTCGAGAAAGGTGCAGCATCATGCGGAAAGAGTCACTGGATCGTATTCGCCACAGCGTCACCACGCTGATGCCGCACGTGGACGACATGACACGGCTGTTTTATGAGAACCTGTTCGCCGCCGCGCCGGACACGCGCGCGCTGTTCAAGGTGAACATGGACGTGCAGCGCCAACACTTCGCCGCGGCGCTGGCCGTTATCTTGAGGAACCTGACCATGCTCGACGTGCTGTCCGAGCCGCTCCGGGAGCTGGGCATCGGGCACGCCCGAATCGGCGTGCGGCCGCACCATTACCCGGTCGTTCGGGATGCGATGCTGGTGGCGATGGGCCAGACTTTGGGCGACGAATGGACGCCGGAGCTGGCCGCCGACTGGAGCGGCCTGCTCGACAAAGTCTCCGTCATCATGATGAGCGGCGGCACGCAAGAACTGCGGTCCACGTAAACCAGGGCCGCAAGTTCCCACGTGCTCAACCGGCGACGCACATGCCGACGATGACCGCCGCACACCCGATGCAGCCCAGAACATAACCGACCCAGGCGACGGCGTTCCACGACCGGGCGACCCGCAAACTGACCAGCCCAATAAGCAGCCCGCACACGGCAGGTGCGATGGACTCGGCCACGAATAGTTCACGCCAGTTCGGGTTGGTGCGATGAGCGCCTTGGCCGCCAATATTCATCATGATGACCAGGACGATCCACGGCACGCTGAACAGCGCCGCCGCCGCGGGCACGTACGGCATGAACAGATGCCACATGGCCGGTCTCACTGGAGCGGTCGCGGCGACTTGCGTCGTGGCCGGCGTGTTCACCCCGTTGGCGGGAACGTAAAAGCCCCAGACGTTGTTCGAAAACTCCCCTGCCGCGAAGACGGTTTCACGGTTGCCGGTGGCGAAGCGGTAGACGTTGAACTCGAACGGGCGTCCGTAGACCGGGTCGAGCACCGATGCCTTCTCGTGGGCGTCTCCCGTCCGCCAGTCGAGACTCCAGACGTTCAAGCCGTTGACCAGGAACGGCTGGCACCCGAAGGAGACGCCGATGTGTGTCCACGTTTGCTGATCCTGGGTCGTCATTGCGGTTCCTGTCGTTGCGGGTTCGTTCACGCCAGCAAGGCGGCCCTGCCGCCGGTGGGCGACGCGGGCCGCCCGAGGCGGACAGGGCATGGTCACTTGAAGCGATCGGGCCTATTACTTCTTCGCCACACCGAAGTTGATTCCGTAGGACGACGTAGCCACCCCAGAGAGGACAGTGTACGGCTTGCCGCCGTGATCGGTCTGCTTGAAGCCGACCGGCGGCAGCACGTTGACGGAGTACTGTCCGGGGTCGAGGTCGCGTAGCGTGTACTTGCCGTCGCTGTCGGTGAAGGCGCTCGAGTCGCCGTAGTCGAAGGTGCCGCTGTGGTTCAGGTCGAGCCAGACCTGCACCCCGGCCTTGCCCGTTTCGCCGGCGTTCCAGACGCCGTTCTTGTTGCCGTCACTGAAGACGCTGCCGGTGATCAGGCCGGGGTACTTCAGGGATTCGACGTTGGTGAGGGTGCCGAGTTCTCCGTCGAACCGCGTGGTGTCGTAGCCGGTGCCGCCATCCACGTGCGTTTTTGTGCCGTTGCCGGTGACGTTGAGCAGATCGTTACCTTCCTCGCCGAAGACCAGGTCGTTGCCGCCGCCGCCGATGATGGTGTCGTTGCCCTGCTTGCCTTCGAGGTTGTCCGCCAGCGCGGTGCCGCGGATGAAGTCGTTGCCCATGAGGCCTTCGAGGAGGACCGGCGAATCAAAGCCGGATGCGTCCATGACGTCGTTTCCGCCGCCGCCCAGCAGGGCCACCCTCTTCTCGCCGGAGAAAGTGACGATTTTCACACCGTCCCGAACGAGGCCGCCCGGCACGAGGGCGTAGTGATGCGGCGTCCAGTCTGAAATATCGGAGAACCCGGCGATGTCGGCGTTCTTGATCGTCAGGCCCTTCGGGAACCAGGACAAGCTGCCTTTCGTCCCGTCGTTCGTGCGGACATTGTCCGAGAACCCGTAAGACGCCGGGTGAGTGCCGGCGTCGATCGTGGCGCGGCCTTTGGCGGCGAAGATGACGACGTCGTCGTTCCCGGCACCGGTGTTCAGAGAAAAGTCACTGCTGTTGGTGCTGTTGACGACGACCTTGTCGCGGCCGCTGCCGGTGAGCACATGCACCGCAGCCTTGCCACTGTAGGTCAGCAGCGCGTTGATGCCGTTCGTGTTGACGGAGTGATCATTGATGGTCCAGGTGCGGTCGAGCGTGTCCTTGGAGCGGTCGAAGGTCAGGTCTGACTCGCCGTAGATCGTAGCGATCTTGAGATTGCGATTCAGCTTGTCGAAGTTTCCGTTGTCGCCGACTTTGACCGTGTTTGTGCCGTCGAACGAGGTGAACGTGGTTTGCGCGCTGGTGCCTTTGACGGCAATCTTCTTATCGCCGGAACCCGCCAGTACGGACAGGGTATCGAACCCGCTGTAGGCGATCGGCTTGGGGGACAGACCGGACAGTTGGGTGCCGGTGAGTGTGACGTCGTGGTCGGCCCCGTCGCCGAGGTCGTTGATGTGGAGTTTGCTCTTGCCCGACGCGGCGTTGATCTGGATCGGGTTTTTGATCCCGTCGAGCTTGCCCGCCGCACCGCCGACGGTCGCGTTCCAGCTGCCTTGCAGATTGAAACTGTTAAGCGTCGTGGCGGGCGTCTGATCGATCGCGGCAGTGCTGCCAGCGCTGCCGAGGGCATTAACGGTCAGGGTGCGGAGTTTGGTTTGGCTGTAATCGACAGCGCCGTGCGTCACGCCGACGACTTTGCCGTCACCGACGACGACGTTGCGTTTGCCGCCCGCAGTCGTGCTATCGATCTGAACGGCCCAGGTTCCGCCGTTGCTGTTGAGGAGTTTGACGTCGGACAAGACCGTGCCGATCGAGCCGGTGGACTGGACCTTGATCGAGTCGTTCCCGCCCTTGCCGTTGTAGACGATCACGTCGTTCGGCCCGCCGGCTTTGAGCACGAAGGAGTCGTTACCGCTCGTGCCGTTGAAGGTGATGGTCGACATCAGCCGCCGCGTTTCGAGCGACTCCAGAAGGGTAGAACGGCTGGTGGTTTGGCGCGGACGGGGCTTACGGTTGCGGTGCATCATATAGGGCCTTGCGTTGATCGGAACGACTTCCATCGAATGGATTCGGAAGTGTGCAGACCCATGCGACAGACACACGCGAGGTGGCTAATCCGTATTCGAGTTCACCACAGAATTGCCTCCTAAGCCGTGCCGACGCCGGACAATGCGTTAGGTCATTCCATTGCTCCGCAAGCGGGCCACATCGCAGGCTGCTCTGCCCGCGCGGCGGAATTGTCCGCCGGCATCTGATTTTCTCTCAATTCATTAGACGGCTCGTCATCCCACGGCGCACTGGTTCGTGTACCGCCCTTTGTGGCAAAGCCGACGCGGTGAAGGGTCAAGTCGCGGTCGATCTGGATGTTCCAGACGGCCGGCGGCGGACCGGCTGCCGCTTTTTCTGGAGTCTCGCCATGAGTCTTATTACCAGCCTTGCCTTGATCGTGTGCGGTCTCGTTGCCGCCGCCAGCCTGATCGCCAAGTTCCGCCCGGACAGCCAACAGGTGATCGAAAAGATCACGCCTTATCAGGGATGGATCGGCTTGATCGTCTGCCTGTGGGGCGTGTGGGCGATCGTCTCGTCGGTGCTGAACATTGGCCTCGTGCATCATTGGCCGGTGCTGTGGCTCACGCTCGCCGCGACTGGCCTGGTCGAGTTCGCACTCGGATTTCTGCTGGGCTTTAACCTGCTGACCCGGCTGGCCCTGAGCCGGAACGAAGTCGCCATGGCACGCGGGGAGTTGGTCCGCGCGAAGCTGACGAGCGTGCAGATCCCGCTGGGCCTGGCCGGCGTGGGCCTTGGCGTCTGGTGCCTGCTCCTGACCGTCGTTCTCTAATTCGTTACCCGACGGCCCGGCGATTAACGTCGCCCGGCCGCCTTTCACTTGGCCGTGACGCTCGTCTTACGTGGTAATGAGGCAAGGCCGAATCCAAAGATCGCCGCTCGCGTTGATCGGCTTGAGCACATCCATTCCGATTCGGACGGCCGATCATGCAAATCGCAGGCAACGTACTGATCCTTTTCTTGATCCCGATCTCCGTCGTGGCCGCCATGTCGTTGCGGGCCAGTTTTAACGTCGCAGGCTCCGACGCCGTCGGGCCGTTGTTTCTGATGGTGATCGCCGTCGCGCTGCGGTGGATTCTGCTCGCGCTGCTCATCGGTTTTTGTGTGGCGCGCGGCGGGTTCAACGGACTGGTGCCGTTTGCCTTGCTTCAGTGGCTGGTCGTCGCCGCACTATTTTTCGCCCTCGACGCGGCCACCTGCATGGCGATCACGGCCGTGTCGCGGTCCGGCGCACAAATCAGCCCGGGCGCAGAAGCCGTCGCCATTGCGTTCGCCTACCTTCTGACTCTGCTCTCCGTTCTCCTGCTGTTATTCCCGCTCAACGCGCCGGCCACGTTTTCGAGCGGGACGATTCGCGCCGTGATTGGGATATTGTTCACTCTGTCCGCAGTCGTCTACGCGGCATTTTACGGAATGGACCAGACGACGATCGCACGCACTTGGCAGAAGTTTGAAGCCGATCAGGCGAAACAAGCCGACCTCGCCCGGCCGTATGCCGAGGAGGTGGCTGCCATCCCCGCCAACGCGCCGGTCGATCGGTACGCCAGCTTCTTCACCGACCCGGACTGCCCCGAAAGCGTCCGCAGTGTGATCGCTCAGCGTATGATGCGGCTGCCCGACCTCGACCGACAGCTCCTGAACATGCTCACGGACGACCGCCGCGAGTTGGCGATGACCGTCTACAGCCGAACGAGCAGGCTCCATGAGCCGGCACACGTCGCGGCGTTGTTCGAGTCGAGCCGCCAGCTAGCGGACCACTATCGCGAGCGCCTGTCGACGCCCGACGAAGCGACAGGCATTGCGTGCGCCCGGGCCGCGGCACTGACCATCTATTTCACCCACGGCCAGTCCGCATCGGGCGTCAACTTCCGGCCTACCGTCGATGCCTGGAAAGCGGCGCTGGACCGCGTGCATTCCGCTGACGCTACCGTCGCCAACGCCAAGCACGAAGTGGACCAATGGCTGGCGCTAAATCACCCTGTCCCAGCACGTAACATCGACTAATCGAGCACTAAGCTCGTTGTCGGCAGGTGACGGCATACCTGGATCGGGGCGTTCATTCGTTACGAATCCGTGAGCCCGTTGCCAGCACGAGGAAACAGCAGAACGGATGGCTGCCTACATCGCAGTCCGGCGTGATAAAACGTTCAGCCAAAACTAAGCCGAAGTCCGGAACGGAACCTCAATGAACGCACTAAACTGGGCGATGAGGGATTTGAACCCACGACATCCTCGGTGTAAGCGAGGCGCTCTAGCCGCTGAGCTAATCGCCCGGTACGGTCAGAGCATAAGCGAACCGGAGGCCGGATGAAAATAGCGCGGTTTGTCAGTGGCGGGCGCACCGTGCTCGGACAGGTAATCGACGAAGGCTTGGCCCGGCGGGTTGAGGGGGATCTGCTTGGCAACTGGGCCGTCACGTCGGACGTGCTGCCGATCGAACGGCTGCTTTCTCCGCTGGTACCGACCGACATTCTTTGTATCGGCGTCAACTACCGCGCCCATGCCGTGGAAACCGGCAGCCCGGTGCCGCAGAACCCGATGCTGTTCATCAAGGCCTCCGGCACGCTCAACCATCCGGGCGGCGACATCGTGTTGCCACGCAACAGCGCGTCCGTCGATTTTGAGGCCGAGCTGTGCGTGGTGATCGGGAAAGCGGCACGGCACGTGACGCGCGACACGGCGCTCGACCACGTCCTCGGCTACACCTGCGCCAATGACATCTCGGCCCGCGATTGGCAGCGTGACAAAGCCCTGGGCGGCGGGCAATTCGCACGCGGGAAGTCCTTCGACACCTTCTGCCCGATCGGGCCGTATCTGGTGACGAAGGACGAGATCGCCAACCCGAACGCGCTGCGCGTCACATGCACTCTGAACGATCAGGTGATGCAAGATTCGACGACAGCCGACATGATTTACGACGTGCCGGCGCTGATCGCGTCGTTATCCTCAACGCTCACACTTCGGCCGGGCACGGTCATCCTGACGGGCACGCCGGAGGGCGTTGGCATAGGCCGTACGCCGCCGGTGTGGCTCAAGGACGGGGACCGGGTGGTCGTTGAAATCGAAGGCATTGGCCGACTCGAAAACCGGTGCGTGGCGGAATGCTAACGCTCAAACCAGACGCGCCACGACGTCGGCCGGCGTTAAGTTATCGAGGCGAACTGCATGCTCTGCGCTAAATGGGCCGACACGGGTGCGGCGCAGTTGGGTAAGGTAACCGCCTACGCCTAACGCCTGACCGACGTCTCGGGCGATGGAGCGGACGTAAGTTCCGCGGCCGCAGTCGATGCGGACACGTAGGTCCGGCCAGACGTATTCCAACAGATCAATGGCATCGATTCGCACGGGCCGCGGCGGCAGCGTGAGGGCTTCGCCGTCGCGTGTTCGGTCGCTGGCGCGGCGGCCGTCCACCTTCAACGCACTGAACAGCGGTGGCGTCTGCAATACATCACCGGTCTGGGCGGAGAGCACGGCGATAATTTCGTTTTCGCTCGGTGGCGCAGAGACATTCTGCATTTCAGGCGGCGACAACGGGTCGAGCGTCGGCGTAATCGCACCCAGGCGAATGGTCGTTTCGTACTGCTTCGGCGAGCCCATCAACTCTTCACACCGTTTGGTCGCGCGGCCGACGAGAATGAGCAGGACGCCGGTCGCAAACGAATCGAGCGTGCCGGCGTGGCCGACCTTCGCGCGGCCGCCGAGCAGGCGCTTCACGCGCGCCACGACCACGGCCGAGGTGATGCCCGGCGGCTTGTCCAGGTTCAGAACACCATGAATATCATTTAAGTCTGTCACTGCTTGATTGCCTTCACTGCGATTACTACAAGTTACTATGGTCTGGACGAAGCAGCGTATTATTGCGGAACTCAAAGCGCTGCATAAGAAGAAGCGGGACCTCTCTTACAACAGCCTGGCGAAGAAGAACCAGGCGCTGGTCTCCGCCGCAGCGTACCATTTTAAGTCGTATCGCACCGCGATTGAGAAGGCGGGCATTGATTACGCCGATGTCGTCCGCCGGCCGCGATGGACGAAGCCGCGCGTGATCGCCCTGATCAAGTCGGCCAAGCGCAAGAGTCAGGACCTGAACTGGGCGTCAGTGACGAAGCGTCGCGATGACCTCGGCCGGGCGGCGTTCGCGGCCATTCAGGGGCGCTTGTTCGGCTCGTGGGACCGCGCCCTCCACGCCGCCGGCCTGGATTCGGACGACGTGTCGCGCTACCGCCGTTGGGACAAAAGCTCCATCGTGTTCGAACTGCGGTCGCGTTACGCCGAGGGCGATTCCCTGAATAGCGGCGCGGTGCAGCGCGACGACGCCGGCCTGCACGCGGCGGCCCTGCGGTACTTCGGTTCGTACGACGCAGCGCTGCGGGCCTCAAAAATCTCGCCGACGAAGGTGCGGAAACGGTCGACCCGGCGGGTGTAACGCTGGATCAGTGCGCGGCAACCGATTCAGCCGACACGCCCACGATTTCGAACGCCCGCTTCAGCGTCGCCCGCGTCAGCAGCATCACGACGGCCGGGGGGAAATCCAGGTTCGGATTCTGCTTGTACGCGTCGGGAATGGTCGCTTGGGCGATGTCGTGAATCTCCTGCTCCACCTGTCGTTGACGCTCGGTCTGGCGGCGGTCATCGGTGCGGGCGATCGGGTCGATCACGTCGTACGACAGCATGAGCGTCGAAACCTGCCAGTCGAAATAGCTATGCGTGCCGTGGGATTCCATGGCGTCATTGTCGAGGATCGAGCGGGCGGTGCCAAGACGGGCGGGTGTTCGCGACGTTGAGGTGGCCGCTGAAGCGGCTACCCCGGACGGCGCGTCGACCCGTGTCTGAAACGAAGGCGCGGAGATCGCCTTCGGTTACGCCGCGAGCTTCGCGCCCACGCGGACGCCGTTGAGCACCAGGCTGTAGGACGCGGTGGGCGTGACGTTGCGGAACACGTCGTCGCCGACGATGCGCAGGCCGTTCCATTCGTCGGCGGTTTTGAAACCGGTTTCGGTGTAGCCGACGCCGACGTAGTTCATGGCCACCTCATGAATCCAGCCGGCAATGCTGGCGGCGACGGGCCAGACGTTGCCGTCGATTTTCGTGAAGCTGCCGTAGGCGTCGGGCTCCAGCTTCACGGCCGCCGTTTCGCGAGTGCCGAGCTGCAGCTTCGGGGCCAGGTAAACATTGCCCGTCATGCGGATGCCGTCGACCTTCCCGTAGACGTGGATGAAGTTGCCGACGGTGCCGTTGTTCACGACCGTGTTGTTTTCCAACGACAAATCCACCACGCCGCGCCCGTAGCCGCTGTCGTAGCCGTCAATCGCGATGGCCAGACCGTTGTCGTTGTGGACGACGTTATCGCGAAGGGTCACGTGTTCAGCGCCATGGTTGACGCCGATCTGTTCGTTGAACACTTCGTTGCTCTCGCCGATCACGTACTTGAAGCGGTTTTCCTTCGTCTTCATGCCGTTGAGTTGGCCGAGCGGGCCGATCTGGAAGCTTGAGTCGATCTTGTTGTTGTAGGCGTACGCGAACTCGCCGCTCTGCACGTTCAGCGCCGGCTTGCGGTAGTCCCAGTAGTCGCCGATTTCACGACGGCTGATGTTGCGCAGGTCGTTGTCGCTGACGTTGATCATCGACACGTAGTTCATGCGGACGATGTGCTCACGCGTGCTGTTGGCCGCGTCGTTGCCGACGATGGTGATGTGGTCGCCTTCCACCCAGGCGAAGTACTTGCGCAAACCGGTTTCCAGCGGCGCGCTGTTGTCCTGGATCAACACGCCGGTCGGCTTGGCGTTGAGCATGAAGCCGTACTGCAGGTTCAGCAGCGTGTTCCGGCGGGCGGTGAAGTTCGTGCCGCACATCTTGAACGCCATCGGCGTGCCGCTGTCGTTGGTGTCCTGGTCGAAGATCGTGTTGATCGACAGATCCTGGACCGTGATGTTTTCCGTGCCGGCGTTGGCGTAGAACATTACGTTGTTCTGGCGCTGGCCGTTCCAGACGATTTTCGGCTGCCGGCCGCTGCCGTAGGCGCCGATCAGCACGTTGCTGTGCTTGATGCGGAACGACTCGTCCTGCGTGAACGTGTCGCCGCGCTGGAACAGGATTTCGGTGTTGTCGTCCAGCAGCGAGAGCGCCTTGTCGATCGTTTTGATCGGCCGATTAGTGCTGCTGCCGTCGTATTTGTCCGAACCTTCGGCCGACACGTAAATCACCCGGCGGGCGGCGGCGGTGACGGTCACGTTCAAGGTTGTGGTGTTCTGCTTGCCGCCGGCGTTGGTGACGGTGAGGCTGACCGCGTACGTGCCGGGCTGGTCGTAGGCGTGGGCGGCGTTGAAGCCGCGCATCACGTTGTGGCGGCCGCCGCTGTCACCGAAGTCCCAGGCGTATTTGCCGTCGTTCCACAAGCCGCCCTTGAGCTGGCTGGAGAGCGCGTCGACGTGAACGCTGGTGCCGGCCGGAACGGTGCGGCTGATGGCTTTGATGACGGCGACGGGCGTGCCGACGTTCGTCGTGTCGTCCTGCGACGGCGTGGGCGTGTTGTCGACGGGCTTGGACGGTTTGGCGGGCGTCGGCTTCACTGGCTTCGTGGGCTTGGCCGGCGTGGCGGCGATCACGGTGAAGGTGACCGACTTGCTCGACAACACGCTGCCGCCGGCCATCGTGCTGGCGACGATGGTGTGCTGACCGGGGCTGAAGGTGACGGGGATGAACTTGCCCGAAGCGTCGCCGCCCAAGGCATAGGGCGCACTGGTTTCGGTGCGGAAGCCGACGTTGCCGTCGATGTCGAACCGAACAGTGCTGCTGGTGCCGCCGGCGAGGTTGGCGCGCACGCTCATGCGGGCCGGCAGCTTGGCTAAATCGAGCTTGGAACCGTTTTTGAAATATTCGAAGCCTTCAATGGCGCGGCCGGTGTCGGCGTTGACCAGGCTCATGCCGCTCATCCGCACGACGCCGCTGGCCGTGTTGCCGACGGCGGACATCGGCGTACGGGCGGCCCGGGCTAGGGTCATCGTGTCCAGACCGCGGCCGCCGTAGAGCTTGTCATGGCGTTCGACGCGCAGGAAACGGTCGTCGCCCGCGCTGCCGAACTGTAGGTCAGCGCCCGAGCCGCCGTTGATGCTGTCGTTGCCGTCGTTGCCGTAAATGCGGTCGCGGCCGGCGCCGCCGTTGATGGCGTCGCGCCCGCCGTTGCCGTAAACCGTGTCCTGGCCAGCGCCGGCTTCGATGATGTCGCGACCGCTGCCGCCGCCAAGGCGGTCGTCGCCGCCAAGGCCCTGGATGCGGACCGACACCTTGACTGAAGCGTCCACGCTGATGACGTCGGCCGCGTCGCCGCCGGCGATGCGGATCTGTTTGACGTCCGCCAAGCCGAAGCGCCGGCTGTCGCCGTTGAGTAAGGTGTAGACCTTATTCCCTTCGACACGCACGCTGGCGGCGTTGCTCTGGTCGGCCAGGCCGGTGATGCGCAGCACGCCGCTGTCGAGCGTGACGCCGCTCATCAGTTGCCGCGATTCGAGCGGTTCGAGCGCGGTGCGGCGGTCAGAGCGGGTGAGGTCAGGGCTGACGTCGTTCATAACCCCGATGTCGCTAACGAACGGCCGGCAGGGAAGGAAAAAGATCAGTCTTTTTCTGCCCGATAACCGTCAAAAACAGGCCATATCAATACTGGCGTGCGTGGCGGCAGGTATTGTCGGACGAGCGCCGTCCGGGGTGCAGCGGGCGGAATAGAAAAGGGGCTGTGAGACGTGGCCGCGGGTGTAAACCCGCGCGAACAGCATTCGTCACGATAACGGCCCGATGTGCGCACGGGTTTCGCGCGGGTTTACACCCGCGGCCATGAAACCCGTTCATCGCATTCGTCTTCGTCCAGCACTCACTAAGCGGACACGCCCTTCGCGCTAGCTCTGGTACTGATCCCGGCGCACCTGCACGCGGCGGCCCTTCAGCTTTGTGGCGCGCAGCGCCTCGATCACGTCCTCGGCCCGCTCTTCGGGGACTTCGACGATGGAGAAACGGTCGGCGATCTGGATCGCGCCGATGTCTTTGCCGGCGATGTCCGCCTCGCCGGCGATCGCGCCGACCAGGTCCTGCGGCCGGATGCCGGCTTCGCGGCCGGCGCCGATGAACAGGCGGGCCATGTTCGCCCCGCCGCCGGCCCGTCCACGCGGGCCCCCGCGCGGGCCGTCGTCCTGGCGGAACTTCCCGCCCTTTCCGCCGCCTTCGCGTGGCGCGTCGACGGGCGGCCCGAGGTCTTCCTCGGGCTCTTCGGCGTCCATGCCGCTCGCCTGGTGGGCCAGCTTGAGCGCGGCCATGGCGATGTCCATGACTTCGAACTCGCTGGCGAGGGATTCGACGATCACACGGAACCCGTCGAACCCGTCTTCGGCCAGCAAGTCACGCACGGCCGCCTGCGTCAGTTCCATCCGCCGTGCCCGCAGGTCGGCCTGCGACGGCACCTGCGTGACGTCGATCTTCTGCTTCGTCGCGTTCTCGAAATTACGCAGCATGCGCTGCTCGCGCGGTTCGACGAGCGTAATGGCCACGCCCTCCCGCCCCGCCCGGCCGACGCGGCCGATGCGGTGGACGTACGCCTCGGGGGCGCTGGGCACGTCGAAGTTCACGACGTGCGACAGGTTTTCGATGTCCAGACCGCGCGCCGCCACGTCCGTCGCAACGACCAGATCGGCCGAGCCGGCTTTCAGCTTTTTGATCACGCGCGTGCGGTGTTCCTGCGTCATGCCGCCGTGCAGCGCCTCGGCCCGGTAACCGCGGGCGGTGAGGGTTTCGGACAGTTCGTCGACTTCGTTACGCGTGCGGCAGAAGACGAGGGCGGCGCTGGGGTTTTCGATATCCAGCACCCGGCCCAGTGCGGCCACCTTGTTCTGGCGGCGCACCAGGTACGCCGTCTGCCGCACCTTCGGCACTTCGCCCTTGGCGGTCTTTTCGCGCGCGAGGTTGATACGGACCGGGTCGTTCAGATGTCGCTTGGCGATCGCGGCGATACGCGGCGGCAGCGTCGCGGAAAACAGTACCGTCTGCCGCTCTTTGGGCGTCTCGGCCAGGATCGCTTCGATGTCTTCGGCAAAGCCCATGTCGAGCATTTCGTCGGCCTCGTCCAGGACGACGTCGCTGATCGTTTCCAGCTTCAGCGTACCGCGGCGGATGTGGTCGAGCGCGCGGCCGGGCGTGGCGACGACGATGTCGATGCCGCGCTTGAGCCCGCGCACCTGCGGCTCGAACGGCTGGCCGCCGAAGACCGGCAGCACTGTGGTGCCGACGCTTCGGCCGTATTTATGAATGGCTTCGGACACCTGCATCGCCAGTTCGCGCGTGGGCACAAGGACGAGTGCAGACGGCTTGGCCCGCTCGTCGCCGCGCGACAGCAGGCGCTGCAGCAGCGGCAGCGCGAAGGCGGCAGTCTTGCCCGTGCCGGTGGCGGCCTGGCCGATCATGTCCTGGCCGATCAGCAGCGGCGGGATCGATTCGCGCTGGATCGGCGTCGGCTCTTCGTAGCCGAGGGCGGCGAGGGTTTCGACAAGGCGGGCGTCGAGCCCGAGGCCGGCAAAGCCGTCGTTCGGAGTGGTTGTGGGTTCGGTCGTCGGTTCGGTGGCCATGATGGCTTTCGGGTCAGTCGTCGGTGAATCATTCGCCGCGCGAGTTCGCGGCGCGAAACGGAGCATCTTATGCGCGATACGCTTCGATAAACAGACCCGGCTGGCCGGCGACGCCCCGGCTCCCTCTCCCGGCGTACCGGAAGTGGGGACCGGAGGCGTCCCGCGACGGACTTTCCTTTAATATGCCGTGATGGCCTCGCGGGACGACATTCTGCTCGATTACCTGGACCGTCTGGCCTACACGCCTTACCCGGTGCAGGAAGAAGCTCTGTACGCCTGGGCCGCGTGCGACGGCGGCGTGCTGATGTCGGCCCCGACGGGCACCGGCAAAACACTGGTCGCCGAAGCGGCCGTCTACGAAGCGCTACGCACCGGCACCGCCGTTTACTATTCCACGCCGCTGATCGCACTGACCGACCAGAAACTGCTGGAACTGCAGGAGACCGTCGAACGCTGGGGCTTTCCGCGCGACAGCGTCGGCCTGGTCACCGGGCACCGCACGGTAAATCCCGATGCGCCGGTCAAAGTCGTCGTCGCAGAGGTACTGCTCAATCGCCTGCTGCACCCGGAGGCGTTCGACTTCACCGGCGTCGGGGCCGTGGTGATGGACGAGTTCCACAACTTCAACGAGCCGCAGCGCGGCATCGTCTGGGAACTGGCCCTGTCGCTCTTGCCCAAACACGTGCGCGTGATGCTGCTGTCGGCCACAGTGGGGGCGGCGTCGGAGTTCGTCAGTTGGATGGCCCGCAGCCTGGACCGACGGGTGACGCTGGTCGAAGGGACCGAGCGCAAGGTGCCGCTGACGTTTCAATGGGTCGGTGACGAACTGCTGCCTGACTTTGTCGAGCGCATCGCCCAAGGCGCGGACACGGCCCGGCGGACGCCGCTGCTGGTCTTCTGCTTCGACCGCGAAATCTGCTGGAGTACGGCCGACGTGCTGCGGGGGCGCGACTTGTTCGCCGAGGGCCAACGCAAGGCGCTGCTGGACCGGTTGGAGGCGTTCGACTTCACCATTGGCGCGGGCAACAAGCTAAGGCCGTGTTTGGCGCGGGGGATTGGGATTCACCACGCCGGGCTGCTGCCGCGGTACCGGCGGGTGGTGGAAACGCTGTTCCAGGAAAAACTGCTGCCGGTCTGCGTCTGCACGGAAACGCTCGCGGCGGGCATTAACCTGCCGGCACGGTCGGTCATTTTAACGACACTGGTGAAAGGGCCGCGCGACAAGAAGCGATTAATAGAGGTCGGCTCGGCCCAGCAGATGTTCGGCCGCGCGGGGCGACCGCAGTTTGATACGGCCGGGAATGTGTATGCCGTCGCGCACGAAGACGACGTGAAGCTGGCGAAGTGGAAAGAGAAGTACGATTCAATCCCCGAAACCGAAAAAGACCCGAAGCTGATGGCGGCCAAGAAAGCGCTGCTGAAAAAGAAGCCGACGCGGCGGGCCGGCTTTACGTACTGGAACGCCGACCAGTTCGTGAAATTGCAGACCGCCCCCGCCGCGAAGCTGGCAAGCCGCGGCCGGCTGACGTGGCGGTGGCTGGCGTACCTGATCGACGCCAACCCGCTCGTCGAGCCCATCCGCCAGACGATGCGGCAACGCCTGATGGACCCGCCGACGGTCGAGGCGGAACTGAAGCGGCTGACGAAGATGCTGGTCACACTCGGGCAGATGAACGTCGTCACGCTCGACCCGCCGCCGCCTAAAAGCTGGCTGGAGGCGGTGAAGCCGGCCGGCACCCCTGCGCCCGACGCGGTACCCGCCGACGATGAGGAGGACGCGCCCGAACCGCCCGCAGCTGCGCCGCCACGAAAAGACGTTGCCCCGCGACCGTCGGAGGCGACGATGCATCTGATCGGCCTGCTGAAGATGGGCGACACGACCGACGCCCCGCGGCCGGGCGCGCCACGCGTTCACGTCGCCAGCGCACCGCCGGAGCCGGAGCGGTACGAACCTCGCACCGCCACGCCGACGGCGAGGTTGAAAGACCTGATCGTCTTCCGGGCCGTACACCCGCTGTACGGCTTGTTCCTGATGGACTACCTCGGGAAGGCCGACGACCACGAGCTGATTCAGATTCTGGAGAGTTTGCTGGAAATGCCCGGGAGCGTCGCCAAATCAGTGCGTGTGCCGTGGCCGGACGATTTGCCGCCGGGACGGCTGAGCCTGGAAGTGGTCGACCCGGCCGTGGTCACGCGCGGCCTCGCCCCGCACGAAGATTTGTACCCGCCGGCCGATCAGTCGGACGTGATGCCGGAGCTTCGCCGTTACCCGATCCCGCTCGCGCAGAAGATGCGGATGCTGTTCGAAAGCGAAATCGACCACGCCGGCGGCCTGAGCGTCACCCCCGTCTGGGCCGTCGGCGACTTCCTCGGTTTCGGTGACGACTTGGACAAGTTCGTCCGCTCACGCGATTTGGTGAAACAGGAAGGCATCCTGTTCAAGCACGTGCTGCGCATGATCCTGCTGTGCGGCGAGTTCGCGCAGCTGACCCCACGCGATACGGACGCCGACGCGTGGCGAACGCGTTTGCGCGGCATCGCCGACCGGCTGACCGTGGCCTGCCGGGCGGTGGACCCGCAATCGACGGACGAGCTGCTGGAAGCGTCGGGCGACGAGGCGTAAGGGCGTGTCTGGTTCCCTCTGCCGGTACCCCGGGAGAGGGTTAGAACAACGCGGTTTGGGTCGTAGCGACTGGGTGGCAAGGCTTGTACTCAAGCCTTGTCGTCCGACGGCACGCCAAGGCTTGAGTACAAGCCTTGCCACCCAATCCATTGCGACCGTCAAAGCCGCGTGGCTATCGGGAGAGGGTTTTCCCGTCCATGACTGCAGTTCGCCGTTCGGCAGACCCTCTCCCTAGCCCTCTCCCGTTAGTACACGGGAGAGGGAACCAGAGATCACGCCGTCGCGGCATCGCCGTCACGCGTCGGCGTCGTTTCGCTGATGCGCGGCACGAGGATCTGGATGACCAGCAATGCGACCAGGTACATCACCGACGCCCCGGCGAACAGGATAAAGTAGTTGTTGCTGGTCGTGTGCAGCACGTAGCCGACCAGTTTGGCCACGCCCATGCTGGCCAGACCGCCGGCGAGGCCGCCGAGGCCGACGAGGCTGCTGACCGACCCGCGCGGCGTGGTGTCGCTGCCGAAGGTGTACAGGTTTGCCGACCACCCCTGGTGCGCCGCGGCGGCCAAACCGATCAGGAACACGGCTGTCCATTTATCGGTCACGATGCTGGCGAAGAAGATCGGCACGACCGCTAGCGCGCAGATCAGCATGGCGGTCTTGCGGCCGGCGTTGATGCTCCAGCCGCGCTTGATCAGGTACGAGCTGATCCACCCGCCGCCGATGCTGCCCACGTCGGCCATCAGGTAGATGGTGGCCACGGGCCAGCCGATTTGTGACAAGTTCAGGCTGAACTTTTGTGACAGGAACCCGGGAATCCAGAACAGGTAGAACCACCAGACGGGGCTGGTCAGCAGCGTGGCGAGGACGTACGCCATCGTCGTGCGGCGGGCCAGCAGGTTCGTCAGCGGCAGGCTCGGCTCGGTGACCAGTTCCGCCGACGCGACGCCGGTGTCGTTGTCCTCGATGTACGCCAGTTCCTCGGCCGACAGGCGCTTGTGACGCCGCGGGCGTTCGTACATCAAGAGCCAGGCGACAAGCCAGATGAAACCGAGCGCGCCAGTGAAGTAGAACGCGGCTCTCCAGCCGTATTGGATGGTGATCCACGGCACGATCAGCGGCGTGACCATCGCGCCGATATTGCTGCCGGAGTTGAAAATGCCGGTCGCCAGCGCGCGTTCGCGCTTCGGGAACCATTCGCTGACGCTTTTGATGGCGGCGGGGAAGTTGCCGCCCTCGAAGATGCCGAGCGCGCCGCGGGCGAGTTGGAAGCCGATCACCGACCGCGCCACGCCGTGCGCCATGGCCGCCACGCTCCAGCCGACGACGGAGACGGCGTAGCCGATGCGTACGCCGAAGAAGTCGATCATCCGCCCCGCCCCGAACTGGCCGATGGCGTAGCAGAGCTGGAAGGCGAACACGATGTTCGCGTAATCGATCTCGCTCCAGCCGAGGTTCTTCTGCAGTTCGGGCTTAAGAATCCCGATGATCTGCCGGTCCATGTAATTGATGGTGGTGGCCAGCAGCAGCAACCCGCAGATGACCCAGCGGATGTTGCCGCGCGGCCGTTTACGGGCCTCGCCGGACAACGGCAGCGGATCATCGGCGGCCGGACTGCTTGGGGTGACCACTTGCGCCATCTCTTGTTCCCTCCGACGGATATGTACCACCAAACGCCACCATCGTCGTGGCCTTGGCGCATAAAAATGCCGCTGGGGGCTGAGCCAGGGGGGAAGCTCAACCGGGGACCAGCGGCGCCGAAATTGTACGCTACCTATTTAGGTAATCAATCTTTCAATAAATGCGAACACTCGGAACTCACGGGAGCGAACGGAATCACTCGCCCGTTACCGGCCTGCCGGCTGGGTCGCGGGTTGCGTTGTGGGCTTCTCGTCCGAGTCGCACGGGCACTGGGCATGAACGGCAGCCGTCAGCAGCATTAGGATTACGGCGAATGTCAGCCGTGTGGTCTTCGGGGTCTTCATCGTTCGTTCTCCTGATCGATAATCGGATTTTAGCGGGCGGCGGCGTTGACGCGGTCGCCGACGAGAATGCCGCGGCCGTTGGTGCCGACGTACAGCCGGCCGTGCACGCGGGCGTCGCCTTGGATCACGATCGGGTAGCCGAACTGGTGCTGGGCGTCGCTGATCGTCGTCCAGGTCTTGCCTTCGTCGTCGGAACGGAAGTAGCCGGTGGTGCCGTTGGCGCTGCCGGAGACGAAGATCGACGGGTACGACCTGCCCGGCCCGGCCGCACCGACACCGACATGGTTGGCGGCGGTGACCTTGTCGGGCGCGAGGCGCGTCCAGGTCTTGCCGCCGTCGGTCGACCGGAACACCCCCCGCTCGCCGGCCGAGGCGATCAGGTGGCCGGTCTTGCCGGGGACGGAGCGGACGAACTCGACGCCCTGCGGCAGGACGTTATCGCTGGCGGTGGCCCAGGTTTTTCCGCCGTCGGTGCTGCGAGCGACCCGGCGGCCGGTGATGGCGTAGAAGGTGTCGCCCGCGCCGAGGTCGACGACCACGCGCGTGCCGCGTCCGGTCGGGCGGTCGCCCGTGGGCGTCTGCCAGGCGGACCATTTATCGCCCTCGCGGGTCGCGTACAGCACGCCGTCGCCTGCCCCGCCGTCCGCCCCGCCGCGGCCGCCGGGGGCGGGGGCGTAGAGGACGCGTGTGCCGTCGTTGCTGAGCGCGAGGTTGCCCCCCACGCCGCCGCCGACGTTCGTTTGTTCGTTCATCCACGCCCAGGTGACGCCGTTGTCGCGGGAGAATTGGACGAACGGGCGGATTCGGCTGATGCGGACGAGGGTGTTCGGGTCGTTCCACGCCACGTCGATGTCGTCGCTCGTGCCGCGCGACATGCCGTTGTTCTGCCCGTGGACGCCCAGGACGGGCGACACGTCGAAGTCGTCGTGGCGGTAGCCGTCGCGGTCGCCGATGGCGCTGAACAGGTTCACCGGCCCCTTGGGCGGGCTGGCGAACTCGATGATGGCCGACTGCTCGAAGCCTTCGTTGAAGAACGTCCAATTCGGCTCGGCGGCGGTGAGATTCGTCGTGCGGTACAGGCCGTAGCCGGTCGTGAACATGGCGACGTCGCGGTCGTGCGGGTCGATCTGCAGATCGCCGAGCCAGTGGATTTTGCCCGACTTGGCGTACGGGGCCGACGAATCGTCGCGGTG
>DASVSC010000107.1:0-37818 GCA_036388295.1 Tepidisphaeraceae bacterium | reverse complement strand
ACCCCCCCCCCCGTGATTCCGGAAAAAACAGGAGCGACGGCCGATTATGGGTGGTGGCGAAATCCGAAAATCCTGACCACTCTGAAGGCGGCGATGAGGTCTATCTTTTTAACGTTGTTCCACCGCCTGAAAATCCTCATTGTCGACGACAATATGCCGTTCCGCTCCGCGGTGAGCATGATGGTGAAGGGCGAGCCGTCGATGGAAGTGGTCGGCGAGGCCGACACCGGCATGGCTGCCGTGCGGCTGGCGTCGGAGTTGTCGCCGGACGTCGTCCTGATGGACGTTCACATGCCCGGCCCGTTCGGCGGCGTGGAAGCGACGCGGCGGATTGTCCGTGCGGCCGACCGGGAAGGGGCGGGACCGATGGTCATCGGATTCTCGGCTGCTGACGAAGAACGCCCGGCCATGCTCGAGGCGGGTGCGATCGGCTTTATACCCAAATCTGAGGCGATCGAACTGATCGACCGGATCAAAGGCGTCATGAACATTGCGTCGTAAAACGACGCGGCAGGCGACCAAAGCCTGATGAGCAGGGGCTTAGGCTTAACCCTGTGACGGTCGTGCACCGGCTTACCCGTGGCCACAACGCTTAGAGCGTCGACAGGCCTTGGCGGATGGCGTACTTCGTCAGGTCGGCGACGTTGTCGACGTTCAGCTTGTGCATCAGGTTGCGGCGGTGCGTTTCCACCGTTTTGACGCTGACGTGCAGATGAATGGCCGCCTGCTTGGTGGACTTGCCGGCCGCCACCTGCTGCAGCACTTCGCGCTCCCGCGGGGACAGGTCCGTGAACGCCGACGCGCGGGCGGACGGGTCGGTGCGCACGTAATCGGCCACGACCAGGCCCAGCATGGCGGGGCTCAGATAAACCTCATTTTTCATCACCGCGCGGATGGCCCGGGTCAGTTCCTCGACCGCAGCGTCCTTGAGCACGTAAGCCGCCGCCCCCGCCCGCAGCATCTCGGCGGCCAGGCCCGGGTCGAAGTGGCCGGTCAGGCCGATGACTTTGACGCCCTCGCGCTGACTCAGCACCTGCCGGGTGGCGTCGATGCCGTTCAAGTCGGACATTTGCACGTCCATCACCACGATGTCGGGGGCCAGGTCTGTGGTCAATTTCACCGCAATACGGCCGCTGTCCGCTTCACCAACGACGTCGAAATCCGGTTCGTTGGCCAGCATTAACCGCAGGCCCTCTCGGACCATTTTGTGATCGTCGGCGAGTAGGATCTTGATCATCATGGTTGTGTCCGTTTCCTTCGAAACTTATATCATTGAGTCCGGCATTTCGGGGAACAAACCTCAGGACGTGACACTGATCCGCCGGCCGTCATACCCCGAGACGACAATTTCACCTTTACTTTAGGTCGTCCTTAGCCAATTCGCTCGCTTAACATCGACATTTCGGACAAATACTGCTCTTCGATTGTTGCCTCCCCGTCCGAACTAGGCAAGGATGTGCCATGCGATCGGACCGATTTCGTACGACAACCCTGCGACGCTCCCCCGGCCTTGGCCAACGCCATGTTTTCGCAAGTTTAGTAGGTTTAATCCTTTGCGGCTGTGCCGACGCGGCAGAACCTACGCGTGTGGATGACCCGGTGCCGCCGGTCGGGCGGGGTGACTTGGTCGTCGGCATTCGGACCGTGGCCGGGCTCCCGCGCCTGCCGGACGCCCCCGATGCGGCGTACGCCAACAACGCCCACGCCCGGATTCAAAACCTGGTCCCCGGCCGCGACGGGGCGGGCGACTTTTTCGTCAATGACCTGCGCGGCGTCATCTACCGCGTGCACCGTACGGCCGACGGGACCGCGACGGTGTCGCCGTATTTCGACGTGCGTTCACTTGGTGTTCATTTTACGAACGAAGCGCACGGCAATGAGTCGGGCCTGTCCGGCTTCGCATTCCATCCTGACTTCAACGCCAAAGGCAAACCTGGTTACGGCCGTTTGTACGTGGCGTTCAGCACGCCGAGCGGGTCGGGCACGTGCGACTTCGTCGGCGACGGCAATGACAGCCATGAGAGCGTGGTCGCCGAATGGACGACCACTGACCCGACGGCCGCGACGTTCACCGGCACGGTGCGTGAAGTGCTGCGTGTCGGCCAGCCGGGCCCGACGCACAACATCGGGACGATTGCCTTCAACCCGACGGTCGCCCCCGGCGACGCCGACTACGGGCAGCTTTACATCAGCTTCGGCGACGGCAAAGGCCAGCACGACCCGCTGCGTGCCGGCCAGCGGCGGGGCGTGCCGCTGGGCAAAATCCTGCGCCTCGACCCGCTGCCCGACGCGCAGCACCCGCGTCATCGCGCGCCGGCCGACAATCCGTTCGTCGGCGAGCCCGAGGCCGCCCCGCTGGTCTGGGCGTACGGCCTGCGGCACCCGCAGCACTTCGGCTGGGACATCGGCGGCACGCGCCGAATGTTTATCGCCGAGATGGGCCAGGACCAGATCGACGAAATCGACATCGGCACGCGCGGCGGCAACTACGGCTGGGCGGACCGCGAAGCCACCTTCGCCACCGGCATGGCCCTGAACGCCCGGCCCGGCCCGGTCTACGAGCGCCCGCCCACCGACCCGACGCCCATGCTCTACCCGGTCGCCCAGTACGACCACGACGACGGCAAAGCCGTCGGCAGCGTGGTCGTCTATCGCGGCAAGTCGATACCGGCCCTGCAGGGCAAACTGTTGTGCGGCGACCTGATGAACGGCCGTATTTTCTACGCCGACGAAGCCGAACTGCAGCAGGGCCGGCAGACGCCGTTGAAGGAACTGCGCCTGATGGTCGATGGCGTCGAAAAAGGCCTAAGTGACGTCACGACCCACGGCGACCCCCGCGGCGACCGCGTCGACCTGCGGCTCGGCGTCGATGCCGATGGCGAGGTCTACCTGCTGACCAAGGGCGACGGCAAAATCCGCCAGCTCGTGCCGGCGGCGAGCGCGAAGTAAAGACCGAAGTAAAGACTCCGGCGGCGCGGCTACAGACCGCTCGGGAGCGTTTCGTCCGGCTCTTCTGACTTCCACGTCGCGACCCTTTCCAGCGGCCGCACGGCCGTGGTCCGGTCGATATGGATCACGGCGTCGAACTGTTCCGCCAGCCGGGCGTGGAAATAGTGACTCCACCGCTCGGTTTCGGGCCGGTAGATGACGCCGATCGCGCGCTCGAGCCGCGGCGTGCTGAGCAGAGATCGCAGCGTCGGGTCGCGAAGAAGCAGCAACAACCGCGCCAGGCCGGCGTCGTGGAACAGCCGCTCGTAACTGTCCGGTATCGACGGCCGCACACGCTTTCGCTCGGCGGGGGCGTCCCAGTCCGACGCCGCGGTAACGACGCCGTCGTGCGTGGTGAAACCGACGGAGAAACTCTCCTTCGGCCAGCGCTCGCGGACCAGTTGGCCGACGTTGAGTTGGCCCTGTTCGCCGGTGTCGGTGGCGCGGGCGTCGCCGAGGTGCGAATTGTGAGCCCAGACGACAACCCTCGTGGGCCCCACATGACGGTCCAAGTAGGCCGTCAGCGCATCGAGCGTGTCGACCATGTGCGTGTCACGTAGGTTCCAGGTGTTCACGCGCCGGTCGAACATCGCGCGGTAATACTGCTCGGCATTGATCACCAGCCGCGCGTTCTGTTCGGCGAAGAAGTATTCGTCCTCGGCCACGCGCCCGTCGCGGTTGGCGTAGTCGCCCGCGCGGCGTCGCAGTTCGCTCAACTGCTCCACCACTTTGTCTTCACAACTGCGGTCCATATCGAACCCGGCAGCGTAGCCGTACGCCTGCGGGTCTTCGCCGAAATCTTCAAAACACCCGTACCGATAGCGTGCCCGACCGGCGGCCGCGGGATCAATCTTTTCCAAGTAGTCGACCACCGCCCGGATCGACCCGTGCAGGCTGTAAAGGTCCATGCCATAAAAGCCGCTCTTCGGCTGCTGCGGGGCGACCGATTCGTTGTGTCGCCGCAGCCAGGTGACGAAGTCGACGACGTCGGTGTTCCGCCACATCCACTGCGGGAACCGCCGGAAGCCGGAGAGGGCGGCGTCGCCGTCGACGTCGTCGTCGAAGCCGCGGACGTACCGGTTCACCCGCCACGCATCCGGCCAGTCCGCTTCGACGACGACAGCGGTAAATCCCTTCTCCGCGATCAGCCGCTGCGTGAGGCGGTTGCGGATCGCGTAGAACTCGTGCGTGCCGTGCGACGCTTCGCCGAGCAGCACGAAGCGGGCGTTTCCGATGGCGTCGAGCAGCGGCTGGTAGTGGTCGTCACTCGAGAACGGCAGGGCGGCTTGGCGGATCAGGTCGACGTCATTGATCTGTGTCGCTTTCATGTTGATTCTCCTCGCCTGCCGTCGACGCGTGTCTGCGAAAGTCTATGCGCCTGCCGCCGCGGCACCGTGGCATCGCGCGGTCGAGCAGCCGCAGTCGGGCTCATGTTTTTCGGACAACAACCTTGAGCGAATAATCGATCCGGAGCAGCGGCCTCTGTCACCTTCATGCAATTAGTTTGCATATGAGACGGTCGACGCTATAAAGGGGCAGCGACGTTCCATGCGGCAATCCCTCTTCATCCTCCTGACATTTGCCATCACGTGCCTGGGCACGGGGCTGGCTGAATGGCTGCACGTGAGCCAGGAGCATTCGTCCGCGCACCTGTCTCCGGCTGATGAATCGGTGGCGACGCCACACGGTGATGCGGATGGCCCGGATGAAGCTCACTGCGGCGTCTGCCTTAGTCTGCACGCGCCGCTAAGCCCGATCGATTTCCGCGCGACCGACCTTGTGTTGCGGCTCGCGGTCGATCGCGTGATCGCGCTGCAGGCGCAGCGACTGGATGCCAGCATTCCCGCCCCGCGCGGCTGTCGCGGCCCGCCCCGGGTGTAAGCCTTGCTATCGGCAGCATCGTCGTCGGCCACTCCACGTGTGCCGTCGTAACGGTGTCGAATTGATCAGGTTTCACTCAGGACTTACAAGATGATTAAGCAGACACGCGCCGGCCTGTTGGCCGCTGCGCTAATGGGCGTTGGCGTCGGCACGCTGCGGGCGCAAGACCCGCTTCCGCCGGCCGGCACCGACGACCGTTTACGACGTATGGAAGAACGGCTCGACGCGATGGAGCGTCAGCACCAAGCCGAACTCCGGCAACGCGACGCGGAGATCGCCCGGCTGCGGGACCGCGTCGACGCGCCGTCCTCAACCGCCACGACCCGGCCGAGTGGCGGGCAGAACGATTTGCTGAACGAGATCGACGGCGTCGGCGCGGCCGGCACGCCGAATACGGACGCGACGAAGCGGGCCGTCGCCCAGGACGCGGCCGACCGCAACAATCCGCTGATGCTCGGCGGGCCGGTGAGCTTCAACCCGAACATCGCCGTCATCGCCGACTTCCTCGGCTCGTATTCCTCCAATCGCAGTAACAACGCGCTCAACCGCCTTGACGTGCGCGAGGTGGAACTCGACTTGCGTGCCGCCGTGCACCCGAATGCCGACGGCGTGGTGATCCTGGCGTTCGCGCGGGACGTGGAGAACCCGCCGTTCCCGAATGCCGACGAGCCGCCGGAAGGGCCCGAAGGGGCGGTGGAGGTCGAAGAAGCGTACCTGTTCCTGCACGATTTCGGCGTCCCGAACCTGACGGCCAAGGTCGGCCGGTTCCACGTGCGCTTCGGCCGTCAGAACGTGCTGCACTTGCACGATTTGCCGACGAGCGACCCGCCGTTGGTCAACCAGGCGTTTCTCGCGCCTGAATCGCTGACCGACAGCGGTGTGTCGCTCAGCTACGTGATCCCGCCGCGGCTGATCGGCAATCAATACGTCGAGATCGTCAGCGAAGTTCTGGCCGGCGAAGGCGCGGGCTCGGAATCGCCGACGCTGCGCGGCGACCTGTCGGTTGATTCGCCGGCATTCAACAACCACATTCTCTGGAACCACGACGTCGCGCCGAACTGGAACCTGGAACTCGGCGGCACCTGGCTCTACGGCCATGCCGGTGAAGATAATGGCCAGGACGTCAACCTGTTCGGGGCAGACGTCACCCTGCTGCACCGCGACCCGACCGGCGGCTTCCACAACCAGTTGTTCCAAGCCGAAGCGATCTACGGCGACACCTACGACGAGGACGGCGTCCACCGCAACGGCTTCGGCGCGTACGTGCTCGGCCAACAGCAACTGACGCGCGACTGGTACGCCGGCCTGCGCCTCGACTACACGCAGAACCCCAACTCCGACCATGACGAAGCCTGGGCCATCAACCCCTACGTGAGCTTTTACTGGAGCGAGTTCCTGCGCTTCCGCATGCAGTACCAATACAAAGACGGCGACGTGCCCGAAGAGCACAACCTGTTCTTCCAGGCGACTTGGATTTTCGGGGCACACCCGCCGCACCCGTATTGGTCGATGCGCTGATTCCACTCAACCGAATAAGAGGCTTTTATGAAATGGTTCACCATCGCCGCGACAACGCTGTTGCTGTCGTCGCTGGCGCACGCCCAGTTAAGAATTGTTACCACTGCCACCGATTTCGCCGACATCGCCCGCCAGATCGGCCGGGACAGGGTGCGCGTCCATTCGGTCATGAAAGGCCCGGAAAACGTGCACAACGTGATGGCCAGCCCGACCGAGATGGTCGAGCTGAACGCCGCTGATCTGTTCGTTCACGCCGGACTCGACACCGAGCCGTGGCGGGACAATCTGCTCAACGGCGCGCGGAACCCGCGCGTTACCGCCGGCCGGCCGGGGAACGTGGACATGAGTGCGGGCATCGTGCTGAAGGACGTGCCGCAAGGGAAGCTCGACCGGTCGATGGGCGACGTGCACGCCTACGGCAATCCGCACTACACCCTTAACCCGCAGAACGCCCAGCGCATGGCCGTCACGCTGCTGCGGGCGCTGGTCGCCAATGACCCCGCGAACGCCGCGTTCTACAAGGCCAACGCGAAGACGTTCGTGAAAGAAATCGGCGACATCGCCGACGAGCTTCGCGCCGGCTTCGCGCCGTACGCCGGGCTGAAGGTGATCACGTTCCACCGCGCCTGGGCCTACTTCGCCGACGCCGTGCCGATCGACATCACCGACACGATCGAGCAGCAGGTGATGATCACGCCGTCGGCCGCCCAGGTGAAAGGCGTGATCGACCGCGCCCGTCAGGCCGGTGTGAAAGTCGTGATCTGCGAGACGTACGACGACCGCGACCTGGCGCAGTACGTGGCCGACCGGGTCGGTGCGAAAATGGTCGTGCTGCCCGACCACGTCAACGGCGTGGCGGGGACCGACACGTACCAGGCGCTGTTCCGCCACAACCTGCGTAAGCTGATCGAAGCGGCCAACGCCGCCGGCGTTCGGCCGAATGTCCCGGCCGCGCCGTCGGGTGGAGGGCAATAAAGTGACAGGCGGCGACGTACTTATCCGCATTCAGGACGCCGCCCTGGGCTATCGCAGCCGGGCCGTGGTGGGGGTGACTGATCTCACCCTCCGGCGCGGCCGCTGCCTGGGCGTGTTCGGTCACAACGGCTCGGGCAAGACCACACTCGTGCGCAGCCTGATCGGCCTGTTGCCGCCCGTGCGCGGCCGTGTGGAACGCCCGGCCGTTCGACCGCTGCGCGTCGGGTATCTGGCGCAATCGCGTTCGATGAATCTCGCTTGGCCCATGAGCGGTTTCGACGCTGCCGCGCTGGCCGTGTCGGCCCAGGAACCCGTCGGCCGGCTCGGACGGGCGGCCACGCGGCGGATCGAACAGGCGATGGCGTCTCTGGACGTCCTGCCGCTTGGCCGGCAGTCGTTCGCCACGCTCAGTGGGGGTCAGCAACAGCGTCTGCTCCTGGCCGGGGCGCTCGCGGCCGAGCCGGACGTGCTGGTGCTCGATGAGCCGACGGACGGCCTCGACGCCGCGTCCTGCCGAACGCTGCTGTTGATGCTGCGCGAACTAAAATCGGACGGCCTGTGCGTCGTGTTGATCAGTCATGATCTGGAAGATCTGCTGGCCGTGGCGGACGAAGTCGCGTGGCTTCGCGCCGCGCAGGCTTCCGGGCCGAGTGTCGTGGAATGTCACGAGACGGCGCAGTGGGTCGATCGGCTGCTGCACGCCGGGAAGGCCGGATGACGCGGGCGTTCCGGACCACTTCGCTCCTGATGCTTGTGTTGCTGCTGGCGTCGGCCGTTCGGGCCAGTACGGAGACGCGCGACGCGCTGGACCGGATCGACGAGATCGGCGTGCCCAACGCACCGCCACCTACGACGGCCCATGCCGAGGTGCACGACCTCTGGCCATTGGTCATTTTCTTCGCCCCCGCGCTCGCAGTCGCGGCGGCCATGGGCGTTGCCGGATCCGTGGTCGGCACCTTCGTGCTGCTGCGTGAAGAGGGGCTCGTGGCGCTCACGTTGCCGCACGCGGTCGCCGTGGGGGCGGCTGTCGGATGGAGCCTGGACGTGCCGGTGCTGCCGCCGGCGTTGCTGGCGCTTGGCGGCACGTTGATCGCGTTTTCGCTCGAAAAGCGCCGCATCGCCCGCCGGCCCGGCCCGAGCGCGGTGCCGGCGGTGTACGTCGCGGCGCTCTGCACGTCGTTCCTGATCGTCGCGCATGGCGGCCGACACGTCGAAGAGCTGCAGAATCTGTTCACCGGCATCGACGTGGCCGTCACGCCCGCGACCGCATGGGGCGTTGCTCCATCGCTGCTCGCCTGCGGCGTGGTGACGGGCCTGTTCTGGCGACGCTGGCTGTTGCTGGCCCAATCACCCGCGGCCGCAGAACTGGCCGGCGTTTCTACGGTGCGATGGCACGGCGGGTTCCTGGCCATGCTCGCTGTGTATGTGCTGTTCGGCACAATCGCGCAGGGCGTGGTGATGGTCGTGGCGATGCTCTTCCTGCCGCCGGCAATCGTGTCGCCTTGGGCACGGCGTCTGCCGGGGGCGTTGGTGGGTGGGATTGCCGTGGCGCTGCTCATGCTCGGCGGGGCATTCGTTTTGTCGAACACTTACGCACTACCGCTCAGCCACAGCGTCGGCGGTTGCGGGCTGGTGCTGCTGGTTGCATCAAGAACAGGCGTCGTCGTCAGGGGATGAAGTCAGGCCGTGTTGAAGGGCCGGACCTCGATGCCTTCGTTGGCCAGGTAAGCGCGCAGGAACGTCAGCAATGCCACGGCGTGAGCGCCGTCGCCGTGAACGCAAAGCGTCTGGACGCGAAGCCGCACGGCCGAACCGTCGACCGAGTGAACGAGCCCGTCGCGGATCATCCGAACGGCCTGCACAGCCGCCTCGCTTTCGTCCTTAATCACCGCACCCGTTGTGCCGCGCGGTGCGAGCGAACCGTCGGGGAGGTACCGCCGATCGGCGAATCCTTCGCCTATGGCGGTCAAACCTGCCCGCTGAGCGGCGACGGCCAGTTCACTTCTCGGCGGCGTGACGACGGCCGCGAGCGGACAGAGCGAAGTAATCGATTCGATCAGCGCCGCCGCCAGTTCCGCGTTGTGGCTTGCCCGGTGATAGAGCGCGCCGTGCGGCTTCACGTGCCCCAGCGTGGCTCCTTCGGCCGACGTGATGTCGGTCAGCCGGCGCAATTGCCGTGCGAACGACGCACTGATTTCCGCCACCGGCCAAGACCGTTCGAACCGGCCGAAGCCGTCGCGGTCTTCGTAGCCGGGGTGCGCGCCGATGTTCACGCCGCACCGGCAGGCCAGGCAGACGGCGTTCCGCATCGTGGCGTCGTCGCCGGCATGGCCACCGCAGGCGACGTTGACGGAGCTGACGAGCGGGATCAGCCGTTCGTCATCGGGGAAGCCTTCGCCAAGATCGCAGTTGAGATCAATGCTAAGCATGCGCCTCCGATCGGCACTGCAGACCGTAGCGCATCAATGCCAGCTCTCGTTCCTGTCGCAGCGCGAGCCGGTGGGCCTCCTGCCGCGACACCCGCTCGAACCGCAGCGCGGTGCCCGGCTTTGACTGTGCGACGCACGGCAGGTCCGTGCGAATGACGTGGCCGATCTGCGGGTACCCGCCCAAGGTCTGTGCATCGGCCAGCAGCACGATCGGCCGGCCGTCGCCGGGCAACTGGATGACGCCGGGCAGCACGACACTCGATTCGTCGTTCCCACGTTCCTGGCACTCGATGCGTGTGCCCTCAAGCCGAACCCCGGCCCGGTCCGACTTGGATGAAACAGTGAAGGCCTGATCGAGCCAATCCGGCGAGACCCGATCGGCGTCCTTGCCATCGACCACGCGGATGGGCGCATTGTCGTCACGCCGGCCGATCATGCCGACCCGCAGGCCCGGCGCAGCTGCGATTGCCCCGGCATCGGCTATTGGCAGCTCATCGCCGGCTCGCAGTGCCCGGCCTTCGAAGCCGCCGAAGCCGAGCCGCACGTCGGTGCTGCGGCTGCCGAGTACTGTCGGCACATCAATGCCGCCAGCGACGGCGACGTACGCATACGCGCCGCGGTTCAGCCGGGAGAGCGTCAGGCGCGTGCCCGCCTCGACGCGGAACCGTTCGGCGAAGGGAATGTTGCTCACGCGAGCGCCGGTGACACTGAGAATAGCCGCCGTCGTGAAGCGGAGGACCGGGCCGACCCAGGCGCATTCGATCGCCGCCGCCTCCTCGGCATTGCCGACCAGCAGGTTCGCGGTCCGCAGGGCCAGCGGATCGACCGCGCCGCCGCCCGGCAACCCGGCCTGGCGCAGCGTGGGCCGTCCCAAGTCCTGAATCGTGGTCAGCAGCCCGGGCTGTTCGATCCGGATCGACATCATCAGGCTTCCGTTGAGGAGACCGCCACGAACCGGACCCGGTCGCCCACGCGAAACGGCGTGGCGTCGGGGCGGAGCGGGTCGAACAAAGCCGTGCGCGCCCGCCCGATCAGGTGCCAACCGCCGGGCGAGGCGACGGGATAAACGCCCGTGTACGGCCCGCCGATCGCGACCGACCCGGCCGGCACCCGAACGCGCGGCGTCGCCCGACGTGCGACGCGCAGTCCGGTCGGCAGGCCGGACAGGTAGGCGAAGCCGGGCAGGAATCCGACAGCCGCCACCGTGTAGTCGGTGCCGGTGTGTGCTTCGATCAGGCTTGCCAGCGGCCGTTTGAGTAACTTCGCCAGCCACAGCAGGTCAGGGCCGTGGTCGCCGCCGTAGTCGACCGGCAGTTCGATCCGTCGCGAATTCTCGGGCGATGTGTTGGCCGCGGCATCTGTCATCAAGCCTTGAATCAGGCGGCTTAAATGGTCAATCGGGTCGTTGCGCCCGCGCATCGCAGCGATGTCGTAGACGACGGTCACGGCGTCGAATGCCGCCACCGCGTCAACGACGCCGGGAAGCGCCGCATCGCGCAGCCGGCGCGCCAGAGCGGCCGGGTAAAAGGGCGGGCCGCCGGGCGTCTGCCTGATCGTGAGGGCGGTGTCGCCGATCGGCTCGTAGGTCATCACGACGCATTGTAGGTCAATGACCGCCGTCTAACCGGCCAGCACGGCCGCGGCGGCCGCGCGCCGGTGCAGTTCGACGCGGCCGCGTTGCTCTTCGGCCCGGGTACACAGGGCGGTGAAATCGGCGATGCGCAGCGACGGCGTCGTCTCGGCCGCTGCGGCAAAGGCCATCCAAAGCAAACGCTTGCCTTCGATGCCGAGGGATAACGCTTCCAGCGATTCCAGCAGTTGCAGGTTTCCGGACGACGGGTCGTCAATGCGCAGCTTCAGGCGCGTGAACTTTTCCACCACCCACGCCGACGCCTTACGGAACTCGCTCGGCTTCACGCCCAACTGCTCCGACAAACGCTCCAATTCCAGCCGATCCACGAGCACGTCGGCGTGCAGCTCTTTGGCGAACTGGCCGACTGGTGTGTCGGCGTAAACCGTGGAGAGGTGGACCATCAGTTCCAGCGCCGCGGTGGAGCCGGCAAGGTGATCATTCAGGTAAACACTGCGGTGGGCGTTCGTAGCGGCCATAGTCGGTTCCGTTCGTGTGACACTCGTCTCGAAACGACACGGATCATAGGCCACTAGCGGGTCTCACGGCGGCGACGCTCCGCACACGCGCCGGTAGACCGCTTCGTACTGCGGCACGATCACGTCGGCGGCGAAGCGACGCTGTGCCTCCTGCCTGGCCGCGTGGCCGAGCGCCTGGCGCAGGGCGGGCTGACGAATCAGGGATTCAATCGCGTCGGCGAATCCGTCCGTATCGCCGAAGGGCACCAGCAGGCCGGTCCGTCCGGATTCGATCACCTCAGGAATCCCGCCCACGCTCATGGCGACGCTCGGGCAGGCGAAGCACATGGCCTCGAGAATGCTCAGGCAGAAGCTTTCGGTTTCCGACGTCACCAGCCCGACGTCGGCGGCCTGCAGATAATCCTCGACTTCGTTCACGCGGTCCCGCACCACGACGCGGCCGTCCAATTCCAATTTTCGCACGTCGTTCTCGAACGGCGCGAAGCTTTCGCCGGCAAGGACGACGAGCTTGAACGATTCCTTCGGCCTCACATGGGCGACGGCCTTCAACAGCAAATCGATTCGCTTGAGCGGACGCAGGTTGGAAATGTGCAGCAGCAGGGCTTGGCCGTCCTGCATGCCGAGTTCGCGGCGAACGTCCGCCACGGAACGGCGGGGCGGGCGCGGCGTGAAGAAGTTGTGCACGACCTGGATCGGGCAATCGACTTTCAACAGCCGATAGGTTTCGTCGCGCAAGTAAGCGGAGACGGCGGTGACGGCGTCGGAGCGGCCCAGTGCGTGGGTGATCGCCGGGCCGTAACTGGCGTCGCGGCCGAGAAGGGTGATGTCCGTGCCGTGCAGGGTCGTGACGACACGCGGCCGCTGGCCGGTGGGCAGCATCGACCGCGCCAGAATCGCCGCCGTCGCGTGGGGCACTGCGTAATGCATGTGCAGCACGTCCAGCCCGAAATCGCGGCTGACTTCCGCCAGCTTGACCGACAGCGGCAGGGTGTAATCGGGGTACTTGAACAGGCCGTAACCGCTGACCTCGACCGGATGAAAATGGACGTTCGCCAGACCGGCGGCCAATCGGAACGGCCGTTCGTAGCTGATGAAATGCACCTCGTGCCCACGCGTGGCGAGGGCTTCGCCGAGGGCAGTCGTAAGAATGCCGCTGCCGCCGACGCTCGGGTAGCAGGTCAGGCCGATTTTGAGACGTCCGTCCGGGTTCATTTTAGAAGCGCCGTGCGCCGCGGCCGACGGCGGCGAGGGAATCGACAACGATCGGGTCGTTGGGAAACAGCGCGACGGCGTGCCCGACGCCCGCGCTCAGCCCGCGCGACCGTGAGCGGGTCAGTTGCAGCTCGACGTATTCACGGGCCCGAACCTGCGACGCGTGCGCCTCCATCGCCGCCACCCATGCCGCGTGAACCTTTGGGGCGGAAACGTCAACGAGGACGGGCGTGATGTCGCGCGGTTCTGTCTCGGCGGAGCCGGCGTAGAAGTAGAGATGATCGATCGCGTGCGTCGGCCATTCGCGCAGCTCTGCAACGCCGCCGTACCGGGCGAGCCGGGCGGCGTCGCGCACCAGCCGGCCGAGGCGCGGGTGGTCGGGGTGTTGGTTCTCGACAAGGCTCGGCGCGAGCACGATCGCCGGACGCAAGCGGCGCAGGACGGCGGCCACGCGGATCGCTCGAGCGACATCCACTTCCAGGTGCGCGTCTCCGTCCAGTTCCAAAAATTCGATGGTCGCGCCCAGTAGACCGGCCGCAGTGCGCGCCTCGTCGGTACGCTGGTCGGCATTGCCGTGTGTTCCGGATTCACCGCGAGAGCAGACGACCAGATGCGCCGATCGGCCGGCCTGGGTTTCCAGCGCGATGACGCCGCCGCAGCCGAACTCGATGTCGTCCGGGTGAGCGCCGAAGGCGACGAGCAAGGCAGACTCATTCGGGGCAGGCGGTGTAGGCTTCATCGGAACGCTCGATTGTATCGCGGGGCACGTAAATGATCTCCGGCGCGTCCTGCGTGCGCAGGTACTGCTGCTCGCCCGCGCCGCTGACGTAGTGCGTGCAATGCAAAACCGACTGCATCCACTTCAGCCGCGAATCGCGGGCAGGGCTAATGTGCTCCTTGGCGAACGGCAGGGCCGGCAAGGTCAGAAACGATTGGCCGCCCTCGTGCAGTTTCAGCCGGCCGTCGTCGCAGCGGGCCCGTACGACCTCGCCTTCGTGCGGGACGTCGACGAAGAAATCATCCACGTCGACCGCCGCCTGGCGGACAAGCGGGTCGCCCGACCGAACGACACGAATGCCGTCAAGCAGCCCCATCGCGGCGTACATCTCCAGGCACAACGCGCCGACGGTGGCGCTGGTCGTTTCCTCGAATGCCGCACACCAGCGACGATCGACAAAGCCTGGCAGCTGCCGCAGGGTTTTCTCACGCCAGTCGGGCCGCACCCGCTTCAGGTGCAACGGCGTGTACTTGCGCTGCAGCTTGTTATCAAAAGTGAAGTTCACTTCGAAGGGCTCGTCCGTTGTGCGGTTGCGCAGGATCATGCGCGTCTCACGCGGGTCGTGGTCGCTGTCGTGGTAGAAGAAAACGATCTCGCCGCCGATCTGGGCCTGCAGCCTCCGGGCGGTCTGGAACTTGGCGAAAAGGAATCGCTTCGGGAACAGTCCGCACGGCTGCTGGCCGAAACAGATGACCGGCGTGCGACTCATAGGGCCACCCCGGGTTCACGCGGCGACGGCGTACGCGGCAACACAAGCTGCAGCAACAGGCCCAGCACGATACAGGCGGCGCAGCCGATCAGGTTGTACCAGAGGTAGCTGATGCTCAGCGTGAAGTAGAGAGCGAACACCAGCAGCTGCGCGGCAATGGCCGCGACGAAGATGGCCGTCCCGCCGACGTGCTTCAGGAAGAACGCGACCAGGAACATGCCCAGCACCACGCCGTAGAAAATCGAACCGACAATGTTCACGGCCTGCACCAGATTCTCGACCATATTGGCAAACAGCGCGAACACAATGGCGACCAAACCCCACAGCACCGTGAACAGTCGTGACGCGGCTACGTAGTGCGCGTCGTCGGCGTCGCGTCGGACGACGTGGCGGTACAAATCGACCACCGTCGTCGAACCCAAGGCATTCAGTTCGCCGGCTTTGGAAGACAGCGTGGCGGCGAAAAACGCGGCGACGAGCAAACCGATCAGGCCGTGGGGCAGGTGCTGCAGGATGAAGGTGATGAACACGTAGTCGGCGTCGTTGGCCTTTGCGCCTTGGGCCAGACGCTGCAGCGCGGTGCGGGCTTCGAGGCGGACGGCTTCACTTTGTTGGTGCGCCAGCCGTGCCGCGGTTCGTGCGGCTTCGGCCGCCGGCGCGTCACCGGCGCGGCGCGCGGCGAGCCAGGTCACAATGCGGGCCTGCTTCTCCTCGTGGGCGGCGGCGAAGCGACTTTCGAAGGACCGCAACTCTCCGGTCGTGTCCTGCCGGGCAGCCGTCGCCCAGGCCACCTGATTGAAAAACACCGGCGGCCGTTCGAACTGGTAGAACACGAACAAGCCGACGCCCAGCAGCAGGATGAAAAACTGCATCGGGATTTTGCAGACTGCGTTGAACATCAGGCCGAGCCGGCTTTCGCGGAGCGATGATGCAGACAGGTAACGCTGCACCTGCGACTGGTCGGTGCCGAAATAAGACAGGGCTAAGAACAATCCGCCGAGCAGGCCGGACCAGAAGGTGTAGCGTTTGTCGACGCTAAGCGAAAAGTCGACGGCTTCCAGCTTGCCGAAGCCGCCGGCAACGGCCAAGGCGTCCGTCACGCCGATCGAAGTCGTCATCTTCGCCAGCAGCACGCCGAACGCCGCCAGCATGCCGACGAAAATGACGGCGAGCTGATACTTCTGCGTATGGCTCACCGCGTCGCTGCCGCCCGCCACGGTGTAGGCGATCACGACCAGGCCGCTGCACAGGATCGTCAGGTCCAGCCGCCAGCCGAACACAGTCGACAGCACGATCGCCGGTGCGTAAATCGTGATGCCCGCGCCGAGGCCGCGCTGCAGCAGGAACAGGCCGGCCCCCAGCAGCCTCGTTTTGCCGTCGAAGCGTTGGCCGAGGTACTCGTAGGCGGTATAGACCTTCAGCCGTCGGTAAATCGGAAGGAAAACGACCGAAATGATGATCAGGGCGAAAGGCGCGCCGAAGTAGTTCTGCACGAAGCCGAGGCCGTCCTGATACCCCTGGCCGGGCGTGGACAGAAAGGTGATCGCGCTCGCCTGCGTGGCCATCACAGACAGGCCGACGACGAGCCACTTCGTGTCGCCCGCGCCTTGCAGATAAGTCTGCAAACCGCGTTGGCCGCGCGTGCGCCAGACGCCGTAAATGGCGATCGCCAGCATCGAGCCGAACAGCACCAGGTAGTCGAGCGCGTTCACGCGAAGGCTCTCGACAGCAGGACCAGCAGCACGACATACGCCACGAAGACCGCAACGACCAGGCCGTAAACGGCGGACCACGTGCGCAGCCCCGGAAGCCCGGTGGTTTCGTCGGCAGGGCCGGCGTCAGGATGTGGGACGTCGTCGCTCATTGGCCGAGCGACACCATGTTGGCGAACAGTCGGTACGCGCCCGGCACGCCGGCCGGCAGCTGGCGGAACCAGGCCAGGCCGGTGTAGACGAAATAGCCTTTTCCGTGCCGGGCGATGAGCAGGCCGCCTTTGAGCGGCGCTTCGCCGGCGTCGCCGCTGGCAAGGATCGCGGTGAAGCGGTCGTCCCATTCGTTCGGGTAGTAAATCCCGCGCTCCTGCACCCAGCCGTCGAAATCGGCGGCCGTGATCTTGTTCGGCGTGTTCAGCACCGGATGATCCGGGGCCAGCAGGGTGACGACGCTCGTCTCGTCCGTCACGCGGTCGCGCGACAGCTTCAGCGGAAACGGCGCGAGGGCGTTGGTCCTCAAACCATCCGGCCGGTTGTACTGCACGATCACGTTGCCGCCGTTTTCGACGAAGGCGAATAAGGCCGGCATACCGCCGACCAAATCCGTACGGACGTTAAAGGCGCGGACGCCGATGACGACGGCGTCCAGGTCGCTCAGCCGTTCCGCGGTTAGATCGGCCCCAGCCAGCTGCGTAACGGAAAAGCCCATTTCACCAAGGGATTCGGCCACGCTGTCGCCCGCGCCGGGCAGATAGCCGACACGTCTGCCGGCCGTCTTCAGATCGACGCTTACGGCCTTTACCTGCGCCGCCGGCTGGAGCAGCAGCGGCGGCAAGTGAGCGTAACGAATCTCAACCCGACGGGTGCCGAACGCAGTGCCGCTAATCTCCGCAACAGGCGCGAGCGTCGCGGTCGACGCTTGAGCGGGCGCTGTCACCGTAAACGATACCTTCGCCCGATCGCCGGCATTCGTCAGACGAAACGGTTGCATAGACGGCTCAACGGTCCACCCTTGTGGTGCGGGCAGGACGACTTGTCCGGCGACCCCTGCGCGGGCGGCGATGACAACAATCTCGACAGATTTGCGGCCGCCCGGTTGGAACAGGCGAACGTCGGTCACGGGCTCGAGCGATACCGGCGGAATGACTTCCAGTCGCGCGGCTTGGTCCGGATCCGTGGCCGTCGAAGCGGTAATCGGCTCGTCGGGGATGGCCACCGTCTGCCCGCCGATGTCGAAGACAAACTCGACGGGAACTGCCGGCGGATTAATCGGACGGCCGATCAGGTTCGGGTCGCTTACTTGCGACATGCCGCTGGTGCCGGTTTCGCGCAGCCAGTAAGGCTGCGTGATTGGTGTATTGAGTGGCAACGTCAGCATCGAATCCTGCGTCGCCGGCTGGCCGGAGCGAAGGTCGATCGATTGTTTGATGTCGGCCGCGAGCGATGGGTATCGCACGCCGACCCAGCGGACGGGAACATTCGATCGCACGCTAACGGTGTGACGCAGCGGGAGCCGTTCGCCGGCCACGAACTGGGACTGCGGGATCGTTGTGATTACGGATAGGCCGACGCATGCCTGGAGGATGCCGTCGAGCTGCCGACGCTTTTCATCAATAACCGGGTCGGCCGGCAGGGCGGCGATTGCTTTACGCAGATCGAGCAGCAGCGGCACGCTCGCCACGGGGTCAGCCGGGTTGAACGTGGCGATTAACTGGTCGATTTGTGGCACGACCGCAGCACCGTCCGGGAAGCGGGCCCAGGTGGTGTCGACATCGTCGAGCAGGTCTTTCGTCGCCGGCTCCCCGGCGAGGTGTTGGAACGACTCCAGGCGTGGGCCTCGGTCGTTGCCGCCGCCATTGTCGCCGAAGCCCTGGCTCTTGTGCATGCCCCGGCTGCGGCTGGCGATGCGGGCGTAGGTCTGGCCGAGCACGGAGTCGGTACCGCTGACGTCAATCGAGACGCCGCCGCCACCGCGTCCGTTCTGCACGACGCGTTTCGGCCGCCACGGCGCAAGGCCGGCGAGTTGCTGTGGGTACGCATTGGGATCGGCCGCCAGCGCGAAGGCTTCGACGGCCAGACGGGCGGAGGCGGTGTGGTGGCCGTGCGTGCCGCCCGGCTCGGGCGAGAATCGTGTGACGATCACGTCGGGCCGAAAGGTGCGGATAATCCGTACGATGTCGGCCACAACTTGCGGCTGGTCCCAGAACTTCAGTGTCTCGCGGTAGTCTTTAGAAAATCCGAAATCGAGCGCCCGCGAGAAGAACTGCTGGCCGGAATCCAGCCGTCGGGCGGTGAGCAATTCGTGGGTGCGGATCAGCCCGAGCGCGTCGCCGAACTCGGGGCCGATCACGTTCTGCCCGCCGTCACCGCGCGTGAGCGACAGATACGCCGTGCGATAGCCGCGGCCGCGGGCGAGGTACGTAATCAGCTGCGTGTTCTCGTCATCCGGATGGGCCGCGACGTACAGGACGCGGCCGCATTCGCGCAAGGCTTTAAGGTCCTGCAGGATCGCTTCCGGCGGGGCGGCCGCGGCGGGGGCTGTCGCGCTTTGCGCAGCAGCATCGGCCACGGCCAGACCGAGCAGGAGCACGACGCCGAGCAGACGATGGCCGAGCAGACGATGACGGACCGACACGGCGCTCGCCGCCACGCCAGGGCGTGACGGGCCTGAGGAAGAACTCATAGAACCACTCGCGGAGCCGGATCGGCAAACCGATCCGGCTCCGGCCTCTGGGCGTCCGCGAAAACGGGCTTACTTCTTGACCGTAAAGGGCACAGAGAATTGCGTCTGTTCCCACAGGACCTTCAGCACGCCGCCGCCCTCGGGATTGCGGGCCACAGTGACCGTGAACTGGTCGACGGGCTTTTCGGCCGCTTCCTGCTTCATGTCGACACGGACGAGGTCCTGCTTTTCGTCGTACTGCGTGCCGTGCTGGCCGATCTGCTTGTTGATGATGAGCTTCGAGCCTTCCTTTTCGGTCGGCAGCATGAACAGGCTGTACGCACCGGCCGGCACCGTGGTGCCGCCGATCTCGATGGGCTGCTGCGTGACCAGCAGGGCCGCTTCGTTGGCGCCGAACCGCCAGACCGAACCGTACGGGACGAGGCCGCCCCAGATTTTTCGCATTTCGCCGGACTTAGAGTCCTTCGAGAAGGGCCGGCTGTAGTAGACAGTGACGCGGTTGCCATCAACGGCGGCACCGGCCATGCCGGGCGGGCTGGGGCGGTTTTGCTGGGCCATCGCGGAGCTGGCGCTGAGAAAGGCGGCGGACATAAGAACAAGGGCGATACGAAGCGGGGTCATGGTTTTCCTTCCAAAGTGGCCAACGGTAGCACGGCAATGGTTCCTGTATCAAACTTCAACGATTTGTGACCGTTAGCTGTTAGCTCTAGTAGCTCCTGGAATCGATAATGTTGTCGCGAACTCCTTTGCTTTGAAAAGTGCCTGCTGTTTTTCGTTGACACGTCTATAGATACGCTTTAATCTCCGGCCAGTGGGGGAACCGTGGTTCGATCTCGCGAACTACGGTTCTCGGTTTCTCACGTCATCGTTGATGCTCTCGGGGCTCGGCATTCGGTTCCATTGGTGAGCCGATGTAGGTCCCCGTTTCGTCAGAAGTAGAAGGGAAGAAAATGCGTCTGTTCGGTTCACTTTCACTTGTTGGGATGACCAGTCTGGTCTTGGCCGCGGCTTCGTCGGCTCAGGCTATCGTGCTTTACGACAGCTTTGGCTTTGAGAGCAGTGCCGGTTATGAACCGAATAAGTTTCTCGATTTTCAGCCCGCCTCGGCTCCGGTTGCCGACCAATGGGTGGCGTCGCCGACCTTCCCGACCGGTGCGGTCGACTCGGCGGCAACGGTGCCATTAGCCGGTGTGTATGAGTACCCTGTGCTTTCGGCTGAGAATAGGCAGTATGTCGGCGTCGTTAATAACGACGTGCCAGCGAACAACGCGAACTTCTACAACCCACAGACGAACCAAGTCAACCCGTTTACACCCGCCCCGACTGAAGGCGTGGTCATTGGGTGGTCGATGAACACGAGTTCGTCGGATTTGGCCAACAACCCGTTCTTCGGGATCGTAGCGTTCGGCAGCAACGGTGTAATCGCTCAGGCCGGAATCAACGCCAGCACCGGCGAACTCCTCGGCAGCGGGCTGTTCACCACCGTGTCCCCCTTCACGGCCGCCCCCGACACCTTTTATAACTACGAGCTGTTGCTCGATTACACGACGCAGACTTACTCGATATTCGCGGCTCCCACTGACGCGGAGGAGTTGACGCTCCGGGCGACTGGCTTGTTCGCGAACCTCTCGACCGACTTTACAGACGCGGACATCGCTTCTTTCAGCGTACAGCCGCAATCCGGCTTGCCTTACTCGGGATTCGCCCAATTTGATTTCTATTTTGTAGAAACTGTCACGATTCCCGAACCGGCCTCACTATGCTTGGCCATTGGGGCATGCGGTTTGCTCGGTGCTCGCCGCTGTCGGGCTTAATGGATGATAAGAGCTCTATTGCGAAGATTTTCATGAAAGATGAGATCCAAATGATTAAAACGAAGGCAATCCGCACCGCCGCGATGGCGGCTTGCGTGAGCCTATTTGGTGGCATGGTCGATTCGGCCGTGGCCGCCACCAAAAGTTTGACGTTGAACCCTTTCACACTCAAGTCTGTTTCGGTCGGGCCCACAGTTAATATTGTCGCGCCGGTCATTTTTGTGCCCGTGGCCGCAGCCGCGGCCAGCCCGATGATGGGGCCGCCAACGCCGCCGAAGGGCAACCCGACGGCTGGTCCTCCCAGTGGCTCGCCCCCGTCCCCGCCCCCGTTCAGCGGCGGCGGGTCGCCCCCGCCGCCCCCGCCGCGGCGGCGTTAGGTCGTCTCTCATCTGCCCGGGCAACTATTCCCTATCGCCCGGGCACCTTGGCTGATAGTACGTCCGTTCCGATGTTGAGCGGGCCGGTGGTTCGATTGTTCCTTCTCTGTCCGGTCGTTTCTGTATGCTCGATGCCCCTCGCACCCCGGCCCGCGCGCTTGCCACCCGTCGTGTCCGCGAGGTCGACGTGTACGGCGGGCCCGGCGAAGCGTCGGAACGCCCCCAGCCGAACATCTTTGCCGTCATTTGGCGTCGCCGGTGGATCGTCCTCGGCTGCGTGCTGCTCGCCCTTGCCGTCGGCATCACTTATTTCGCCAAGGCCACGCCGATCTACGGAAGCAGTTCGATCGTCTACGTCCAGGACGCTGCCCTGAAAATGGTCAGCGACCCCATGGGCGGCGGCGGCCGGTCGCAGGGCTTTCTGTTCACGCAATGCCAGCTCATCACCAGCACCGCCATCCTCAGCGACGCCCTGAAAAAGCCGGACATGGCGAGCGTTAAGTCCCTTCAGGGCGCGCAAAATCCGGTCGGCGTTTTGAAAAGCTCTATCACCGCCGTGCCGGACAAGATGGGCGACCTGATCAATGTCAGCATGGAGTCGACCAGTGCGCAGGACGCGGCCACAATGGTCAACGCCGTGGTCGAGGCGTACATCGATTACCAAGGCCGCCAGCACAAATCGACTGCCGTCGAAGTGCTCAAGATCTTCCAGAAGGAAGTCGACCAGCACGAAACCAATCTGCACAAAACGCAGATGGCCATGCTCAACATGAAGAAGGAGAATCCGGACCTCACCTTCCAGACCGAGCGCGGCAGCATCGTGACGAATCAGCTGAGCGAATTGTCGGACCGGTTGACGCAAGCGCAACTGCGTTCGCTCGACATCAAAACCGCCGCCGCCGAGGCCGACGCCGTCAAGGACGACCCGGCGGCGCTGCGGCGTCTGGTCGAACAGTTCCAGATCACGTCCGACGAAAGCATCGCCATCGACCCGGCCATGATGGCCTCTTATCGCACCGGCCGTGAGCGGTTGAGCGAAATGCTCGACCGGCTCGGGTCGAAGCACGAAATGGTCCGTATGGCCGAGAAGCAGATGGGCCGCATCCAGGAAGAACTGCAGCAGGCCGCCCGCGAGACGGCCGCCAGTTATTCGTCCATGCTCAAGCAGTCGCTGCGCATCGCGGACGCCCGCGTGGAAAAGCTCCAGGGCGCGATGGACGCCCTTCGGCAGTCGGCCGTCGCGTTGAACTTCCGCCAGGCGGAACTGGAACAGCTGCGCAAGGACGAAGAGCGGATTACGCGTTCGCTCGAACTGCTCGACAGCCGCATCAAGGAAATCAACGTCAACGAAGACGTCGGCTCGCTGACGGTGTCGGTGCTGGAAACCGCCAAGCCGGGTTCCCTGGTTCGTCCGTTGCAGACGAAGGTGCTGGGCATGGCGCTCGTGGCCGGCTTAATGAGTGGCGTGGGGCTGGCGATGCTGCGTGATCTGATGGACCAGCGCCTGCGCTCGGCCGACGAAATCACCGCCGTGCTGGATCTGCCGATCCTCGGCGTCGTGCCGCACATGATGGGCAAGAACCGCGCCCCCGAGCGCGGCCGCACGGTTCACACGCAGCCGCGCTCGAACATCGCCGAGGCGTACCGCACCATTCGCACGGCCGTCAGCTTCGGCGCCGGCGACGGCGTGACGCCCAAAACGCTGCTGGTGACGTCGCCCGCGCCGGGGGACGGCAAGAGCACGTGCTGCAGCAACCTGGCCGTGGCCTTCGCGCAGTCGGGCCGGCGCACGCTCCTGATCGACGCCGACTGCCGTCGTCCCACTCAGGACCGCATCCACGAAATCGAGCCCGGCCACGGCATTTCGGACGTGCTGGCCGGCCAGGTCGATCTGGCCGACGCGGTGCGGAAAACGGAAATCGAAAACCTGTTCATTCTGCCGTGCGGCGTTGTTCCGCCGAACCCGTCGGAACTGCTCGACAGTCAGGCGCTAATCGATCTGCTGCAGCGGGTGTCGCAAGAATACGACCAGGTGCTGATCGACTCGCCGCCCGTCGTGCCTGTGACCGATGCCCGCATTCTGGCCGCCTCCTGCGATGCGGCCATCATCGTGCTTCGCGCCGAACGGTCCACGCGTCGCCTCGCCGAACACGCCAGCGATGCCTTGGCATCGGTCGGCGCGAACCTGATCGGTGTGATCGTCAACGACGTCCCGCGCGGCAAGAACGGGCAGGGGTACGACTACTACTACGGCTATGGCCAGTACGGCTATAAGTCGGCCACGAACGGTCGCCTCTCCTCGGCCAACGGAGACCATGCGGCGAACGGCACGGCGAACGGCACCATGGTCGTTCCGTCGCGGACGATCGACGGCTGAGCGATCGCCGCCGCGGCGACGCGGATCCCTACATGACTGCGGACGTGCTCCATTTCCGGCTCGCCCAGACACAGCGCTTGTCGCGGTTCGGCGTGAGCGCCTCGGTCGATATGCACTGTCACTGCCTGCCCGGCATTGACGACGGGCCCGCAACGCTGGCCGACGCGCTGGCGGTCTGCCGGGCGCTGGTCGAAGACGGAATCACACATGTGGTCGCCACGCCGCATCAACTCGGTCCTTACGAAGAAGTCGACGCCGTGCGGGTGCGTCAGGCGACGAACACGCTCCAGGCAGAATTGGTGGCGGCCGCCGTCCCGCTGACCGTCCGGCCCGGCGCGGAAGTGCGGGCCGACGAGCGGCTGGTGGGCCTGCTCGACGCGGGGCGCCTGCTGACGCTCGCCGACGGGCACGCGTATCTACTCGTGGAGCTGCCGCACAGCACGATGCTGGATTTGCGGGCCTTGATTGAAACACTTGTGGCCCGCGGCGTCACGCCGATCATTTCCCATCCCGAACGTCACGCCGCGTTGACGCGGTCGCCGCCCTTGCTGCTCCCCTGGCTGGCCCGCGGCGCGTTGCTTCAGGTGACGGCGGCCAGCCTGACCGGGGCGTTCGGGCCCGGCACGCAGCGGGCGGCGTGGCAGATGGTCGACGACGGCTGGGTGTCGCTCGTCGCCAGCGACGCCCACGACGTCACCGGCCGCGCGCCGTCAATGACGCTTGCCGTCGACGCGATCGTCGCCCGCTGCGGCCACGCGGTCGCGCGCAGGCTTTGTGTGCAGAACCCGCAGGCAGTCTTCGACGGCCGGCCGATCGTTAAGCCGCGCATCAACACGCGCACCGCGGGGGGCCGACGATGAGGCGTGACACGACCTTCGACGACTCCGTCGCCAACACGCCGTTCGATACGCTCATCGAAGCGCTGATGGCGACGATGCTGCTGTTCCTCCCGTTCGCCTTTGGCGGCATCGAAGCGTGGGGGCAGGCAATCTGGTTCGTGCTGGTGGCGGCATTGGGCGGGTGTCTGCTGCTCAAGAACGTGGTCTACCACGGCTGTGGGTTCGTCTGGTCGTGGGCGTACGTGCCGATCGTGCTGTTTCTGCTGCTGATCGTCCTGCAGCAGACGCCGCTGCCGGGCGGGTGGATTGAGTTCATTTCGCCGGCCACAACGGCGTTGCGTCGCGAGTTCCTTGGCGAGCTCGCGCCCACCGGCCGGACCACGCTGTCGCTGTACGCGTTCGCGACGGCGGTGGAAACGCGGATGGTGCTGAGCGTGGTCGTGATTTTCGTCGTGGTGTTGAACGTCTACCGCGCGCCGGCCCGCCTGCGCCGGCTGCTGATGACCGTCATGTTCGCCGGCCTGGCCGTCGCACTATTGGCGGCGTACCAGGACGTGACGAAAGCAGAACTGATCTATGGCCTGGTGCCGGTCGGTCATAAAAACGCCGGGCCATTCCTGAATTACAGCCATTTTTCGCAGTTCATGAACCTGTCGGTCGGGGCGGCGATCGCGCTGTTGTTACTGACGGCAAGCGAGTGGGCCGACGGCGAGTTCGACCGACAGGTCTTCGCCGACGAACTGCGTCGGCCGCACAACGCGTTCGTTTGGCCGGCTCTGGCTTTGTGCGTGCTGGGGCCGGTGCTGGTCTTCTGGTCGATGTCGCGCATGGGCATGATCTCGATGCTGTGCGCGGCCGGCGTGACGGCGGGCGTGTTCGGCTGGCGAAGCAGCCAAGGCAGCCGTCGCGGCCGGTCCGGCCACAAGCCGGGCGGCGCGTTTCTAATGCTGGGCCTGGCCGTGGCGGTGCTGGCATTGCTATTGGTCATCGGTTTCGAAGTGACCTACGACCGGCTCGCGACGTTGCGCAATGTCGAGACCGCCAGCGGCGGCCGCGGGCAGATCGTGCAGGGCATTCTGTCGCTCGCCCGTCGTTTCCCCGTCTTCGGCACCGGCCTGGGCACGCACTCATTCGTCTTCCCGATGGTCGACACGCGCGACAGTCCGACACTGGCGACGCATGCGGAAAATGAATACGCCCAACTGCTGGAAGAATGCGGCGGCGTCGGGCTGCTGTTGGCGGCGGTGTTTCTGGCTTTCGTGGGTGTGGCGTACGGGCGCGCGGTCTGGAAGCCACGCCGGCCGGAACAGTTCGCGGCGTTCGGCCTTGGGTTCGGTTTGCTGGCGGTCCTGATCCACAGCGCCAGCGACTTCGGCCAGCACATGCCGGCGAACGCCACGCTGACGGCCGTCTTCACCGCGCTGCTGATCAACATCGGCGGCCGGCCTGATTCTTCTCGGGCACGTCGGCCGGAAACGTCGGATTGGCCGGCGCTGCTGGTGCGTGGCGGCGCGCTGGCGGGCTTTGTCGTAGGGGCGTCGTGGGTGGTGTACGAGGGCGACGTCGCCCGCCGTGCAGACGTCGTGCGGCGGCAGGCGCAAACCGCCGCGGCCGAATTAGAAACGGCCGGCTGGCAGGGCACCGACGATCAGTACCGCGACTTGCTCAGCGCCGCCGAGACAACGACGCGGCTGCAGCCGGCGAACGTAGTCGACGGCCATTGGTTGAACGCATACCGCTGGCAGGCGATCAGCCGCGACGTGACCGACCCCGACACGCGCCGCCTGGCGTTCACCGAAGAATCACTCGGCTTCGCCCGGCAGTTGGTGCAGGCGTTTGACGCGGTGCGGCCGCTTTGTCCGACGTTCGGCCCGCCGCTGTGCGTCGCCGGCCAGATTCGATCGCTGGTGCTGAACGATTCCGCCGGCGACACGCAGATCAGGCAGGCCTTCCGCCTGACGCCGTACGACCGGACGGTCTGCTACATCAACGGCCTGCTGGCGGTCGAGCGGCAGGATTGGGACACGGCCCGGGTGGCGCTGGACCGCTACGTGCTGCTGGGCGGGCCGCGGTGGCAGCTGGTGGACGTGTACCTGCTGGCCCGGCGGCCGGATTTGGCCTACGAGGCCGCACGCGGCGACCGCGCGAATCTGCAGCGTTTGGCCGACGGATTGACGGCGGGATGGCCGCACGAGGCGGCACTGGCGGCGCGGTGCCGAACCGACGTCGAGCGACTGCTGATCAGCGAATCCGAAGCCGACGGTGCGGGGGCGGACCTGTGGGTCGGCCGGGCGAACTACGAAAGAGCCAACGGCCGTCCGGCCGAGGCGGTGAGTTGGCAGCAGAAGGCGGTCGAGTCGGACTACGGCCGGATCGACTGGCGGATGGACTTGGCCCGCATGCTGGCGGAAATCGGCAATCGCGACGAGGCGTTGCGGCACGTCCGCATCTGCCTGCGATTGCGCCCGAAAATGCCAGAGGCGGAAAGCCTGCTGGCCGCCTACAGCAGCGGACGCGCCGCGCCGGCAGGGGTTCGATAGCCGGTTTTTTGGAAGGCGTTACGCGATGTTGAAGTTAGCGGACAATCCGACGCAGTTGCTGCCCGGCCTGCAGCGGCCGGCGGAGGCGGCGGGGGAATGGTGGGTCGCCCACACCAAGCCGCGCATGGAGAAGGCGTTGGCTTGGGATTTAACAGCGCGCGGCGTGGCGTATTACCTGCCGTTGGCCCGGCGGACGGTAATGTCGGGCGGACGCAAGCGAACGATGATGATCCCGCTGTTCCCGTCGTACGTCTTCTTTTGTGGTCTTTCCGACACACGATTGTCGGTGCTGACCACGAAGCGAGTTTGCCACATTCTGCCTGTGCCACAGCGGCAGACGTTTGTATCGGAACTGGAGTCTGTTCATGCCGCCTTGAGCGTGAATGGCGACCTGAACGTTTATCCGCACGCCGTTGTTGGCAAGCGGTGCCGCGTGTCACGCGGGCCAATGCGGGGGATTGAAGGGACGGTGATTCAGGACCAAAACGTCACGCGCCTGGTCCTGAGCGTCTCGATCATTGGAAGCGGCACTTTTCTCGAGATAAATGCGGCAGATTTAGAAGATGCTGATTGACTTAGCATGGTTTTCCAACATGATGTTCCTCTAACCGCCCGCAGCCATTTTGGCACCTCTTTGAGCAACGAGTTAGGGGAAGCATGGGACTCGTCAGCTACAGTGCAGTTCTGGCCGGATCGGCCGCCGCCGTGGGGTTAATCCTTACGCCGTTGGCCATCATGGTCGCTCGTGCGGTTGGGTTATTCGATAAGCCGAACGTGCGCAAAGTTCACAAGATGCCGGTGCCGCGCATCGGCGGCGTCGCCATCGTTCTGGCCACCCTATTGCCGTTGGTCGTCCTCGCCGTTCTGCGACGCACCGAACTGGGGCTGGGTGATTTTCAGCCGGCGTTAACGTTGTTGATCGGCGCGGTGTCGCTGGCCGTCATTGGTCTGCTCGATGACGTATTCGAATTATCCAGTAAGTACAAATTGCTGGCGTTGATGGTGGCGTCGCTCGCGTTTTGCGCGGCCGGCGGGGCGATCCGGTCGCTCACGCTGACAGGGCATAATTATATCGACTTCGGCCTGGCCTCCTGGCCGTTGACGATGCTCTGGATCGCGCTCGTTACCGTCAGCATCAATTTCATCGACGGCCTGGATGGCTTGGCCGGCGGGATCGTGCTCATCACCTGCGGCGTGTTGGCCGTCTGCGCGGGCGTCGGGGGCGATGTTCAATCGGTGCTCGTCGCGGCCGCCCTGGCCGGGGCGATTCTCTCCTTCCTCGTCTACAACACGCACCCGGCCCGCGTCTTCATGGGCGATTGCGGCAGCATGTTCATCGGCTTCACTCTCGCCGGGGCGTGCGCGTTGGCGTCTACCAAAGTGGGAACCACCCGCAGCCTGCTGTTGCCGGCGCTGGTCCTGTCGGTGCCGCTGCTGGACACGCTGCTGACGATGATCCGTCGCGGCGTGCTGCAGCGCCGCTCGCTGTTCGCCGCCGAGCGCGGCCACGTGCACCACCGGCTGCTCGACACGGGCTTGGCGCACCATCACGTCGTCTGGATTCTTTACCTCGTCACACTCGGCGGGGCATCGGTCGCCTTAATCTGCCTGTACAGCGGCTGGATCGCCTCGACCACGGCGGTGATCGCCTTCCTGCTGTGCCTCGGCGGGCTCTTCCGCACCGCCGGCTCCATGCGGGCCCGCGAGACCCTCGCCGCCGTCCGCCGCAACCGCGCGCTGGGTCGTGAGGCGAAGCGTTACCAGAGCGCGTTCTACGACCTGCAGCTGCGCTTCCGCGAAGTACGTGATTTCGACGCCTGGTGGGGCACCGTCTGTCGCGCCGGCGAAGTCTTGGATTTCGCGAAAATCGACCTGCCCATCCTCCGCCGTGACGGCACGGCTACTACGCTGCGGTGGCGTCGCGACCTTGAACTCATCGCCGACGTCGATTCCATCACTGCCGAAGTGCCGATCCCCCAACGCCGCGCCGACATCAACCTGCGCGCCAGCATCGAAGTGCTCGTCGCCGACTTCCTCGAAAGCGGCGGCCAGCGGGTCGCACTGTTCTCCCGCCTGATGGGCGAGTTCGGCCTGAACCAGATTAAGTACAAGGGCGTCCGCAATGGCGCCGTGCCGGCCGCCGACGCGGCCAAGTCGTCCGCCCCCGTTCCCGCTGTCAATCCCGGCCCGCTGCCCGGCCTGCGCGTGGCGATCGTCCACGACTTCCTCTACACCTACGCCGGCGCAGAGCGTGTACTGGAACAGATGCTGCAGGTCTTCCCGCAGGCCGAACTGTTCAGCCTGTTCGACTTCCTGCCCGAAGGCCAACGCGGCTTCCTCGGCGACCGGGCCGTGCAGTCCAGCTTCCTGCAGCGCCTCCCGATGGCCCGGCGGCGTCACCGCGCGTACCTGCCGCTGATGCCCCTGGCGATCGAACAGCTCGACGTCAGCCAATTCGACCTGGTCTTGTCCAGTTCCTACGTCGCCGCTAAGGGCGTCATCACTCGCCCCGACCAACTGCACGTCTGCTATTGCCATACGCCCGTTCGGTTCGCGTGGGACTTGCAGAACCAGTATCTCGGGCAGGCCGGTTTGAAGCGCGGTGTGCGGTCACTGGCCGCGAAGATGATCCTGCACTACATCCGTACCTGGGACGTCCGCTCGGCCAATGGCGTGGATCAGTTCCTGACCAATAGTAATTTCGTCGGCCGTCGTATCCAGAAGGTGTACCGGCGTGAATCGACGACCATTTACCCGCCGGTCAATACCGACTTCTTTTCGCTGTGTGAGACGAAGGAAAATTACTACGTCACTGCCTCGCGCATGGTGCCGTACAAGCGGATCGATTTGATCGTCGAAGCGTTCACCGCCATGCCCGACCGCCGGCTGATCGTCGTCGGCGCAGGCCCGGAATGGGACCGCATCAAAGCCAAGGCCGGCCCGAACGTCACGATGGTGGGGCACCAGACGGCCGAAAGCCTGCGGCAGTACATGCAGACCGCCAAGGCCTTCGTGTTCGCCGCCGAGGAAGACTTCGGCATCGCCCCGGTCGAGGCCCTCGCCTGCGGCACGCCGGTCATCGCCTTCGGCCGCGGCGGCGTCACCGAAACCGTCATTGACGGCCGCACCGGCGTCTTCTTCGACAAGCAGGACGTAGCCAGCATCACCGACGCGGTCGACCGCTTCGAGTCGACCGATTGGGACGCCGCCGCCATTCGCCGGCACGCCGAAAACTTCTCCGCCGCTCGGTTCCGTGAAAAGCTCGGCGACGAAGTCGGCCGCGCCTGGGCGGGTTTCTGCGACGGCAAAGTCGTCGGCGAAAACGTGTGCGTCGACGCCTTCGATCGCCGCGAACAAGCCCAGCCCGAACGCCCGCGCCTCGAAGCCACGGTTCTGGTCCATCGCACCGACCGCAACGTGCCCGTGCCGCAATAAGCACCGCGGCGGGGCCACGTAAATGGCCTCGCCGGGTGCCACCGTTTGCACTCAACTGTGGCACTCAAAGAAGCGACTCCACACGAGCATCCGCCGCCCTAAGCCGCCAGTTGCGGCGCACCCCTACGGCATGGGCTCCGGCCCGCGCTCCACACCGCCGCCGGGGGAGGGGCCTGATGACAAAAACATAAAAATGGGCAAGCCGATGGGGGCTTCGGCTACATTCAGCGTCTGTGACGCCGTTGACTGCCGTGCAAGTAGGAGCGGGCTGGTTTTCCGAGAACCCCGGAGGGCTGGACCGGTACTACCACGACCTGATCGAAGCACTGCCGGAGGTCGGGGTACAGTGCCGCGGGCTGGTCGTCGGAACCGGTTCGGTGGATTCGGAAACGGACGGCACGGTCCGCACCTTCGCCGCCCCGGACGACCCGTTGCTGCGCCGCTGGCGCAGCGCCCGTCAGGCCGTGCGGCGGGTCTGGGCGTCGCTGCCGCCGGCCGACCAGCGCGTGCTGGTCACGCACTTCGCGCTGTACGCCTATCCGCTGCTCAAAGAGCGCAACAGCCGCCCCTGGGTCGTCCATTTTCATGGACCCTGGGCGGCCGAGTCCGCGCGCGAAGGGGCCGGCCGCGTGGCGACGTGGGTCAAGCGCCGGCTCGAAAAGTCGGTCTACCGCAAGGCCGACCGCGTCATCGTTCTGTCGGACGCGTTCCGGGACCTGCTCTGCCAAACCTACGGCGTCGACCCCGCCCGGGTCACAGTCATTCCCGGCGGCGTCGATTCCGACCGTTTCGTCGACGCCGTCGCCCAATCACGGGTCGAAGCCCGCCGCCAGTTCGGTTGGCCGACCGACCGGCCGACGGTGCTGGCGGTGCGCCGGTTGACCGCGCGCATGGGTCTGGAAACGCTGATCGAGGCGATGAAGACGGTGCGCCAGCGCGTACCGAACGCCCTGTGCCTGATCGCCGGCCGCGGCCCGCTGGCCGAGTCGCTGGTTCACATGATCGACGCCGCCGGCCTCGCCGAAACGATCACGCCGCTGGGCTTCGTCCCGGACGAGGATTTGCCGCTGGCGTACCGGGCGGCCGACGTGACGATTATGCCGTCCGAAACATTGGAAGGTTTCGGTTTGTCCGCCGCCGAGTCGCTCGCGGCCGGTACGCCGGTGCTGGTCACGCCGGTGGGCGGGCTGCCGGAAGTGGTGCGCGGGCTCGATCCGAAGCTGATCCTGCCGGACGCTACCGCCGCGGCCATCGCCAATGCCCTGTCGGCCGCCCTGGCCGACCCGTCCACGCTCCCCTCGGCCGAGGCCTGCCGGACGTACGCCCAGCAGACGTTCGACTGGCACGTCATCGCCGCCCGCATCGCCGCCGTCTACGCCGACGCGGTCGCCGCCAAGCGTCCGAATACGCGCTAGAAACGTGTCACGAATTTTCGGGCGCTCGGGCGTCGTCCTGCGAATCGTGCCTGATGACGCCCCGACTGGCGTGTCAAAAATGACCGTCTGTCGGTCCGACATCCGTACGCCTCATGGAGTAAGCTGCGGCGTTGTCCGCTACCGAAGATGCCACGTTCAGCCGACCTGCCACTCGCCCCGACCGATGAGCCGTCCGCGGCCGCGTATGCCGTCGAACGGGTGGCGTCGTTGGCGGACGATTTGCCGTTCGTTCCGGAGTCGCCGTACGAGCCGCGCGGGTGGCAACTCGGCTGGCGGGCCGCGCTCCTGGCTCTGCTCGCGGCCGTAGCCTTCTACCCGAGCCTGACGGGCGACTGGCTCTGGCATGATGAGCGCCGCGTGACGTCGGATCTGGCGGTGCGGGCGACGCGGGGCCTCGGTCAAATTTGGGCACACCCGCTCAATGCCGATATTTCGCCCGTCGTGCGCACGCTCTGGTGGGGCGAGTTCCGCCTGTTCGGGCCCGACGCCTTGGGCTATCGGCTCGTCAGCCTGCTGCTGCATCTCGCCACGTGCGGGTTCGCCTGGCTGGCGTTGCGCCGGCTCGGCGTGCCGGGGGCGTGGCTGATCGCGACGGCGTTCGCGGTGCACCCGGGCGTGCTGCCGAACGTCGCCTGGGTCGGCCGGCAGGGAGATCTGCTCGGCGCCGCGGCGGCGGCCCTGGCGTTCGTCGCCTACCTGCGCGCCCGCCAGATCCAGCCGCCGCCCGACGAACGCGGCTGGACCGACCCGGCCTTCAACGCCGACTACGACGAAGAATACGCCCAGCATTGGCCGTGGGCGGTTTTCAGCTTGGCCGCCCTGGTTTCAGTAGGTTCTGGGTCTGCGGCGATGGCGGTGGCGGCGCTGGGGCTGCTGCTGATCGATCGGCGTCGACGGCCACACACGTCGCCGTTGATCGTCGCGATTCTGCTTCTGTTCGCCGCCGGCAGCATCAGCGGGCGGTGGGTGTGGACGGGCCGGGACGAAGCCGTGCCGTCGCCCGTCGCGGGTAGCGGCTGGGTGGAGGCGGCGGTCGCGCTGCCGTGGACGCTGTGGAACACGTTCTGGCCGGGCGTCGTGCCGTTTCTGTACGACCGTACCCAGTGGTCGAGTGCGGCGGTGCTCGTGCCGCTGGGCACGATCACGATCGCACTGCTGCTGCTCCCGCTGCGTTGGAAACGTCTCGGCCTGATCGCGGTCGCCGCGGGGAGCGGTTTTGCCGTCTTGCAGGGCCTGCCCGCCCTGCGCGCGGGCCGGTTGTCTCTGCCGGCGGCGGACCTGCTGCCGTATGCGGCCGGATTGGCTTTGATCGCGGTGGTCGTCGCCGTGTTGTTGCGGCGGCTGAATCGACACACGTCCGAACCGGTCGAGCGGGGCGTGCGCTGGGTCGCCGGTATCGTGATCCTGGCCGTGCTGACGACGCTCACCTTCCGCCGCAGCGCGACTTACGCCAGCAACGAACGCCTGCTGCAGCACACGCTGGCGATCAATCCCGAATCGAGGACGGCCCGGCTCGGGCTGGCGTCGGCGTACGTGAGCGAAGGGTATTTCGAAGAAGCCGGCACGCAGCTGGACCGAGTACCCGACGCCGCACGCGACGCGACGTGGCTGATGGCGCGGGGCCGGGTGTACGACGCACAAAAACGGTACGCCGACGCGGCCGCCTGCTACGAGGGGGCGCAGCAATTGAACCCCGATGACCGCGAAGCCGTGATCCAACTTGCCGAGGCGCACAGCCAGGCCGGCCAACCCGAGCGTGCCGCCGCCGCATACGACGCGCTGCTGGCCCGGGTGACGGACGATCCCGGTTTGTACACCAACGCGGGCCTGGTGCAGATGCGCCTGGGCCAGCCCGTCAAGGCGGCCGAGCTTTATGAGAAGGCGCTGGCCCTTAATCCCGCTTTTGTTAGCGCCCACGTCAACCTGTCCAATGCCCGCTTCGAACTCGGCCAGCCCGAGGAAGCGGCCCGGCATTTGCAGGAAGTAATCCGCCTTGACCCACGGAACTTCGCGGCGTTCATGAACGCGGGCGTTCTGCTGCACCGCCTGAAGGAGCCCGCCAAGGCCGAGCGGATGTTCCGGGCGGCGGTCAGTGTCGATCCGCGCTCTGCGGAGGCGTTCAACAACCTCGGCGTCGTGCTGGCCGCCCAGGACAAACTCAGCGAAGCGGCCTGGAGTTTCACGCAGGCCGTGCGCCTGGACCCGACGCATGCCGCGGCCGGCCATTTGGATGGCGTCCGCCGGCAGATGAAAAGCCAGGCGAAGTAGCGGGCGAAGCAGCGGATCGCTACGACGCGCCGGACACGACGCGATCGGGCGTCATCGGGTAAAGTGCGTGAGCCGCTTGGGTATCACTTCCGCAGCATCTTCTTTGCACCCAGCCGTTGCGACTGCCGGCCGCGAACGGCATCGTACCGCGCCGTGGCTTGTCGGGTGTTGCGTCGGTTTGATGCTGCTGGCGCAGTCGCCGTTGCTGTGGGCATTCTTCGTCGATCTCTGGTCGCGGCCGCAGTACGAGTTTTTCCCGATGCTGCTGGCGGCCGTGCCGTTCGTGGGCATCGTCTGCTTGCGTGACACGCCGATGAACGACATCCGGCCGGGGCGGATCGGCGTGACGCTGCTCTGGTTCGCCGTCGCCTGGGCGGCCCTGGCGGCGGGCGGGGCACTTTACCTGCGGTGGATGGCGCCGGTGTCGACGTGGTTCATGCTGGCGGGCTGCGTCTGGGCGATCGGCGGGGCACGGCTGGCCAAGGCGCTCTGGCCCGTCGGCGTGCTGCTGTTGCTGATCCTGCCGCCGCCGGGACAGTACGACGAGGCCGTGCTCGTTTGGTTGCGGCAATTGGCCGTCGCTTGCGCGGGACGGCTGCTCGATCTGATCGGCGTGCCGCAGTTCACGCACGGGGCCGTGATCGATATTCCCAACGACCGCCTGATGGTCGAAGAAGCCTGCAGCGGCATCAATTCCATGCTGGCCGTGCTGGCGTTCACGGTGCTGCTGGCGTTTTGGAAACGCCTGCCGGCCCTGTCGCTGCTGCTGCTGGTGCCGGCGGCCGCGCTGTACGTGTTCTGGGCGAACGTCCTCCGCATTGTCGTGTGCGCCGCGGCCAAGCAATGGTACGACCTCGATCTGCTCAGCGGCACGACGCACGACCTGCTTGGCATCGCGCTGTTCGTCATCTGCATGGCCTTGGTGTTCAGCACCGAACGGCTCGGGCAAAGGGTGTTCCAGTGGGATGAAGTGGCCGACAAGTCGACGCCATCCGCGATTAACGCCGTCGCCGCAACCTGGCAGGTGAACCCACGGTTGTGGGTAAGCATCGCCGCGTTGTTCGTGCTGACCGGGGCGCTGGTCACGTGGCGGACCGGCGGCGCGTGGCGGGCATCACGCCTGCCGCCATCCGCCGCCTTCGCACTGCCGGTCGACTTGGCGGGATGGACGCGCGTCGACGAGGACGATCGAGCGCCCGAGCGTGCCGAGGTGAGCGGGCGGCAGTCGCAGTTGGCGCAGTACCGACGCGGCGACCTGCTGGCGACGATCGGCATCGACTACCCGTTCTATGGCTTCCACGACGCCACCACCTGCTACGGGCTGGCCGGTTGGACGATCGCCTCGGTGAAGGATCGACCGCCGGTCGGCGACGGACCCGCGCGGTTCGACATCGCGCTGCGTCGGCCGCCGTTGTCCATTGGCACCATGCACTACGCCCTGTGCGACGAAACCGGCCGCTGGTGGCGGCGGCCGGCGGCGGAAGCGGACGCTTCGGGGCTGGCACTCAAACTACGTCTGTCGCGTGAGCGGGCAATGGCGTACCCGCTGGCCCAGATTCAGGTGCTGCGCGTCGGCTACGCGCCGCTGGACGCGGCCGCCGAAGCGGAACTGGAAAACCTGTTTCACGCCGCCGCCGACACGTTCGCGTCCAAGGTGCGAGCCTGGCACGCAGGGGCGGGGCGATGACGCGCATCATTTGTGAATCGGCCGATGCGCGGCCGGCCCGCTGGCCGATGGTGCCTGCGGGCGTTGCGCTGGCGGCGATTGCGACGATGACGCTGTCGGTCGTTTTGGCCGGTGCGACGCCGGACGTGACGACGCTCAGATCAAAGGCGGAGCAGGCGGTCGCGCGGAAGGACGATCGGACGGCGGCGCTGCACTACCGGCATCTGCTGGCGCTGCAGCCGCAGCAGCCGGCCCATGCCTTCGCCCTGGCCGAAGCGATCGACCGCACCGGCCGTCGCGGCGAAGCGATGGCGGTCTTAGGCACAATCGCGCCGATCAGTGGCGACGGCTATGCCCCGGCGCATTTGCGGCAAGCGGAGTGGCTGGTCGAGGCCCGCGTGTTGCGCGGCGCGAGCGACGCCGCGACGCTCACCGCCGCCCGTGCCCACGCGACGGCCGCCGCCCGCGACGATAAAACACGCTCTGCGGCGAATGGACTGCTGGACATCCTGGGCGAAGCGCCAGCGGGGAGCGGGCCGTGAAAAGAATCGATCGGCCGCCGACGCCGCGGCGCGTGCTGTTCATCGATCACACCGCCCGCTTAGGCGGCGGCGAGGTCGCGTTGCTGAATCTGGTCACCGCACTCGACCGTCACCGTTATACGCCGATCGTGCTGCTGTTCGCCGACGGGCCGCTGCGGCAAAAATTAATCGAGCGGGGCGTGGAGACCCATGTACTGCCACTGGCCGCCTCTATCGCCGACGCCCGCAAAGACACGCTCGGCGGCGGCACGCTTCGCCGCGTGCGCGACGGCGTGACGATGCTGAGCTTTATCGCCTGCGTCCGCCGGGCGATCTGTGACGCGCGAGTCCACCTTGTGCACACGAACACGCTGAAGGCGGACGTCATCGGCGGGCTGGCCGCACGGCTGGCGGGGGTGCCGGTGGTTTGGCACGTGCGCGACCGCATCGCCGACGATTATCTGCCGCCGCGCGTGGCCCGCATGTTTCGGCGGCTGGCCCGCCGTATCCCGACGGCGCTGATCGCCAACTCGCAGGCCACGTTACAGACGCTCGGGAACCTCACGCCGGGCGAGCCGGCCCGTTTAGGACGCAAGCGGGCGTGGGTCGTTCACGACGGCACGATTCTCCCGCCACTGCCGCGGCCGACGGGGAAAACCCGTGATGGGGCGGTCGTCGGGTTGGTCGGCCGGATCGCGTCATGGAAGGGCCAGCACGTTTTTATCGAGGCCGCCGCGCGCGTGCGGAGGCGTTTCCCGAACGCCCGCTTCCGCATCATCGGCGCGGCCCTGTTCGGCGAAGACGATTACGAACGGCAACTGCACGCGACCGTCGACGCTTTAGGGCTGAAAGACGTCGTTGAGTTCGCCGGCTTCCGCGCCGACGTCGAGGCGGCTATAGCCGAACTTGACTTGCTCGTGCACGCCTCGACCACAGGCGAACCGTTCGGCCAAGTCATCATCGAAGGCATGGCGGCGGCGAAAGCGGTCGTCGCCACGCGCGGCGGCGGGGTGCCGGAAATCGTGCTGGACGGGGAGACCGGCTTTCTGGTGCCGATGGGCGACGCCGCGGCGATGGCGGACGCCATCGAAGCCTTGCTCAGTGACCCGGCGCGGCGCGAGTTCATGGGTCTGCGCGGCAGGTCACATGTTCACACGCATTTTACGATCGACCGCGTCGCGCAGAATGTCTGCCGCGTGTTCGATGCAGTGCTGGTCGGCCGCGAATAGCGCTGTGGATGAGACGACTTCGATTGTGGCGAAGCCGAAGCCGCGGACGCGTTGGAGTAGCGTCCGGGTGCCACGGTCTTGCATACGAGATCGTGGCAACCAGAGTCGTAAAGGGGCGACCTATCGGTCGTCCACACAAAGATTGCCGCCGAGCGCGATGGACAATGGAACTTGCCTTTCCCGCCTAGAGCGGCGTGGCTTTTGAAGTAGCGGGATAGCCGCAGTGTCGGAAGAAGCCGACGCAGTCGGTCGGGGTGACGGTGGCGAATGCCCGGCCGATCGCCTCGTGCAGCGTGTCGACGGTCCGGGCGGCCAGTGAACG
>DASVSC010000106.1:0-10742 GCA_036388295.1 Tepidisphaeraceae bacterium | reverse complement strand
GCCGGTTCCGCCACCCGTGCCTGGCCCGGTTCCGGTTCCTGTTGCCCCCGTGCCCGGACCCGTGCCCGTTGAGCCGGTCCCCGTGCCGGTGCCCGGGTCAACGCCGGTACCACCCGTGCCGCCTGTCCCTCCTGTTCCAGGCCCAGTTCCGGTGCCTGCCGGGCCGGTGCCGGTGCCGCTTCCCGCTCCTGTGCCGGTCGCTCCTGTACCCGGTGGCAGACACAACGTCGCGGGCCACGCCGGCGGGCAGGATGGTGGGCTCGCGCCTGGCCGATACTTCAGCGACAGCGACCAATCGACGATCGCAAGAATGACGTAAAAGTCGTGGCCTGCGAAAGTCGCGGCCGAGATTGGTCCGCTTTCCAGGGTGCAATCGGTCGACGCCGCGGCTTGGCCGATATACTGCCACGCGTCGTACACTGGCAGGCCAGCCTCGTGGTGGCCCGGCACGAGGTAGAACTTCGCGCTCCGCGGACCGAACAATTCGCCTCCGGTCGACGCGGCGACAGTGCTGGTGCTCTCGCTCGACGTATGGATCGCTGCGGTAACGCACGTTTTGCGCATCCCATTGAGTGCGTCGCGCATCTCGTTGAGCATCCAGTGCCCGACGATGTCTCCCTTACGCATCCAGCCGTTGAGCGTGATGACGTCGGCCGGCGTCGATTGGTCTTCGCTGACGACCCACTCGCCTCCGACGCGGTCCATAAATGTCAGGCTGAACTGCCGCTGATCCGGCGGCGTTTCTGCCATCGATGGGACCTGCACATCACGGACAAGCGGCTTGGGGTCTATGATCCACGGCAGGGGGGGATGTTCGCTGGCCGTGCCGTTGGCCGCGCCGACATACCCTTGGTACTGGACGCCGCTCGTCAACCCGGTCACACGGTCTGCCACGTCGACCGAAACAGCGGACGGGATGCACGCGACGAACAGCGCGCGCTGGCCGTCCACACCTGGCGTTGCGAGCGTCGTAATGTGCAGGCGACGGCGCCGCGTGAACCCGTCAGGACTGGGGTAACCGGGGAATCCGTGGCCGAGCGTGGGCGGCATTGGCCCATTGCCCACCGACGTGATGAACGCAGCCCGCGGGTTGCCCGTTGAGCCGTCCGCATTCGTGACGGGGTAATACGCCGTCGCGTACGCCGTGAATATGGTGCGTCCGGTGGCCGGGTCATACCCGTCATAGTCGACGTCGGGGTCGACGAAGCTGAACGCCATCGCCCCGATCAGCTTTTGCAGCATCGGCCAGCTAAACGGCAGGTAATTCGGCGGATTCGCGAATTGATCAGTGACGCGACTCAGATACCACGCCGTCGGATTTAACGCGGCCGGGGCAAACCCAAATCCGTAGTTGGACAAGAACTCGTCCACCACAAGCGGGTAGCCATCGAAGTCACGAACCCCCGCCCACCGTAAGTTTGCCGATAACGGCCTCGCCCGGTCGTAGCGATAGACAAACGGATCGAGGGGGTCGTAGTCTGCGTCGCCTGGCACCGGGCGAATCCGGTACAGGTCGTTGGGTTTAACGTCGGGGAGTATCAGGCGAAGTCGCTCGCGCGCCGCTGCGGCGTGCGGACACATCAGCGTGTCGACGGCAAACTTTAGCTCATCGTCGCCGGTGTAGGTGTGGTTGTAATCGAAGGCGGGCGTGGGCATGGCTCAGCCTTGGACTTGCATGTCGGTCCAAGTCGGTTCGAGGGTATCGTCGACGGGCGTGTAGATTTGATACTTGGCGTATGGCCGAGGAATCGACGGCATGGCCAGCACGATTTGCCGACCGTTCAGGTCGTCGCCGCGGTTGCCGACGTGCAATCCTAGAATGGGTTTACCGCCGGGCAAGGTCGAGCCGCTGAGGCTCCAAACTTCGACGACCCCTGGTGATTCGGACACGCTCCCAAGGTTGTCCCAAGTAAATGGCCCCGACGCCTCCGCGTTGACTGGACCGGAGATGATCTTCGCCAACGCTCGCCCTAGCTCCCCTTCTTCTGTGGGTCCCGTCACCAAGCACTGCACCCAATGAAACACCGGGTCGTCGAACGAGATGGTCGTGCCGCTGCTGGTGCGGCGGAACGCGAGCCTGCCGCTCACGTTGAGCCGCTGCACCGCAGTGGCATCATCGAGCATGCCGTTCCACTGCTCGGGCGAGGGTAAGAAGACGCCGCCTGAAGCGCTGGATCGTCGTGGTGTCATAGTTCTAACTCAACGAGACAAGGCCACCGGAGTTGCCGAAGAGAGAGTTCAGATCCGATCGCCCGAGATATGGGCCGGCCCCGTGCTTGAGACGCACTTTTTCGAGCACGAACTGGAAGGCGTTGTCGACTTTCTTCCGGAACGGCAGATGATCCCAAGGGAGCGCCGGTCGGGCTTGGAAGCGATATTCAATGTCCCACGCCCCCTCAAGTAGCGACGACGCAGATGCGAAGCCCGTCACGGGATTGCTTGTGCCGGCACCCAAACCGACGTTCGTGAGGGTCTGACGGCGGGCACGGGCACCTTCGAAGATGACGGTGCCGGGCGCGAAGTTGAGAAACGCCTTCGAGTTAACAGGCTTTGCCGCAATGTCGTTGATGAGCTGCGTGTCGAGCCCCGCCACGTTGGATCGGCCGCGACAGATGCCGATGACGGCTAGCGGGTAGCCGCGTGCACAGTCCTGCAGTGGCACGTCGATTGGGGAGTCGTTATCCGTTTCCAGCCAAGTCCCGCTGCCGGGCATGGTGATGACGTTCGCGCCTAGGTCGAACTCCAGGTAGCCCTGCGGGTCGCCACCGCGGAACGGCCGGTATTCCGCGGTGAGCAGGCAGACGTCGTAGCCGACCATGCCGCTCGGTGCCTTGACGATCTTGGAGCCGGGGTAGCACTTGGTGCGGAACCGCTGCGGGTAAAGCGCCGGGAAGTCCGGGTACGGAATGGACGAGAAGACGTAGATGCCGCCGAGCTGGGTGCCTTGCGGGTTGAGCGCGTTGATCAGCGCCTTACGATCGGACCACTTGCACGCGAGGGTGCGGGTCGCGCAGCTGTCGAACTGGTCGAACGTCTCTTCGGTGCTCTGGTCGAAGCAGTCGACGTCGCCGATTTTGATGCCGGTGGAAAAATCGATGGGCATGGTGTTGTGTTGGAAAACGAGCTGGCGCCGGCCCGGGTGGGTCGGTGACGGCGGGGTGGTGGGGGAGACACTCCACTTATGCCGCGGGAGATGCAGGGACCTGCATTACTGGCGACTGTTCACCACGTTCGAGCGGAACGAGTGCTTATCGGACATGGCCAGATGTTGTCATTTGGCATGGCCGATCTATCATTTGGTCATGGCGCGCCCATTCAACAAGCACGAGATAGACAATCTCAACAAGCGAGTGGAACGGCTGAGGCATTCTGGTATGTCTCGAACAGCTATCGAAGACGTCGTGTTTCACCGACGCGCCGGAAGGTTCGGCAATCTTTCGCAACATAAGGCGTTTGAAAGCATTGAGAATGGGCTGGCAACTGCCTTCGTCGATTACGTCGCGGACCTGATCGACGTGCCACAATCAACCGTCCTGAGCCTTACACGCATCAGCACATCGTCTTTCGCACGACGGAAGACAAGCGGCTTGTTGTCGTCAGAAGAATCGGACCGTGTTTACCGTCTCAAATTAATTGCTGACAAGACTCTCGACTTTTTCGAGGATAATCACGAAGCAGCTGGCCGGTGGCTAAAGACGCCTGCGCCGGCGTTGAGGGGTTTCAAGCCACTCGACTTATTGGTCAATGAGGCCGGTGTAAGGGAGGTCGAAGCATTGCTAGGCCGCCTTGAGCACGGTGTCTTTACGTGAGCTTTGGCTTTCGCATCTGCAAAGTGAAGTTCGCCGCGACAGCATTCGACGGCTATGGTGCCCGGTACAACGGGGGGCGTTGGAACTCTCCTGGCAGCGCTGTCGTGTACCTTGCCGCAACGCCCGCGTCAGCAATGATGGAAATGCTCGTGCATGCCGACACCATGCTACTGTCACTGTCATACGTGTTAATCAGGGCGGAGTTCGCGGATGATCTTGTGGAAGAACTCCCCAACCCTTTAGATAAGAACTGGCGTGTCAATCTGGCCATCACACAAGAAATCGGTGACGATTTTGTCGCCCGCAGTTTCAAGCCCTTGCTTCGAGTGCCAAGCGCGCTCGTCACGAGAGAGTTTAACTATGTGGTGAATCCCGCCCACGCAGAGTTTCGCCAGATCGTCATCGGAAATGCGGAACCGTTGATGATCGACGACCGTTTGAAACGTTTGTTTTCCAAGTGAAAGCGCTGCACAGCTTGCAGTCCCCAACTCCGTACAACGGACAAGGTCAACGCTGCACTTGTCTCGGACATTCGTGCCGCCCAAAATCGCGCACTGCATGAGGAGGCCGATCTGGAAGGCCAAGAGCGCACCTTCGCCAGCAAGCTTGACCAGCTGATGAAGAAACACGGCATGACGCAAGCCGAGCTCGCGGAGAAAACTGATGTAAATCAACCCGCGATTGCGAACATGCTCTCTCGCGAGTGCCGCCCGCAACGTCGTACCATCGCGAAGCTCGCGGCTGCATTTGGCGTCGAGCCGGAAGAGTTATGGCCCTTCAAGGACTAATACGTCCATGATCTTTTTCGAATGCCCTCGGCCGAAACGCCGGGGGCATTCTTCGTTGATCGGGTGCGTGCAGATTTGCCCAACCGCCCCCGCCGGCGCATCTTTACGCCATGCGAACGCAACTCACTGTCGTCATCGTAATACTCCACGTCGCATGCACCGTTGTTCACGCCCAAGTCGACAAGCGGCCGCCCCGAGAACGCTTTAAGCTTGCCGACGGGGCACCGGAGCAGTTACGGGCGGTGATCGACGCTCAGGCTGACAAGGATTTCATCAAACGAAGCATAGTGAAGGCAGCTGCTGAGGTCCGCGTCTGCCAGCAAGCAATTTCGCGTGCGAAATCAAGCCGGGCGAAGCAGAATGAGGTCGGTGAACTCACAGAGCGACTGCGCGTCGCGACCGCCTATCTAGAGGGCTTGAAGAAGGGCACGGTTCTCGCATGGCCATCTTACGATGTGCAAGACCCGCTAAAAGTTGGAACTGCTGGATACTGGGGCGTCGGAGGGGCACCGCACAAGATCATCCAAGTAATTGATGCGAAAACGGCCTTAGTAAAGATTGACGACGGTTGGAACAAACCAGTGCTCGTCTACATTGAGAAGATCGACACTACGGGATGGATCGATGGTATGGAGATTCGCAACGACAGATGGTTGCTAGTTTACACAGGAACAAAAACGTACAAGGCGGTGTTGGGCACCAACACTGTTTTTGTCGCTCAACCGTTTTCAGAGACGGATTTCGTTTATCTACCGCCTAGATAAGATCTCAATTCAAACCATTTATGTGCGCGTGATGATGCGGGCCAAGCCGTAGCAGGAGGAATCATGCTTGAGACCGATTGCACTGCAGCGGATTTGCTCAAGTCTCGGCTCGGGCGCATCCTGCACTCATGCGTAACACCGTCACCGCCGTTGCCGTCGTCCTGCTCGCCGCCGTGCTGTTCAATCGTTCCGCCGCTGAGGCCCAGCAGGCGCCGGTGGGGCAGCGGTGGGAATATGCAAAGTTGTCCTTCGACCCACAAAGCCGCACGAGCCGCTCCGTGCTGTGGACCGGCGGCAAGGTGTACATCGGTGAAGACTTGGGGACTGCACTAGGGGTGAAGGATTGGCAAACAGATCATATTGATCAACCCTTGATGCATCTCGGTCTTGCCGGATGGGAGGCAGTCAGCATGATCGGCAACGCTGACGATTCTGTAGGTGCGCGTGAGATCTTGCTTAAGCGACCAGTGCGCTAGTTGAACGTCTGAAACTTCTGGATGAACATGTCGGCCGCCTGCTGCAGGGCGTTGGCTGGGCCGGCTAACGCATCTCCGATCTGCTTGATGTTCTGCTGCAGCATCGCTTGTGCGCCTTGATCCGAGTTAGCGGCCTCCTGAAAGTTGCGGTTCGCGTACTCGGCAACACTGCCGAACGTCTCGCTTCGCTGCCGACCAACGAGCTGCTCTTCCATGCCGGCTTTCAACTTTGCGAGCGTGGCCGGTAGCAGATCTGCATCACCGCGCACACTTCGCAGTTCCTCCGCCGCCTCAGCTTGGCTGCCGATCGCCTCGGCCATCTGCCCGCGGCCCTCCGCTCGCAGCTGCGACTGCCGCGTCGCCAGCTGCGCGCGGCGCAAGTCGTCCTTCTTGTCGCGCTCGGCCTGTTTGCGATCTGCCTCGGCATCGCGTTGGATGGCGTCCCTGCGGGCTTTTCCCTCTGGGGACTGGTCGGTGGCTTCTGCGAGTCGGCGCTTCGCAATCGCGTCGCGTTCGCGCTGCCGCGCGCCATGCGGGTCGCCGTCGTATTGGCCCTGCTTTGAGGCAGCGCTGCGGTCGATGTCTTCGGTGCCGTAACGCTGCTGTTTCTCGACCTCGGCGAGACGCGCACGTTTGTCGCGGTCGATCGACGCAGCCTTGTCCTGCTGAGCGCGTGTGAACGGCATGCCGGTCGTTGAATCGATGCCGTTCTTTGTGTCGAACCACTTGCCAGCGCGCTCGCCGGTCGTGGGGTCGATGTACTCTTCGACAATGCCTTCTGTCTTGCCTTGGTCAATCGCGGCATTCTCGATTGCCTCCCGTGCTGCGGTCACGCTCTTGCCAGCAGTCTGCTGCTCGACCAGGCGGGCCTGTCGCGTCTGCGCCCGCGATTCTTCTTGCCGCTGGTACGCGCGTTGCGACTCCTCGGCGACTTTCTGCCGTTCAAGCAGTACGCGTTTGTTCGCGTCCTGCTCGGTTGCGAGCTTCTGTTTCCACGCTTCCTCAAACTCACGCCGGTCGGCCTCGTAGTAGTTGCCGCTAGCGCGCAGCGTTGCCGCCTGGGTGCTGGTGATGATGGCGGAATCTTCCAAAGCCCATTTCAGCTTTTTTTCGTGTGTCTCGGCGGCTTTTTCCTGTTTCGCAGCTTCGACTTCCGCCGCCAGCACCTTTTCCTGCCGGGCCTTCTCGATCGGGTCGGCGATGGTGCTGACCTGGGTCGTGCGGCGGTCGATGCGATCGTCGATCGCGCCGATGCTGTCGTCCATTTCAGCTTGGCGGTCGTACTGGTGCTGTGACCGCAAGTAGCTGCTGAACCCGCGACGGTTCGATGCCCGCTGGTCGATTGTCGCTTCGCCCTCGGCACGCGTCACACCAAAAGATGCTTCACGACGCTCACGATCGGCCTCGGCTTGGCTTTCGGTCGTTTTCGCGTCGCGCAGTCGCACGCCCGACGCGTTTAACTCGCCCGGGTTCTCCCGTTGCCGGTACTTAGCGTCCGTCAGCGTCTGCTCAAGTTCAATGGCGCGCTGCTGCTGTGCGCGCATGACCGCCGCGACGGGGTTGTAGTCCTTGTATCCGGCTGTGGCTAGACCGCTGCGTCGCGCCTCGAAACCGGTCTCGCTTGTGAGGTCTTCCTGCTCGGCCTGATACTGCAGCCGCGTGCCTTCCGTGACAAACCCCTTGCCGCTTGCCCAGTTGCTGGTGGCTCCGGCGAATTCGCCGGCACCGGTCGCCATGCCGCCGACCAGCGGAACCATCCGCTCCATGTTGCTTCGGATGGCGTTGTTGTGGTTGATCGTCTGGCGAGTGCCCAGGGACGCCACGTTGCCGGTCGGCGCGTAGTTCGCGTCACCGAGCTCGGTTGCGCTCTGCATCGCGTTCGACAGGGTGTATGCCAGACCCAATCCACCGAACAGGCGAGATAGCGACGGATGTGAGCGGATGAAAGCGCCTGTCGCGCCGCTGCCGCCGAACCCAGGGCCACGCCGACTGTGCCCGCCTCGCCCGCTGTCTCCCCCGTGGCCCGCGTCATTGAATGCGTCGGCTCCGAAGCCGCCGCCGTTGCTTGCGTCGCCGAAACCGGCCGCCTCGTCAGCCACGCTGCGGTTGCGGTTAGCGCGGGCGCGGTCGCGCTGCTCCGCCCGGCGCTGCTGCCGCGAGGGGCTGGCGGCAGCGGGGCTAATCGCGGCGGCCCCACCGCTTTCACCACTGCCTCCGCTACTTCCGCCGCCGTTGCGGCCGGAGCGGCTCCATGCTTCGAACTGCCGCGCCAAGTCCGAGATTTCGTCGCGCAAGTCTGTCACGCCGCCGGTGAAGCTCTTGATAGCATCAGTGATGCCGCTGCTGCTCAGGACGGACGAGGCGGCGTCGGCCACGGCGCTGCCGGCGGCGGCAAATCCCTGCGCGTCGGTTGCCTTTGTGCCGTTGGTGATGGCCACCGACGAGCCGCCGCCGGTCGCCGCGTTGGTGCCGAACCGGCCCGCCTGCATGCCGGTGTCCATCCTCCCAGCGGCGGCAATGTTGCCGCCCATGGGCACGAGTTGCACCGGGATATTGACCGACTCTGTCCGCAGCCCGCTGAGCATGCGCTGCACTGCTGCATTGTCGGGCAGGACGTAGTTCACCGCGACGTTGATCGTCGTGTTGGCCCACGTGGCCACCATGCGTCTCAGCTCGTCGTTGGCGGATTTTAGCGGGCCGACGAATTGGGCGGTGCGCAGGACGAGATCGGTGTAGATGTCGATGCTCATGGGATCGTGAACTCGTCTTCGGTTAGCAGGGGGCGGACGTGGTGAAGCTCAATGGCGGTGCCGCTGAACGCGGCCGCTAGCTGGGCGACTTTCGCCGCGCCGAGCAGGCCGAGCTGGAACAAGCTCAACCCCTCACGTTCGGCGACTTCTTCGAGCAGTGCGATCTGCCGATTGACGGCGTAGTCCGCTTCGGCTTCCTCGTCGACCTGACCGGCCATGGCCACGAACTCGGCCTGCCGCAGGCTCATCTGCTGCAGGTCGGTCCACGACACGCCGCGGTTCTTCATCAGGCCGGTGACGAAACTGTCGAGGTCAACGCCGTCGCCGCGGGACTTGCGGCGACGGCGGTGCATTTTTTTGGCGGCGGCCCCAGGATCAGGTCCAGGAGGGCGTCGCGCAGTCGGAAGAAACGCTCGTCGTCCTTGTCGAGAATCGCTTCGGCCTTCGCGATCGGCATGACGCCGTGGTACCGCCTCAGGCATGCGACGAGCAGGTGCGGCGTCAACGACTGGTCGTCGATGATGGCGCGGTTGTACGAAAGGCCGAGCGTCTTGAAGGGACGCTCGGCCACGATCTTGTCGGCTTCTTTGACGGCCGTCGCACGATGCGCGGCGTCGTTGCGCGTGTGAAGGTCCACGTACCGCGCGTGGAAGCGACGGTTCATTTCCTCTTCCAGGGCGACGTGCGCGAGCATTGGGGGCTCGGACAATACGAAGTCGGACAGCACGTCCGCGTTCTCGCGGACGGCTGCTGTGTTGACGGGCGTCATGGGCTGACCTTCGAGGTTTGAAAGAACTGGGCGTAGCGACTCAGACCCGCCTGAGCATTACGGGGACGGGTCAGGCACGTACTCGTAATTCTTCGTTGAGCTGCAGCCGGAGAACTGTAAACCGGTCTCGCCTTCGATGTTGACGCTCGTCACGCTGTCTTCCAGCTGGAAGTCTTCGTAGACGTGTTTCACACCTGACGGGGTGGCGGCCTGAGCCGGGTCGTATTCGTACAGTTCGAGCTTGTCCAGAATCTCGCCGCCCCGCATCTTGAGCGTGGTGCCGAACGGATCCTTCGCGTAGTCCTTTTTCAAAACGAACTGCATTTCGGCTTCGGACTTCATGCCGGTGTCGACGTCGGTGCCCTGTTCGGACATCGAGTGGCGATAGCGGATGCGGTCGGCCTTGCCGGGGTTGACGGTGGCTTGGACGAACGGCACTTCCTGGGCGGTGCCGCCGGCGGGGGTGACAAACAGGCGCGCGAACTTCGCGGAATGCAGGGTAGGCATTGTGAACTCCTAAAGGACTGGAAACCGGAGAAAGGGCCGCCGGTTCAACGGCCAAGAATCGTGAGGACTGCGGCCACGGCGGTGCCGGCGGCCGCGGTGATCTGCAGCAGCTTGTGAGTGCCGTCGACGGTGATCGGCGTGATCAGGTAGAGCGTGGTGCCGCCGTCACGAGCGACCGCCTTAAGCGGTTGCTGCGCAGCGATAACCGGATTCGTTCCGCCGCCGACCGTGACATCCTCACCGGGCTGCTTTGAAAGATTCGTGATCTTCAAAGCTTCGATCGTCGTGAAGCCGAAAGCCGCGTTCTCTTCGTTCACTAAAGCCGTCAGGTCGATGACCGTTGGCACACCGGACATGATTGTCAGCGGGATGTAGTAGTCGCGGCTCACCTGATCGGCGCCTGATCCGACTTCGAACACGCCCCCGACGTTGTCGCTCAGTGGCGTGGAAAACCGCCGGTGTGCGGGACCGGCCGTGACACCCGTGGCGAGACCGCATGCGAACTTGGGTTGTGTCAGAACAACGGCCATACCTACACCTGGGGTTGGAAGAGTGATTTGAGGAGCCGGCGGGCGACGACAAGCTGCACGTTGATGCGCACCATGGAGACGTAACGCATGGTTCCGCGCTTCCATTCCTTCTGGCCGAAGGCGTCGTCGACGCAGTCCATCACGTCGAACGTCTTCACGAGCTGGCCCTGGCCGGCTTCTTCAACGAAGCCGAGCGTGTCGGGAAGGCTGGCGAGCGCCACGAGCGTGTGCGTCTTGACGAGATTGAGCTGCTTGACCGATAGCGTTTCCAGGGTGGCGACACAGTCATAGGACTGCGTGATCTCGGCGTGCATGCTGCTGGCGAAGAGCCGAGGCTTCCACGCGGACT
>DASVSC010000105.1:0-7065 GCA_036388295.1 Tepidisphaeraceae bacterium | reverse complement strand
TCGTCATCGGCATCATCGGCGTGCTCATCGGCATTCTGTTTCCCGTGGTGTCGCGGGTACGCCTAGCGGGCCAGAAGGTGGCGACGCAGAACACCATAAACCGCCTGACGCAAGGCATCGAAGCTTATTTCCAGGACTTTGGCAGCTTCCCCGGGCCGTTCGCCGATAGCCAACTGGTGTCGTCCGAAGCGACAACGCCGCCCGGGCGGCCCACGCTCCCGGGAGGCCAGTCGCTTCAAATCCCGAATCCGACCTCGCCCGGCACCTATATGTCGTTCGGCAACCGCGCGCCGACCACTTCCGAAAACCTGTTCCTCGGTCTATGTGGCGGCCTGCGGGTGGTCGTCAAGCCGGGACCCACGGTCGACTTCGTCTACGACCCTGACTATGCCCGCCGCGGTAAGGGTCCGTCCGGCCTGAGCACGAGTGTCGCGAAGAAATCACAAACTTATTTGGAAATAACAGACGCCGACATTTCGGCTAGCGAAGAAAACCGCAACCCACTCGTGACCGACGCGGCTTCGCCAAGCTCGTTGTGGTGGCCAGGGGCGCCTGCGGGTCCCGCCGCCGTCCCACCCTTCGTCGGCGATTCGCAGATCTACGAGTTCATGGACCGCTTCGCCAGACCTCGTCCGATCCTTTATATGCGGGCCCAGCGAGGCGTGACTAAGGCCGTCGGTGCTGCTCGCAGTGGATTCATCTATGATCCCACCAGTCCGGCGACGAAGTCCGAAACTGACCCGTGGCAATACAGGCCGGATCAAATTCAGTACGCGTATTCGAACATAGGCGTAGATCGTGCCAAAGTAGTCCAAGCCGGGAAACCCTGGTCGGCAGATGTTATCGACTACCCTCATACGCCCGTCGATCCAGCCAGCCCGGCTGCTGGAGCGAACATCAAGTTCAGTCAAGGTAATGAACGGTATTTCGTCAACGAGCAGATTTCGACGGGCAATCCTGTTACTACAGGCGTCGCCACCAATACGCTGGTGCCGGTTTATAAAGACAAGTACATCCTGATCAGCGCCGGCGCTGACGGCCTATACGGAACCGCTGATGACATTCGCAATTAATGCCACGCCGAAGCGGCCGCCAGTTCGTCGGGTTTTCCGGGGCTTTACGTTGCTGGAGCTGCTGCTGGTCATCGGCATCATCGGCGTGCTTGCCGCCATCCTGCTGCCGATGGTTGTAAAGGCGTATGGCCGTTCGGTTCAGTTGCGCACCCAGGCTGACCTGCAAGCCATCAGCACCGCGCTGGAAGCCTACAGGGCTGACTTCGGCAGCTACCCGCCCGTCACCAGCCAGAACAGCGGGGCGGCCGTACTCGGCAAAGCACTGCTCGGGCCGATGGATGCGGCTCATTACTACACCGGCAATTCGCCAACGCTGACGTCAAGTAACGCATTAGGGAATCCACCAGAAGCTTATGCGAGCGGCAAAACGTATCAAGCCGGCGATGTCGTCCAACAGGGCGCGGCGATGCGTTTTAATGCCTTTGTTAATGGTCCGGCCACAGCTCAAGGAATTTACGTATGCATTCGCAATGACACTCAAGCCAATGGCATTAACCACACACCAAGCGACGGTGACCATTGGTGGGCTCGTTTCATTCCCTTTGACGGCAACGACGGAAACGGATTTAAGGCCCGTTTAGCATCAGTGGTGGGTCCGGACGAAAGTACTCCGCCAGTCGATGTTCCCCACGCCGCGGCGGGCAAGGTGTACGGCCCGTACCTGGACGTTGACCGCTTCAAGACACGCGGGCCGGTCATCCTGGACCGCAATGACTCCCCGATCCTGTACTTCCCGGTCAACAAATCCGCTAATCCGACCGCGACCAATGGCTTGATCGCGGTTTCTACTGCATCGCCGCCGCCTTATCCGCCTGCGGTCGGCGTCCGACCTGCAATTTATGCGAATGACAATGTTGGCGCGTTCGCGGATGACTCAATTATGCCGGCTGAATCGCGTGATGTTTTGACGGCAAAAATGGCTCTTATCTTGGGCGATTTCAACGTCAATCGCCAGAATGATCCGACTGTCGGCGGGGCGGTCACGATTGCCGAGCCGACCCCGCCGCAGACGCCGTACCTGCTCTGGACTGCCGGCCCCGATCGCCGGTTCGGACCCACGGGCAGAGCCGACCCGGCCAATTGGTCACGTGGCGATTTCTACACGACGGCAGCCAGGGCCGCCGAAAACCAGCTCACCGCTGCGGCCAATGACGACGTGACCAACTTCCGGTAATACGCCCATTTCCTCCGTGAATCGATCCGTCCGCAGGCCCTCGTCAGAACGCGGAAGCGGCTTCGGCCTGCTGGAGTTGGCGACCGCCTTGGCGCTGCTGGTCATCGTCTTAGGCCTGTGCGTCAGCTTGGCCCGGTACGTGCGGGCTACGTCGGCCGAGCAGATTACCCGCCAGACGTTGCGACAACTGAGCGAGGCGCTGGCTGGCAACATGGGTTCGACGGCCGTGCCGGAAATAGACGACGCGCCGCTGCCAGGAGCGGCTGAAGCCGCTTGGGCGGTTTACGCAATGCGGTCGAACGAGATCGTCCGTCGGCTCGCGGGCGTGGACGAGGTCGTTGCCGACGCATGGGGCAACCCGATCGGCTTTCTCGCTTTCGAACGCGTCGAAATCGGCATGGCCCCGCACGACCGGCCGTTCTGCTACAGCGCCGGACCCGACGGGCGGCACCTGACGCAGGACGACAACCTCTACAGCTACGAGCAATTGCTCCCCTTCCCACAAACCCAGCCGGCCGGCGGTGGACACGGCGAATAATGAATCGGTGGAGGACCGCATGGCGACGAGCACGAATCGAATCTCAAAATCCAGCCGCCGACAAAAAGCGTTCACGCTGCTGGAAATCCTGATCGTCGTCGGCATCACCGCGCTGCTGATCACCCTGGCGACCATCGGCTTCAAAGTCGTCGGCGGCGCCAGCCGGGCGCGTGTCACGAGCACGGCCTTGGAAAATTGCAAAAGCTTGCTGGAAACTTACAAACTCAGCAACTCCGTTGACTCGCTCTTTAACGAAGTGGTCCTAGTAAATATCACGACGAAGCCTACTACAGCAACGCCACGTTGGGTCGCGCCCGCCGCTGCTGTGGCACCGACATCGGCCAACTATTCGGTCAGCAACTGCCTGGCCGCGTCGCCCAATGTAATCGCTTCGTCCGGTGCGGTGCAGACGTCGATCGTCCAGCGGCAGATAAACGCCAGATACTTGCGGGATGAAACGGCTCGCGTGATCAAACGCCTGTCCACCGTGCGGGAAAACCGGGCTGCCATCGAAGCCATGCCTGCTGACCGAATTGTGAGGGTACGCTACCCGAGTGATTCGGCCAGCACAGTCACACCCGCAGGCGACCCGGTAGAATACCCGCTGACGCCCGCAGCCGATTACGTCGAAGGCGTCAACCTGCTGGATGGCGATAGTCAACCGATTTGTTTCATCCCCGGCGGCGGATTGTTTGGTGTCAACGTGGGCTACCAAGGCTCCGGCGACCGCGGAGACCCGGCGAATTACGATCGGCCGAACCAAACCATTATTGCTCCCGACCGAGGCCCCTTCTGGGCAAGCCCCGGCCCCGATGGCGACTTGGGGACCGGTGATGACAACGTTTACTCGTTCTCGAACTGACCGATCGTGAACTATGCGTCCAACGAGTTTCTAATGACGACCGACCCCAAAGTGATCATGCCCGGCCGATACTTGGCTCGCCGCCCCCAGAGCAGTATGTCCGTCCGTAAGGACGCGACGGTTCGCGGCTTCTCACTGATCGAGATCTTGGTGGTAATGGGCATCATCACGTTATTAGTCGCCTTGGCATTGCCCGCGTTCAACTTCATCAGCGGCAGCCGCAGCACCGAGGCCGCCAGCAATCGCCTGTCCGCGGTTTTCGGCATCGCCCGCGCCAACGCCATCGGCGTGCAGAGGACGCAGGGTGTTGCGATTTATCACGATAAGGACACTGAGCGAACGACGGCCGTTTTGGTCGAACTGCGTGACCCGGTGTTTCCCACTTACGCTGCCGGCACGCCAGGCCCGCCGCCCGTGCCCGTCTCATATACCTTTGGTCAATATGTAGTCTTTTCGGGTGATTCATATGTCTGCATCCAGGCCTACGCCGACGCCGGGGCGGCCGAGACGAAGCCGAACTTCGCCAACTCCCAGTTCTGGCGGGAACTTGTGTCACTGCCGAACCGGTCACTGAACACGACTCCGGTTGTAGAAATCGTGGCCGGCGGCGACTTCACCGTGCTGCCGAGTGGCATCGACGTTCGGGCGGTCGGCAACACTTATTCTTTCACCCTGAATGTCGCGCCGTTCCACCGCTATTTTTCGCCCGCCGTCTTCCTGTTCGACGCCAGCGGGCATGTCGTCTCGACGCCGATCGCCATTCTGGGTGAAGGCATTCTGGGCCAGAAAATGAACTCGTCCAAGACCGTTCCGGTCCCGCCCACCACGCCGCCGACGCCGAAGCCGTTTCAGGCCAATTCGGGCATCGGGCTGGTGGTGTACGACGCCGAGCAATTCACCAATGCCAATCCGGTAGCTACAGCGACTGTCGTTTCGACCGAAAACTGGCTCGACGAAAACGCCACGCCGTCGATGGTCAACCGTTACAACGGCACGCTTGTGAGGGGAGAATGATGTCCGCCCGCCCGCTTCCCATCCGCCGGCCTCACGCTCGGCCGTCATCCGTCGGCCGGGCCCGTCCAGGCGCGGTGCGTCGGCAGGGCTTTTCGTTCGTCGAGATTCTCTTCGCCATCGGTGTGCTCGGCATCGGCTTCATCATGCTGGCCGCCATCTTCCCGGTCGGCTTGCAACAGACGAAGCTGACCTTGGACGAAACCACCAGCGCCGCCAATAGCCGCAGCATGGCGGCACGGCTGCAGCAGCTTGCAAGTTCGCAAGTTCAGTTCGGTGCCGGTGCGACAGACTTACGAGCCGTGTTTCCAGGCACGTACGTGATAACGGCCGCGCCGGCGGTCGTCGGACAGCGCTACAACGGCCAGGTCCGTACGCTTAATGACCCGCGCGCTTTCACCGACGGCATGACCGGCACGAACGCCAACACCCGCCAGTTCAACATGTGGGCCGCCGCCGCCAATGAGTTGATCCAGCCGTCCGACCCGCGCTCGGCCACGGCCGTCATGTTCAAACGCGACAGCATCGGCGCGCCGGGGCCGGTCGCGCCCGCGACTGTTTACCAGCCCGCGCCGACTGCCCAGGTCATCGTGATCAATGCCCAAGTCGCTAATCAGCCGGAGTACAAGACCGACGACGTTTACTACCAACTCGGCACGCCGCTGCCGAAAGAGCCGAAGATGTCGATTTACAATCTCGAACCGCGTCCCGTTGGCGTGCAAATTGTCAAAGACACGGATAACGACGTCTACATTGCCACCTTCTTTTCTGTCACCACCTTAAATGGCCGCGGCGGCTATCCCCCGGCCGGCAACGGCCCGAACAACCAGCCATGGGATGACGTACTTAACGAAGTGCCAAACGCGGTCGAAGAAGGGTGCTTTATTGTCATCTCCGACGACCGCATCGACGGTCCTGCCAACAGCAGTAACGTCGGCCGTCTGAACGGCCGCGTCTACCGACTCGGCGCTCGCCGGACCGATCTGGCCAACAATACATTCGAGTTGGCACCCGGCTACAGCTTCACCCCAGACCCGGGCGCGGACGGCTTCTTCAACTCCACGGCCAGGGCCAGCAGCGACGACATCCTCGCCATCGGCGTGGGGGGGGGCGATGTCGCGGGAAACGACTTAGCCAACGGCAAGTACGGTTACATGAAGCAGCCCAATGGTGCCGGCGGCCCCAACGCCACCAATACGACTGTTGTCGGTTCCCCTGCGGATTACGGCGCAGTCGCCTTAGTTCTGGGCCGCGGTTTTGCCGATCCGACCGGCCTGACACCGGTCACCATGGGCAACACGTATACCGGTCCGATCCAGGACGTGTCGGCGTACACCACGTTCATTAGCGTCTCTAACCCGTAACTGGTGCCCCCTGATGCCGCGACCCGCAATCGTTCAATTTCGCCCCGTTGCTCGCGGCTTTTCGCTGCTGGAGTTGATCATCAGCGTCGCCTTGGTGCTGGTGCTGATGCTGGCGATTACGAAAATCTTCTCCATCACCAGTGCGACGATCGGTGCCAGCCAGGGCATCGCCGCCGCCACGCGGGACGCGCGGGCGGCCCAGGCGGTTTTTGCCAAAGACATCGGGGCGATGGCGAGTGATTCACCGTTCGTGTGGATTCGATATCAGGCTCCCCGAGCTGCATTTCGTAATGCCGAAGACGCACGATCGGATACCGATTATAACAGCACCACGCTGACGGCCGCCGGCCAACAAAGTTCAACTCAGCGCGATCAGATCCGTACGATCGACTTGGATAACAATGACAGTAACAGTGATGGAAACTTAGAAGGCGATCCCGGTATTGTTGGCGAAATTATTGGCGCGCTGCAGATCAATGCCCGGAACCATCGGCTCGACCAGTTTAGCTTCTGCGCCCGTGACCGTTTCACTCGTCAGACCGGTAATTCGAATCCGGCCAATGCCGAACTCGTCTCCGGCATGACCAGCCCGGAAGCATGGATCACCTACAACCATCTGATCACGCCACGGGCCGACGGAACGTTCCTGCTCACCCGACCGGACGGCACGCCCAGCGCGTTAAAAACCGAGCCCGGGCAAGGTAATGCGCAGAACAACCCGACGAATGCCTATTCCAGCCAATGGATTCTCGGCCGCACAAGTATGCTGATGGTCCTGCCGACCAATGCTCCGTCCGCTACGCCAGGCGGCACCGCGAATGCCACCGGCACAAATGAGTACATCACGAATGCTGCCGGCGTGGCTCAGGAGTTTTACAAGCGGAAAATCGATTGGACCAATGCCGCGCAGATTCGTCCGTTCGACAGTGATACGACGTCTGCCGTTGTCACCGGGCCAGTCGCCTCGATCCGCGATTCGCGCTACGACTTAATCGGCATCGACATTGAGAACGCGAACGACCTTATCACTCGCCATCTGGTCG
>DASVSC010000104.1:0-36102 GCA_036388295.1 Tepidisphaeraceae bacterium | reverse complement strand
CCCCCCCGACTCGCCGTCCCCGATGTCCTCGAAGTCCGCGGCGAAATCTACATGGACAACGCCGACTTCGAGCGCGTCAACGCCGGCTTCCTCGCCGCCGAGGCCGAGCGCGTCAGCAAGGCCGCCGCCGAGGGCAAAACGGTCGCCGCCCGCGCCGCCTACGCCAACCCGCGCAATTTCACCAGCGGCACGCTGAAGCAGAAAGACCCCGCCATCACCGCCAGCCGGCCGCTGAAGTTCGTCGCCCACGGCTTCGGCGAACTGAAGCCCGCGCCGCCGGACAGTTACTATGACGCCGTGCAGCAGATCGCCGCCCTCGGCCTGCCCACCAGCCGGGCCACGCGCAAAGTGGCAACGATCGAAGAAGCCATCGAAACGATCCGCGCGTTCAACGTCCAGCGCAAGACACTCCCGTACAACACCGACGGCATGGTGGTGAAAGTCGATTCGCGCCGGCAGCGCGAAGCCCTCGGCTACACCAGCAAAAGCCCGCGCTGGGTCATCGCCTACAAATACCCGGCCGACCAGGTGGAGACGACGCTGAACGACGTCACCTGGCAGGTCGGCAAGGCCGGCACGCTGACGCCGGTGGCCGAACTGGAACCGGTGCTGGTCGCCGGCACCACGGTGCGGCGGGCGACGCTGCACAACATCGTCAACATCGAAAAGCTCGACCTGCACTACGCCGACCGCGTGACGATCGAAAAGGCTGGCGAAATCATCCCGCAGGTGCTCAGCGCCGACGCCGCGAAACGCGACGCCAAAGCCAAACGCGTGAAGGCCCCGAAGAAGTGTCCGTCCTGCGGCCAGCCGGTGGAACGCGAAGAAGACGGCCCGCACATTTACTGCGAAAACCCGAGCTGCCCCGCGCAGCTGCTGGAACGTCTGAAGCACTTCGCCGGCCGAAAGCAGATGAACATCGACGGCCTCGGCGAGCGCATCATCGAACAGCTGATCGACGCCGGCGAACTCAAGAGCATTCCCGACCTCTACCGCCTGACGGCCGAGAAAATCGCCGGCCTGGAAAGCGAACACCAGCGCGTCAACAAAGAGGGCGAAACCGTCGTCAGCGTCCGCAAGGTCGGCCAGAAAAACGCCGACGCGATCATGCAGTCGCTCGAAGCCAGCAAAACCCGCGGCCTGGCCAGCGTGCTGGCGGGCCTGGGCGCACGCTTCCTCGGCAACACCAACGGCCGCAAGCTGGCGGCGTGGGCGGGCGACGCCGAGCGGCTGCTGAAGCCGGCCAGCATCGCCGAAATCCGCGAAGCCCTCAGCGGCGCGAGCGACGACGAAGCCGACGAGAAACGCCTGCGCGGCCTCGCCGCCCAAATCGCCGCCGGCCTGACAGCCACGAAAGGCGATGCCGCCGCCGACGTGGAGCAGCGCCTCGAACCGCTCAAAACCCTCACCGGCCTCGGCCGGCGATTGAACGAAGACCGCGTCGCGATGCTCGTCGAACGCTTCACCAGCGTCGACGAATTGGAAGCCGCGGGCGAAGACGCGCTGTACGACGCCCTGCGCACGAACGCCCGCACGGCCGAGGTGTTGCACGAGTTTTTCAAGAGCGACGCCGGCCGATCGACGATCCGCGAACTGGCCGCGCTGGGCGTGCAATTAACCGACACCACCCCCAAGCCCGCCGGCGGCGGCAAACTGGCCGGCCTGACCGTCGTCGTCACCGGCACGCTGCCCACGCTCGGGCGCGCCGAGGCCGAAGCCTTGGTCGTCGCCAACGGTGGCCGTCCGTCGAGCAGCGTCAGCAAGAAGACCGCCTTCGTCGTCGCCGGCGAAAACGCGGGCAGTAAGCTCGACAAGGCCCGTGCGCTAGACGTCGAAGTCATCGACGAGGCGATGTTTCTAAACCGCTGCACGTAGGGCGGGCACGGCCCGCCGTGGACGACGTGACGCTTTGGAAACGGCGGGCCGTGCCCGCCCTACAAGACGGCGAAGCCGGGTTCCACGATCTTGTACTCAAGGCCGTGTCTTCAACCCGTGATCGCACGGCCTTGGGTACAAGACCGTGCCACCCGCCGCGCGATTTCATCCGACGGAAAAGATTTTCCTTGATCCCCCCCCCACTACAAGGGTGGCCGGGCGCGGCGCGTCCACGTCTTGTGCCGTCCGCGGCAACCGCCTTGGGGGATGTTCGAACGGCCGTCGTCGGCGGCCCGTCGTCCCGACGCAATGCGCCGCTTGCAGGTCTTTGAGAAGGGGAGTCTGATGCAATCCAGTACGTTCCGCACGGCCGCCGCGTCGGCCGCGATTTTATTGTCAGCCACGGCGGGCCTGGCCCAGCCGCGGCCTGTGGCCCTCAGCGGCAGCCCCGCGCCGGGCGGCGGCAACTACCTCGGTTTCGGCGCCCCTGTGCTGAACGGCACTGGACAGGTAGCATTCCGTGCGAACTTGACCGGCGGTACGTCCACCGAGGGCATCTTCGCCGGCACGCCTGGTGCGATCGCGGCCGTGGCCCGCCGCGGCACCCCCGCCCCGGAGGGCGGGAACTACGACGGCTTCGGCACTCCTGTGCTGAACGGGGCTGGGCAGTTGGCGTTCGATGCCGACCTGACCGGCGGCACGTCCACCGAGGGCATCTTCGCCGGCACGCCTGACGCGATCGCGGCCGTGGCCCGCAGTGGCAACCCCGCCCCGGGCGGCGGGTCTTATTTCTACGACGTCCAAGTCGCCCGTTTCGTGTTCAACGATTCCGGGCAGGTGGCGTTCAGCTTCGGCCTGACCGACGAAACCACGTTGACCAGTGGCCTGTTCGTCGGCACGCCCGGCGCGGTCGCGGCAGTGGCGCGCGTTGGCACCCCCGCCCCGGGCGGCGGGAACTACAGAAGCTTGAGTAACCTCGTGTTGAACCGGGCCGGCCAAATGGCGTTCTTCGCCACCCTGACCGACAGCACATCTTTCCAAGGCCTATTCGCCGGCACACCGGGCGCGGTCACGGCCTTGGCCCGGCTCGGCAACCCCGCCCCGGGCGGCGGAACCTACGATACCTTTAACTTTGGTGGCCCTCGCCTGAACGGGGCCGGGCAGATGGCGTTCTCGGCCAACTTGGTCGACAGCACGTCTTCCCAAGGCCTCTTCGTCGGCACACCGGGCGCGGTCACGGCCGTGGCCCGCGTTGGCACCCCCGCCCCGGGCGGCGGGAACTTCATCGGTTTGGATGAACCGCTGCTGAATGGCGCCTGTCAGGTGGCGTTCGAAGGTTTCCTAACTGGCAGCACCTCCACCCGGGGCATCTTCGCCGGCACGCCCGGCGCGCTCGCAGCCGTGGCCCGCAATGGCGATCCCGCTCCGGGCGGTGGGAACTACAGCGATTTCCCTTTCCTCCTGCTCAACGGGGCTGGACAGGTGGCGTTCAGGTCAAGGCTGACCGGCCTCGGCGTCACCGCGGCGAACGACGCCGCCCTGTTCGCCGGGCTGCCCGGCGCGGTGATGCAGATCGTCCGTGAAGGCGACCTGATTGACGTCGACCCCGGCCTTGGCGTTAGCCTTCGAATGGTGGACGATAGCGGAATCAGCTCGCTCACCGACTCGGGCGGCCAGGACGGCCGCCAGATGAGCTTCAACGACAACGGCCTGCTCGTCTACACGCTGCGGTTCACCGACGGCTCCAGTGGCGTGTTCACCAGCGTCGTGCCGGAGCCGACGGCTCTGTCGCTGCTGGCGGTCGCCGGCGCCGGCCTGTTGCGTCGCCGGCGGGCGTAAGCCGGGCCGCCACGATGTGTAGGGCGGGCACGGCCCGCCGCTTGTAGGTCTTTGAGAAGGGGAGTCTGATGCCATCCACAACGTTCCAAACGGCCGCCGCGTCGGCCGCGATCCTGTTGTCCGCCACGGCGGGCTTAGCCCAGCCGACGCCCGTGGCCCTCAGCGGCACCGCCGCCCCGGGCGGCGGGAGCTATAACGGCTTCGATATTCCGGTGTTAAATGGGGCTGGGCAGGTGGCGTTTCGCGCCTCTCTTACCGGAACCGACGGCGCCTCAAACGAGGGTATCTTCGTCGGTGCCCCCGGTTCGGTCGTCACCGTGGTCCGCACCGGCACCGCTGTGCCAGGCGGCGGAACCTACAGCGGTTTTGGCCGTCCCGTGTTGAATGGGGCCGGGCAGGTCGCATTTCAGGCCGGCTGGACCGGCGGTACGTCCACCGTAGGCATTTTTGCCGGAGGGCCGGGCGCGATCGCGGTTGTGGCTCGCAACAACACCGCCGCGCCGGCCGGCGGTAACTATCAGTTTTTCAGTGCCCCTGTGTTGAACAGAGGCGGGCAGGTGGCATTTAACGCCTCCTTAACGGGCGGCACGTCTGCCACAGGCATATTCGCCGGCGTGCCTGGTCTGATTGCAGCTGTGGCCCTCCGTGGTACCGCTGCACCAGGTGGCGAAAATTACGATTTTTTTTCCAGTATCAACAGCCCGGCCCTGAGCGGGACCGGACAAGTGGGGTTCTATTCCCAGCTGACTGGCGGCACCGGCTTCGGCAACTTCGGTATCTTTGCGGGCGCCCCGGGTTCAATCGCTGTCGCGGCGCGATCCGGTACCGCCGCCCCCGCCGGGGGGAACTACAGAGGTCTGGGCTTTACTAACCCCGGGCTAAATGAGGCTGGACAGGTGGCGTTCACTGCTGATCTTACGGGCGGCACGTCCAATCAGGGTTTTTTTACCGGCACGCCGGGCGCGATTACGGCCGTGGCGCTCAACGGCGCTCCCGCCCCGGCTGGCGGAAATTATGAAGGCTTCAATGGGGAAGAAGGCTTTTTGGTGAATGGGGCCGGCCAAGTGGCATTTTACGCCTTCTTGATAAGTGGTGGTACGTCTAACGAAGGTCTTTTTGTCGGTCGACCAAGCTCGGTTGTGGCCGTTGCCCTAGGCGGCACCGCTGCCCCGGGCGGCGGAAGCTTTAGTAGCTTCGATTTCGATAACCCCACACTCAATGGGGCCGGGCAGGTGGCGTTCACTGCCACACTGTCCGGTTCTGGCATCACCTCTGCCAATGACCTCGCCCTGTTCGCCGGGTTGCCCGGCGCCTTGACGAAGATCATCCGCGAAGGCGACGTAATCGACGTCGACCCTGGCCTCGGTATAGCCCTGCGCACCGTAGGCACTTTTAGTGGGGAGGATAGCATTCAGTTCCTTACCGAATCGGGCGGCCAGGACGGCCGTGGGATGAGCTTTAACGACAGCGGCCTGCTCGTCTACCGGCTGAGCTTCACCGACGGCTCCAGCGGCGTGTTCACCAGCGTCGTGCCCGAGCCGGCGGCGCTGTCGCTGCTGGCCATCGCGGGCCTCGGCCTGCTACGCCGCCGTAGGGCGTGAGGCAATCCTGTACGGCACGCTATTACGTGCCGTTGATTGGCCCGACGTGATTAGTCTGGCGGGGTTGCGCACGCAATGGCGTGCCCTACAGGAGATCAGGCGCGTCCTTCAGCATTGGCGCGATTTTGTCTTTGCCGCTCAGCGTCGCGTTCGCTTCGTCGACGCCCCACGGCACGCCGATTTGCGGGTCGTTCCAGCGGAGGCCGCGTTCGTGGGTGGGGGCGTAGTAGTTCGTGACCTTGTAGGCCACTTCGGTGTTCGGCTCCAGCGTGACGAAGCCGTGGGCGAAGCCGATGGGCACGAAGAACATTTCCATCCCCTCGGCCGTCAGCTTCGCGGTCACGAATCGGCCGAACGTGGGCGAGCCTTTTCGGATATCGACGGCCACGTCCAGAATGCTGCCCCGCAGCACGCGCACCAACTTGTCCTGCGCGAACGGCGGCAGCTGGAAGTGCAGGGCGCGCACCGTGCCGGCGGTGGCACTGAGCGAATGGTTGTCCTGCACGAACTCCACGTCGATGCCGGCGGCCGCGAGGGTTTTGCGGCTGTAGGTCTCGGCGAAGAAGCCGCGGTGGTCGCCGAACTTCTTCGGGGTAATCAGTTTGACGTCGGGGATGTCGAGCGGCTGAACGGTCATCGGTACTCCAAGCTTGGGTTAGCCGCAGATGGACGCAGATGAACGCGGATAAGACAAAACTATTTCTTATCTGCGTTCATCTGCGTTCATCTGCGTTCATCTGCGTTCATCTGCGGCCACTCTTTTTATCGGTCAGTCACAGCACGCGCTTAACCACGTCCTGCACCGCGGCAATTCGCGCCTCGGCCGTCGCGCGGTCCGGGGCTTCGGCGATGATGCGCATGATCGGCTCGGTGTTGCTCGCCCGGGCGTGCACCCAGCTGTCGGCCCAGTCGATGCGCAGACCGTCCTGCACGTCGAGTTTTTCACTGGCGAAGGCCTCTTTCAACGCGGCCACGGCACGGTCGGCGTCTTCGCGGCGGCATTCGAACTTCGTTTTGACGATCTCGTATCTCGGGAACTCGTCCACCAGTTGCGACAGGGTTTTGCCCGTGCTGGCCAGCAGTTGCAGGACGTACGCCATGCCGACCAGACTGTCGCGGCCGGGGACGACGCGCAGGTCGATCACGCCGCCGTTGCCTTCACCGCCGGCGACGGCTTTTTCGCGGATCATGGTGTCGACGACGTTCGCTTCGCCGACGGGCGTGCGGATGACGCGGCTGCCGTTGGCGGCGGCGATGTCGTCGATCATGCGGCTGGTGCTCAGGTTCGTCACCGCCACGCCCGGCCGTTTGCTCAGCAGCCAGCGGCTGACGAGGGCGAGCGAATATTCCTCGCCGATGTAGCGGCCGTTCTCGTCGATCAGGGCCAGGCGGTCGGCGTCCGGGTCCTGCGCGAAGCCGACGACGGCCTTCTGTCGTTTCACTTCTTCGGCCAGGCCCGTCAGGTTCGCTTCCGTCGGTTCCGGCTCGTGCGGGAACTGGCCGTTGGGCGTGTTGTTGATGTGGATGACGCTGCAGCCGAGCTTGCTCAGCAGCGTGTTCGTGGCCACGCAGCCGGCACCGTTGACGCTGTCGAGCACGACTTTGTACCGCTTGGAACTAATTCCCAGCACGTCGACATAACTGAGAATGGTTTTGGTGTGCAGGGCGTGCGTGTCGCCGTTCTTCGACGGGTTGATCAAGTGTTCCACGCGTACGTAATCCGTCGCCTGCTCGTCATAAAGCCGGCGGATTTCCTTCACGTCCGGCGGCGGCGGGGCGACGCTGCCTGAGTTCAGCAACTTGATGCCGTTCCATTGGATCGGGTTGTGGCTGGCGGTGATGACCAGGCCGCCGTCAGACGCCGTGTGCTGGATCATCATCGCCACGCCGGGCGTGGTGACGACGTCCAGGTCGACCGCTTCGATGCCGCTGGCGTGCAGGGCCGACATCACCGCGTCGCGCACGAACGGCCCGCTGGGCCGGCCGTCGCGGCCGACGACGACTTTGAAATGCTTCCCGTTCTTCGGCCCGTTGCCGCGCTTCAGCCAGACGGCGAACGCCGCCGCCATGCGCAGCGCCACCTGCGGGGTGAGCGTGCCGCCCACCGTGCCGCGCAGGCCGCTGACGCCGATCATGAGTGCTTCCATGTTCGATTCCCTTCGAAGCGGGCATTGTCTTGAGACCGGCGTCCCACGCAACTGCGACGCCGCGATGGCCGCGGGTGTAAACCCGCGCGAACCCGATCGTCGCTGCAAACCGGAAACGTTCTCGCGCGGGTTCACACCCGCGGCCATTGCCCCCGCGAGGATTGCCCGATGTGGCACCGGACGACGCCGCGGATAGCATGCGATCGATGCGCGTGGTGCACGTAATCAGCGGCCTGGACCGGCAAAAGGGGGGCGTCGTGATGTCCCTGATCGGCCTGGCGACGGCGCAGGCGCGCGTGGGACTGGACGTGTCGATCCTGTCGTCGTACCAGGCCGACGAAGACAACCGCGCGGTCGACGAACTGCGGGCGATCGGCGTGAAGGTGACAATGGTCGGCCCGGTGATCCGGCGGTTGGCGCACTGGTCGCGCGGCAACCGCACGGCTGCCAACGCCGCCGTTGCCGCGGCGGACGTCGCGCACATTCACGGGCCGTGGGAAGACATTTACCACCAGGTCATGCGCGCCTGCCGGCAACAGCGCAAGCCGTACGTCGTCAGCGCGCACGGCATGTTGTCGCCGTGGAGCATGTCGCTGAGCCCGGTGCGCAAGCGGCTCTACCTGGCGCTGCGCCTGCGGCACGACCTGGACCGCGCCGCCGCGATCCATTTCACGACCGACGAAGAAGCCCGCCAGTTGCGGCCGATGGGGCTGAAGGCGCGGCCGTTGATTCAGGCGCTGGGGCTGGACCTGACGGAGTTCGAAACGCTTCCGCCGGCCGGCACGTTTCGCGCGCATTACCCCGATCTCGCCGGCCGAACCGTGCTGATTTTCCTGGGCCGCATGCACCTGCAGAAGGGCCTGGAAATCCTGATCCCCGCCTTCGCCAAGGCCAATGCGCCCGACGCGCGCCTGGTGCTGGCCGGGCCGGACGACGGCGGGTACGTCGACGTCGTACGCGGCCTGGTGAAGCAGTACGGCGTGGCCGACCGCGTTATTTTTACCGGCATGCTCCTGGGCCGCGATCGCGTGGCCGCGTTGGCGGACGCGGACTTGTTCGTGCTGACGAGCCACCAGGAAAACTTCGGCATCGTCGTGCTGGAAGCACTGGCGGCCGGCACGGCGGCGCTGATTTCGGACCGCGTGAACTTCGCCGAACACATGGCCGGGCAGGACGTGGGCGAAGTGGTGCCGTGCGACGTCGACAGCGCCGCGCGCGCGATCGAGCGCTGGGCCGCCGACCCCGCCCGCCGCGCCGCCGCCGGCGCGCGGGCGCGGGCGTTCGCGCTGAAACACTACGACTGGCTGCCCATCGCCGAGCGGTGGAAGACGCATTACGGCAGTGTGGCTTAGGACGACCCACGCCGGATGCCGCGTCGTCTTGCGTCGGTGATGACGCGGTGGAGGTCGCCGGGACGAATCAGCGTTTTATGGCAACGCGCTGCCGGTCGTGGGCGAAGGGTTACTCCGCGGTGAAGACCCGCGCTTTAATGGGTTTGGCCGGCAGGCCGACGGCGACTACGTCCGGGGGCAGGTCCGAGAACGCGCTGGAGCGCGCCCCGAGAATGGTGCGAGCGCCGATCGTCACGCCCGGCCCCACGAAGGCGTCGGCGGCAATCCAGGCGTCGTCGCCGATGGTGATCGGCGGGCACAGCAGGCGCATGCGCCGGTCGCGGGTGTCGTGCGTGCCGGCGCAAAGGTGCGCGTATTGACTGATGGTCACATAACGCCCGAGGGTGATCGTGCCGAGAGAGTAGATGACGGCGTGATCGCCGATCGACGTGTATTCCCCGGCGACCAGGTTCCACGGCATTTCAATGCTGGCCGTGCGGCGGACGTAGACGTTAGACGCCAGCCTGGCACCGAACAGGCGCAGCCAGGCGGCCCGCCAGCGGAACCAGGTGCGGAAGGAGTAGCGGAAGAGCGTGCGACGGACCAGATACCACAACACACGGCGGACGTTGTCACGGCGCGTCCAGGGACTGGAATTGCGATCGGTCAGAACTTGATCGGCCATCACACTGTGCTGTATTGTCAGATCGTCATAACGGTGTCAACGCCTGCCGCCCCGGCCGAACCCAGCGGCGACCTCCGCCCGGAACCCGATTAAAGGCCGTTCGACTGTTCGTCGCGACTGCGGAGCCACCATGAGCGTCAGTGTCCTGATCCTGACTAAGAACGAAGACATTAACATCGCCGAGTGCCTGGAGAGTTTGTCCTTCAGCGACGACATCGTCCTGCTCGACAGCTTTTCGACCGACCGCACGGTTGAAATCGCGCAGGCTTTTCCCAACGTCCGCGTTCTGCAGCGGGAGTTCGACACGGAGTGGAAACAGAGGAACTTCGGCCTGCACGAGACGAAGTTCAAGCACGATTGGGTGTACATCTGCGACGCCGACGAGCGGGTGCCGCCGGAGTTGGGACGGGAAATCGTTCAGGTCGCCTGCGACCCCGACACCACGCACTGTGCCTACCGGCTGCGGTACAAGAACATGTACCTCGGCTGCTGGATCCGCCACGCGACGAGTTACCCGGTCTGGATCTTACGCCTGGTGCGTCCGGACCGCGTGAATTACGAAATGCGCGAGACGAACGTGCACCCGATCGTCGACGGTTCGATCGGCGAACTCAGTGAACACTTCATCCATTACAGCTTTAACGGCGGGCTGAGACGCTGGTACCAAAAACACAATTATTACAGCACGCGCGAGGCGATCGAAGGCGTGAAAGCGCGTCAGGGGCCGGCCCCGAGTATCGGCAGCGTGTTCCAGTCCGACCCGATGCAGCGCCGGCGGGCGATCAAGAACTGGAGCTACCGCCTGCGGGCACGCGCCCTGTTCCGGCTGTTTATCAGCTTCTTCCTCAACAGCGGCTGGTTGGACGGGCTGGCGGGCCTTCGGTACTGCCTGATGATTTCGATGTACGAATCTTGGATCGAGATCAAGATCAACGAAATGGAAGCCGAAGCCCGCCGGGCCCCGTCGCTGCCGAAATTGATCGGCGACATTCAACCTGCGCCCATTCAGCGCCCGCCGCTGGTGGAGGTGTTGATCCCGACGTTCAACGAGGCGTCACGGATCGCCGAGACGGTGAAAAACGCGCTGAACCTGGGCCCGGTGTTCGTGCTCGATTCCTTCAGCACCGACGACACGGTCCGCCTAGCCGAACAGGCCGGGGCGCGGGTGTTCAAGCACCGGTTCGAGAACTATTCGAAGCAGAAGAACTGGGGACTGCAGAACCTGCCGTTCGAGAGCCCGTGGGTCCTGATTCTGGACGCCGACGAAAAAATCACGGCGGCCTTGGCGGCGGAAATCGTGGCGACGCTGTCGGTCGACACGACGACCGACGGCACGTTCATTAACCGCCAGCTCATCTGGATGGGCAGCCGCATTCGTCACGGCGGATTGTACCCGTCGTGGAACCTGCGTCTGTTCCGCCACGGGCGCGCGTGGTACGAAGACCGCAGCGTGCACGAGCACATGATCTGCACCGGCCCGACTAAATCACTGAAGAACGTTCTGCTGCACGTGCGCGACGAGCAGATCGCCGAGTTCATTGAAAAACACATCCACTATGCCGACCTGGAAAGCGACGAATGGCTGCGCCAGCGACTACAGCCCGAGACCGTCGTGCCGACGCGGAAACTGTTCCAGAAGCATCTGCGGCTCCGCCAGTGGATGCGACGCCGGATCTGGCCCCGTATTCCGTTCCGGCCGTTGCTGCGGTGGGTCTACATGTACCTGTTCCGTTTCGGCTTCCTCGACGGCCGCGCCGGCTGGCGGCTGGCTTGGTTGATGGCCAATTACGAATACATGATCTCGACGTTGTATCAGGACAAGCTCTACGCCGTCCGCAGCGCCGGTGCCGCGCGGCCGCAAGCGGCCGCAGCCGCCGGGCCCGTTCATGACACCAAGCCGGCTTAACCCTATCGCGGTCGTCGGGGCCTTCCTCCTGCTCGCGACGCTCGTCGCGCTGTTCGGCCGGCAGCCGGCCAGCGTGGCCGTCGACCAGAATCTGTTCCATCTGCCCGCCGTCCGTCAGTTCGCCGGCCAATGGCCGCACGTCGATCTCAGCAACTACTCTTCGGCGACGTCGCCCGGATACCATCTCGTGCTCGCGGCCGCGGCGCGCTTTGTCAGCAATGACGTCGCGCTGCTCCGGCTCGTCGGCGCGACATTCGGCGTGGCACTGGTGTTTCTATTGGCATCAGCCGCCGCGGACCGGAATAACGCGCGTGCGGCGTGGCTGGCGCTGCCACTGGCGACGTCCTACTACGTAATCAATTCGGCGGCATGGGCGCTGCCGGACAACGCCGCGTGGCTGCTGCTGACGATCGCCCTGCTGTTGGCGATACGAACGAACGGGTGGCCACTTTACGCCGGATCGGCGGCCGTGCTGGCGCTGCTGGTCTTTACCCGGCAATCGCACGCCTGGGCGCTGCTGCCGTTCGCGGTCGGGGCAGGTTTGTCCGGGCGAATCCGCTCGGCGACAGGCCCCTCGGTCGATCCGATCGAAGCGCTGCGGCCCGTGAGCAACGCACCGTCGTCCTATCTCAGAACTGCCCTCCTGGCCGGCGTCGCGATGCTGCCGGCGCTGGCGGTGCTGGCGTGGCTGGTGTCGCTCTGGCACGGCCTGACGCCGCCGGCGTTTCGGCCGGGCTCGGGCGTCGATCTGCCGCTGGCGACAAAGATGGGCGGCGTCGCGCCGGCCGCCCCGGCGATGGTGCTGGCCCTGATCGGTCTGTTCGGCACGCCGCTGCTGGCCTGGGTCTGGCCGACGGCGCGATCGCGCCGCGTCGTGCGCTTGATGCTGCTCGGCGCGGCGGCCGGCTTCGTTGTCGGCATCTTGCCGGAGACGACTTACAACGACCTGTCGCGCCGGTCCGGCCTGTGGAACCTGGTGCTGAAGCTGCCGACCGTCGGGGGCCGATCACCGCTGATCGTCGGGCTGGCAACACTCGGCGGCGCAGTCGTCGCGGCCGCCCTGGCACGCCTGCCGGTGCGGGAACGATCCGTGCTGGCGGCCGCCCTCGCCGGCTTTACTCTCGTGCAGGCGGCCAACGGACTGGTGTGGCAGCGCTACTACGAGCCGTTCGTGCTGATCTGGCTGATCCTGGCCGCGGCGGCGTGCGGCGGGGCGATGGGGCCGACGCGGCGCAAGCTGGCCGTCGCCGGGTTGGCGGCCGTCACGGCGCTTCAAACGGCGGCGCTGATTTACGCACTCCGCTCGGGCGGTTAACGCCGCGGGTTCCCGCTCCCGCCGGTCACCCTGGCGACAGATACGCCGTCAGGTCTTCCGGCCGGTTCAGGTTTTGCCAGACGGCGGGCGGCCAGTCGGCCGGGGCGTCGGCGACGCGGGCCAGGCGTTCGTCGGCCAAGTCGTGCAGGGAACGGCGGGCGGCGTGCAGGCGGGCGGCGACGGGGCCGGTCATGTCGCGGTGAATCAGCAGCGGGAACGGCTCGATGCCACTCGGCCGGCGGGTCATCCAAAGCCGGGCGGACGGGTCGGCGGGGCGGCGGCCCAGCAGCCAATCGATTTGCGGGCCGCCAATGCCGGGCGTGTCGACGGCCACGACGACCAGCCACGTCGTCGCCGTCGCTGCCAGCGCCGTGGCCACGCCGCGCAGCGGGCCTTCGCCGCTCATCGCGTCGTGCAGCACGGGCCACGCCGCCAGTTCGGTGGGCGGCGTCGCGCCCGGCGTCAGCACCAGCCGCGGCGGCAGCAGCCAGTTCAATCGTTCGAACCACCGTTCGACGAGCAGTCGGCCGCTGGCGTCGCGCAGGCGCAGCTTGTCGGTGCCCATGCGGGAACTAGAGCCGCCGGCGAGGAGGATGAGTTCGGCGTCGTGCATGGTGTTGGGGCCGCAGATGGACGCGGATAAGAACAAGAAAGACCAAGTCGGGTTTACGCGTTGCAGTCCAATCCTTCTAATTCTTTCTTATCCGCGTTCATCTGCGTCCATCTGCGTCCACTCATTCCGCTGCAAATCGGTACTCCGTCGTCGATCGGTACGCCGTTCCCGGTTGCAGCACTGTGCTCGGGAACGCCGGCACGTTGACCGAGTTCGGGTAATGCTGCGTCTCCAGGCAGAATCCGGTGTGCTGGGCGTACGCGAACCCGTCATGGCCGACGAGAGTGTTGTCGAGAAAATTGCCGGTGTAAAACTGAATGCCCGGCTCCGTGGTGGCGACCGTCATCCGCCGGCCGGTGGTCAGTTCATGCACGTCGGCGGCGACGCGCAAGCCGATCAGGTCGGTGCCTTCGGTGTCGATGACGAAATTATGGTCGACGCCGCGCGGCGTGTTCGTCAGCCGGGCGAACGCCTGCCCGATCGGCCGGGGCTGCGTGTAATCCAATGGCGTGCCACGCACCGGTTCGATCTTCCCCGTCGGCAGCAACGTCGCGTCCGACGGCGTGTAGTTCTGCGCGAACAGCGTGACGACGTGGTCCAGAACCGGCGACCGCCCGGCGTCCTTTAAATTGAAGTACGCGTGCTGCGTCAGGTTGATCGGCGTGGGGGCGTCGGTGGTGGCGGTGTAGTCGATCCGCCAGGCATTAGCGGGCGTGAGCGTGTAAACGACTTCGACGCGCACCGTGCCGGGATACCCTTCCGTGCCGGCCGGATCGATTAGCGACAGCTTCAGCACGGCCGACCCGTCCGCGCCCGCCTGCGGCTCGACCGTCCAAAGGCGTTTGTCATACCCGACCCGGCCGCCGTGCAAACTGTGCGGTCCGTCGTTGGCCGCCAGCGTGTAGGACTGGTCGCCCAGGCGGAAGGCCGCGTTCCCGATGCGGTTGCCGACGCGGCCGATCAGCGCGCCAAAATAGGGCGACTTATTGAGAATCTGCCCGACGTCCGCCGGCCCCAGCAGCACGTTCCCCGGATTGCCGTTGCGGTCGGGCGTCCACAAACGCAGAACGATGCCGCCCAGCCCGATCACTTCCGCCCGCAGCCCGCGGCCGTTGGACAGAGCGTAGCGTGGCACGGGCGTGCCGTCGGGCAGGGCGCCGAAGTCGTCGATGCGCGTCACGCCGGGTACGTCTTTGGAATCCATGCCGGCAGGATGAACGAAGGCGAAAGCCGAAGCAACTCTGACACGACCGAGGAGGAGCGGCCGCAGAGGAACGCGCTTTCACGTAGCAACTGCTGGTCCCCTCTCCCGGTATGGCCGGGAGAGGGTTAGGGTGAGGGCCGGCGACGGAAGAATTGATCGAAGCAAACGGCGGCCGACGTTCGAGCGTGCCCTGTTGCGGCCCTCACCCCAGCCCTCTCCCGGCCATACCGGGAGAGGGAGCCGGAGGTCAAACGTCACGGTATGTACTCAAGCCGTGGCACTTGGCCTCGTTGCTACGTGAGGCGTTGCAACGGTGTAAGATAGTGGTCATGCCCGCTCAAGCACTGCAATTCTCGACTGTCGCCCGCGTGTTCGGGGACGATTTGCGTCAGGTCGCGGCCGCGGCGCGGTTGGCCGGGTTCGAAGGGCTTCAAATCGACGCTATCACCCGTGCGATCGATCTGACCGCACTCAGCGGCACGGGCTTCCGCGAACTGCGACACATCCTCAGCGCCCAAGCCCAGCGGCCGGTGGCGCTGCGCGCCGAAACCGGGGCCGAAGGGCTCGGCCCCAAGGCGGACGTGGACCGGGTGCTGGACCGCGCCGACGGCGTGCTGCGGGCGGCCGCGGCGCTGGCGGTGCCGGTCGTCTGCCTCGACCTGGGCCGATTGCCGCCGGCCCCGAAAGTGATGAAGCCGAAGCCGCCGGTGACGAGCGCGATGGCCGGGTTCCTGATCCTGCCCGAGCCGGTCGTCGAAGCCGAGCCGGAGCCCGCGGCGACAAAAGTAGACCCGGCTCTGGTCGCCCACTGGCAGCGCGCGATGAGCGCCCTGGGCGACATCGCCGACCGCTACGGCGTGATGCTGGCGCTGGCGAGCACGCAAAGTTCGCTCGCCTCGCTCGACGCCCTGACGCGCGGCACGCCGTGCCCGTGGTTCGGCGTCGACTTCGACCCCTCGGCCCTGCTGCGCGACGAATGGACGGCCGACGAATTATTCGACGCGATGGGCCCGCAGATCCGACACGTGCGCGCCCGCGACGCGGTCGGCGGCGAGGGCGGACGCACCAAGCCGGCCGTGCTCGGCCGCGGCGACGTCGCCTGGCGCTCGATCCTCGAACTGCTCGACGCCAGCGGCTACCACGCGGCCGTTACGGTCGATTCGACCGAACTGCCCGACCCGCCCGCCGCGGCCGTGGCGGGGCTGAAGCAACTGCGCGCGATATTGGCAAGCTGAAGCACAATCAGCGCCTTCGACGCCATTCCGACCCGACACGTCCGTTCCCAAAAGCAGCGTAAAAAGCTCCGAACGTGTTCACCCCTTTGGCGTCGCCCCGTGCCCGCCGCGACGTCGTGAAAGTCGCTCTGGAAAAACAAATAACGCTTTACATCCCGTTCAATCGATACTAAACTTCACCCTAACAGCCCGGCCAAGACGGTGGTGACTCCCGTCAAGCCAGGTGCGGCATCCGATGGATCGGACAGGCCGCAAACCCGAGTCACGATACCGATGTCCGGCGTCCCGCAACGGGCCGCAGTTCATCACCGCCGGCTGACCCATATACCCGGCGTGCTTACAAGGAGGCCATCATGGCCCGTGGTGCTGCAGACTTGGCAGAAGCCAAGAGTTCGTCGTCTCTCAACGGTACGATCAAGACCCTTAACCCGACCGACCCGGCCCGCGAACGCGCGCTGTCGTTGGCCGTCCAGCAGATCGAAAAGCAGTTCGGCAAGGGCAGCCTGATGAAGCTCGATGGTAATAAAATTACCAACATCGACGGCATCCCGACGGGCGCTTTGTCCCTCGATCTGGCCCTGGGCGGTTACGGCATTCCGCGCGGCCGTATCTGCGAAGTGTTCGGCCCGGAATCCAGCGGTAAGACCACGCTGAACCTGCACATTATCGCTAATGTGCAGAAGCTCGGCGGCGTGGCGGCGTTCATCGACGCCGAACACGCCCTCGACCCGGCCTGGGCCAAGCGCATCGGCATCAAACTGGAAGACCTGCTGGTCAGCCAGCCCGACACCGGCGAGCAGGCCCTGGAAATCTGCGAACTGCTGGTGCGTTCCAACGCCGTCGATCTGGTCGTCATCGACTCGGTGGCCGCCCTCATCCCGCGGGCGGAAATCGAAGGCGAAATGGGCGACAGCATCGTCGGCGTGCAGGCCCGGCTGATGAGCCAGGCCATGCGTAAGCTCACCGGCGCGATCGCCAAGAGCAAGTGCACCGTGATCTTCATCAACCAGATCCGCGAAAAGATCGGCGTGATGTTCGGCAGCCCCGAAACCACGCCGGGCGGCCGGGCCCTGAAGTTCTACTCGTCCATCCGCATTGACGTGCGCCGCACGTCGACGATCAAGGACGGCGAAACCAGCATCGGTTCCCGCACGCGGGCCCGGGTGGTCAAGAACAAAATGGCCCCGCCCTTCCGCGACGCCGAGTTCGACATCATGTACTCCGGCGGCATCAGCTACGAGGGCGACCTGCTCGACCTCGGCGTGCTGAACAACGTGGTGGAAAAAAGCGGCGCGTGGTTCAACTACGGCCCGACCCGCCTCGGCCAGGGCCGCGAGAAGGCCAAGGATTTCCTGAAGGAAAACCCTGATTTGTGCAAGGAAATCCGCGAAAAGGTCCTCGCCATCAAGCTGGCCCAACCGCCGGAAGCCGGCAAGCCGGAAGAGACCGACGACGCCTAACCCCACGGCAGCGGCCGCTTCAGCGGCCCTGTCCTCAACCCCAACACGCCGCCCCGTCCGGACCCCCGGACGGGGCGGCTTTCGTTAGCCTCGGTGGCCGAAAATTGAATAACAAAGGCAGAACAGTTCACCACGGAGGCACGGAGGCACGGAGAAGACAAAAACAAGAGCTTTTTTCTCCGTGTCTCCGTGCCTCCGTGGTGAATCTGCCGTCTTTGCCATTCGGATGGCCCCGCGCCGCCGTACAATGGGCATCATGGCCAAGCCCACTGCCGAATCGAAAATCCGCATCACCAACCGGCGGGCCACGCACGACTACTTCATCGAAACGAAAGTCGAGTGCGGCATCCTCCTGGTCGGCACCGAAGTCAAAAGCCTGCGCGACGGCCTCGGCCAGATCAACGACGCCTTCGGCCAGCTCCGCGGCGGGCAGCTCTATCTGGTCAACAGCTACATCGACCCGTACACCAAAGCCGCCATCGTCTACAATCACGACCCGCGCCGCGAGCGTAAGCTGCTGGTCCACAAACGTGAGATCAACAAGCTGGAAGCCGAGCTGGAAACCAAAGGCACCACCCTCGTTCCGCTGGCGATCTATTTCAAAGACGGCAAAGTCAAACTCGAACTCGGCGTCGGCCACGGCAAGCAGAAGTTCGACAAACGCGCGACGATCAAGAAGAAGGAAATCGACCGCGAAATCAAACGCGCGATGAGCGTGCGGCAGTGAAAACTGAAACGCGAGAGCAATCAATGAACCTACCGGCGGTCGAGAAGAACCTAGAGGCGCTTGAGCGTTTCGTCGTTGACAACGATGATTTGCTTAAATTGGAATCTCGCATCGGTCGCTTCAATTTGTTCGATGCTCTCGGCATCTCAGGACTTGAGATACGACATTCGAACTTCTTGTCGTTCTTACTGGACCCAGCAGAATCACACGGTCAAGGCCAGCTGTTTCTTAAAGCTTTTCTCATTGACATGCTACGACAAACGCCGCGGTGTCAGCGGCCGATTTCACCTGTCGAACTGGACGGCGAAAATCTGCAAGGCGTTCGAGTTTATCGTGAGTGGAAGCACATCGACATATTGATTACCGCTGAATCGCCACGCTTTGTGATCGTGATCGAGAACAAAGTATATTCCAGTGAACATTCGAATCAGCTCAAACGTTATCAAGAAGTAATAACGCAACAATTTCCATGCGTTCCCACGCTATTCGTCTATCTGACACCACAAGGCGGAGCCGCATCCGAAGTCGGTTGGGTCTCCTATCGATATGCGGACATCCACCGCATTGTGGAACGGTCCCTGCATGCAAACCGCAGCGTCATCGGTAATGACATTCGCCATTTTATTGAACACTACCTAAGCCTGATTGAGACCAGACTCATGACTGACGACAAACTCGATGACTTATGCCGACGGATTTATAAGAATCACCGTCGTGCTCTGCAACTCATCTTCGAGCGCGTGGGCAGTCTTGCATCCGGTGTCTTGAGCGACTTAGAAGATGTTCTATTAAAGCACGGTCGATGGACCGTCGTTTGGAAAACTCAAGGCTACTTGGACTTCGTCCCAACCGATTGGCTGGACTGGATGCCGGCTGTCGGAAGTGATTATTCCGAAAAACGAGCGTGGATGGTCTTTCGTTTTGAATTGTACGAGGGGCGGCTGAACTATTACGTGCAGGTCAATCGAATGAACGATCTGGACGTGCGACGACGGATCGTCGAACGGCTGCTGGCCGATGGCGAGCAATTCGGCTTCAAACGCAGTGGTAAATTAACGTTCAAAGACCAATACACCCGCGTGTCGAGCAAGGATTTAATCGCCAAGTTCGATGAAGACCACGAGTACGTTTCTGGCAGCCTCGATGAATCTGCCCGGGCTCGGCTAGAAAAGATTCACGCTGAGATTTCCTCGCTTCCTGAGGTGCTCAAGTCACTGATCGCACCGACAAATGCCTAAACGTTAATGGGCGGAATGGCTTGTTTCGACTTGCCTGATTGGTAGGACAAAGGTGACGCGGCAATCACCTGTAGAATCTGAGCGTGATACCCGGCAACACCGCTCCTCAAAATCTGACTCGCCGTGAGCCGCGGCGAACAAACATTCAGAAACGGACAATCAAATGCGCGGTAATCGCCCGCACCGCATCAAGGTTGATGTGCCGCGTCCGCTCGGCTCTGAAATCGTCGGCTATCCGTCTTTCAGTCCGAAGGGTTGGCGAACGTCTGGCCGTGTCAGCACACGGTACTGCCACACTAACAGCGTGATCATCGCGGCGAGAAGAACCCATGCCAGCAGAACCGGCCCTTTGCCGACGGAGAGCCCGAAAAAGTTGATCGCCACCGAGCCCGGCGCGTTCAGCATGACGATTGCCAACACCGGCGACAAGATTAGCCCGATCCAGATCAACACCAGCGCGCACGTCCGCCAGCCCGGTCGCAGGCGAAGTAGACCAGGACCGACAAACAACCCCACCACGCTCGTATTGAAGGACATGCGTCCGTTCGACAGAGCGACAAAGATTCCAAGAAGGGCCGCAGCCCCACTCAGGATGAACAACCACGCAACGACAACCAACGCCGTCGGGAGTCGATCTGACACAGTGTCCTCCCATCGAGATACCACGGTTCCGCAATTCCGCCACCGCAGCCGGCAAAAGGATAAACCCACCAAAGGAAAGTGCTAACTTGCAGAACACAATTCGTCGCGGGGGTGGCAAGGATAAGTACACTTATCCTTGCTTTTCGCAGACAAGGGTTAAGCGTACTTACCCTTGCCACCCAGAACGCCGCTACAACCAAAGCCGCGTGGCGCTAGCGTACTTGTCCATAGCACCCAGCAGATTCAAACACGAAAGCGGCCCGGCATCACTTATGTGATGCCGGGCCTTTGATTGCCTTCAGCCGCTGGCCATAAGCCGCCGGCCGCCCGCTGTGCCTCAGTGCTTGAACATCTTTTCGTCCAGGATCACGTTGTTGTACCGCAGCAGGGTGCCTTTGCGGCGTTCCAGGCTGCTCAGGGCGATGTTGTACTGGGCGGCGGCTTCGGCTTCGGCCTGTTCGGCGTTGGCCAGTTCCTGTTGGCGTTGGAGTTTGCGTTCGATGAAGTCGGGGCGGAGGGCTTCGCCGCCGGCCTCGCGGTCGTTGATGACGTCGAGGGCCTTGCCCGCCGCCATGCGGGCCGAGCGGTTCTGACCGATGGCCTGCCAGCTGGTCTCGACGTCGCGCGTGGCGGTTTTGACTTCCAGCGTGGCCTGTTCGATCAGGGCCTGGTAGCTGGTGATCGCCTGCTGGCGCTGCAGCTGGGCACGGCGGTAGATCGAGCGGGCCTCGCGGTTGCCGAGCTTGTGGACGAACTGCAGGCCGATCGAATAGCCGAGTTCGGCCGTGCCGTCGACGTTGTCGTTGACGGCGTCACGGAAGTCCCGATTTTCGCCGTTGGTTTGGCCGCCGCCGACGGTGCCGACGGAGCCGACGAGGTTGAGCTGCGGCAACAGGTTGTTCTTCGCGACGCCGAGCGACGTGGAGGCCGAATCGATGCGGATCTGCTGCTGGCCGATGTCGAAGCGGTTGATCAGCGCGGTATTGACGGTGTCGATGAAGTCGAACGTCACCGGGACCATCAACGGCTCGTCGGCCGCCAAAATGACCGTTTCGGACGCGATGGGGTACTCCGGGTCGTTCATGAACGCCTTGAGCTGATCGCCAAGGTCTTTGACGCGCTGGCGGGCGCGGATCAGGTCCGAACGGGCGCTTTCGACGCGGGAAACCGACGTGCTGATCTGTTCGAGCGTCACGTCCTGGCCGAACCGTTTGGAGACGATGTCGGCCGTGTCGATCGTGCGTTGCAGCAGGGATTCCAGAATCGACTGCGTGCGCTGGGCCTGGTAAAGCCGCCAGTACGTTTCTTCGATGTTCTGGATCAGCTCTTCGAGGTCTTTGCGGAAGTCCAGAATGCTGATGCGCTGGTTGAAGCGGTTAATAATGATGCGCGCCTGATTGATGTCGTTGCCGAAGTTCTGCAGCAGGGGCTGAGTGACTTCGAGGCGGATCGCGCTGGTCCAGTAGGAGTTATCGCCGAAGGTGCCCGAATTGACGTTGCCCGTAATGTCCGTCGTATTGTCGACGTCGTCGTTGATGTTGACGCGTACGGGCCTGAAGGACAGTTCCGCCTGGCCGCCGCTGGGCAGCAGTTGGCGCAAACCGGTTTCGAACTGGAACTGGTCGCTGTTCGGGTTGGTCAGCCGCGACGGGGCGTTGCGTTCGGCGACGAACGTCGCGCCGGCGAAGAACTCCGGATCGAAGCGCGCTTCGGCTTCGGTGATTCGTGTTTCGTCGATGGCCGGCTGGTAGCCGCTGACGCGGACGTTCAGGTTGTGCTGGACGGCGCGCTGCGTGATTTCACGCAGCGGCAGGCGGACGATCTGGTTGGCCGGGGCGAGGTCGCGCTTGGCGGGGGCCTCGGGGGTGGCGTTGGGGTTCAGGTTGCCGCTCTCGTCGGGCATGAACGGGCTTTGCAGCGTGGTCGGCAGCGCGCGGAGCGGTTCGCTCTGGAACTCGCGCGACGCGCGGCGTTCGGACGTGCCTAGGGCGCGCGGGTCGAAGCGGGGTTCGTCGCTGGCGCAGCCGGTGAACGCGACGAGTGCGGCGGCCAAGGCCAGCGCGGGGACGGTCTTACGATGCATAAGCGATCACTCCATGAACCCTGTGTCAGACGCCACTGTCGTCGAGAGAGGCCGCCGAGAGAGGCCGGGATTATAGAGGCCGCCCGACCAAACGCCATAACGCGTAAAATCCGAACCCGATCAATAACACGCCGCCGGCCAGATCGGCCCCGATGTGCCACCGGCGGCTGGCGAACCGGCGGAGCTTATTGATCATTGTTGTAAATGCCACGACCCAGCCGGACGCGGCGATAAAGACGCCGAGATAGATTATCGGCAAACGGGTGGCCGATTCCCCAGCTTGTTGCGCGACCAGGTTCGGAACCGTCAGCAGCCACCAGATCCAGGTGTAAAGATTCAGGGCCGTCATGCCGAACCCGACGGCATAATCGGCGGCCAGCCCGCGGGGGCCGGCGTCGGCTGTTCGATCGGTCGCGGCGTCCGGCTCATCGACGCCGTGCTTCCACGCCCGGTAGCCCGCGTACAGGCTGCCCGCCGCCAGCACGAAGCAGACCGCTACGCCGACGTAGCCGAACGGGCCGCTGAGTTGCTCTTTCGTCACCAGGCGGCCCAGCCCCAGCGACGTGGCGACGGCGAACAGCACGTCGACCGTGACGGCCCCGAACCCCAGCGCCAGCCCCGCCGGCCGCCCGCGCTGCAGCGTGCGCCGCGCGATCTCCACATTCACCGGCCCGATCGGCACCGCCGCGCCCAGGCCAAGGCCCATGCCGAGAAAGAGCAGGAACAGCGTGTGCAAGGCCTGCGAGCATAAGAAAGAAGAAGGCGTAAGGGGAGAGGCGTAAGGCGTAAGGGGCGGATGAGATCCGGTGTGGCGGCCGGCGCTTCTATCTGTTCCTTACGCCTTGCGTCTTTCCCCTTACGCCTCGGCTCCCACTACACTCGCCGCCGTGCTCGCCCGTGTTCATTCGTTCGTCCTCGTCGGCATCGACCCGCTGCTGTGCGAAATCGAAGTCGACGTGACCAAGCAGGGCATGAGCCGCACCACGCTCGTCGGCCTGGCGCAGACGGCCGTGAAGGAATCGATGGAGCGCGTGCGCCGCGCGATCATCAACTGCGGCTTCCAGTTCGCCGCCCACGGCATCAGCGTGAACCTGGCGCCCGCCGACGTGCGCAAGGAAGGGCCGAGCCTGGACCTGCCGATCGCCATCGGTTTGCTGCGGGCGACCAGCGGCATCAGCGGGGAAACGCACAAGCATTACCTGATCGCCGGCGAACTGGCGCTGGACGGCCGCGTGCGGAAGATCAAAGGGGCCTTGTCCCTGGCGATGCTGGCGCGGGCGAAGGGGTTTCGCGGCGTGATCGTGCCGGAAGAGAACGCGCGGGAAGCGGCGGTCGTGGAAGGCGTGGAAGTCATTCCCGTCGGCACGCTCACGCAGGCGGTGTCGTTTTTGTGCGGCCTGGCGGAGATTCTGCCGCACGAACTGGACGGGCGGCCGTTCGCGGCGTCGCAGGTGAACTCGCCGTTGGATTTCGCCGACGTGCGCGGGCAGGAAGCGGTGAAGCGGGCCCTGACGATCAGCGCCGCAGGGTCGCATAATTTGCTGATGATCGGCCCGCCCGGCACGGGCCAAGCCCCACTCGTCGGCATGGCGGGCTACAACGAGGGCATTTGCACCGGCGGGTACGTGATGCGGCATGATATCTAGCGGCTCGCGGCGTACAATACTTCTCCACTATGGAGCCGGTATGAGCAAAACGGATTACGAGCGGAAGAAAGTCGGCAGAGTTCTTTTCATTTTCGCACCGGCTACCCCACAGCCGGTGCGGGACGCCTGCAACAAGGTAATTGCTGATGAGTTCATGAAGCTTACGGCGGGATTCGAGCCGCCCGCCCCCGGTATCGAGCCGGAATTGACCGTTACCGTCACGCCGGATCGCGACTCAGTGACGCTGCTCCCAATCCTTCCCCCAAGTTGGCGTCTGCCCGAAGTGCCCGAAGATTTGAGAAAGCTCTTTGAGCCTATCCCTGAAGTCGAAAAACAGATGGAGCAAGCCAAGGAATACGCCAAGCAACAGTTCAGAGCGATGAACGAAGCGGTGGAACGGCTTAAAGCGACGAGAGCATCAACTGCCGAGTTGATTCGGCGTGCCATCGACGAAGCGGGAGCTTAGTTCGCATTCAGGGTCGCGGGAGCAGATCAAGAACTTGCTCCCGCGACCACAGCCATGTCCCCCGATCGCCCTTTAGCGGCTTGGGCAGCTTGCCCGACTGACGCCAGCGGCAAATTGTGGAGTCTCCCACGCCAAACAAGCGGGCCAGAGCCGCACCGGTGAGCAGGCCGTCATCCCGGTGATTCCGGCGGCGGGCAAGCTCCCGCGTCCAGCACTTGCCGTGGTGCTTGGGGATACCCTGCCAGAAATGATGACGCACAAGGGTCACGGGCTTGCCGCACTGCTCGCATTTGTGCTTGCCCTGATTTTCGGCCAACCACGCCGCCGGCTTATCCAGGGGCATGGGCGTCTCGATTGCGGCTTGGACGATCTCCGACCGCACACCGGGCGTACGAAGACCGAGCGACAAGGTCATCGCTTCCTTGCTGGTCATGGTGGCCGTCAGGCCATGAATATCCACCAGATTCCGTACGTACTGTTGAGCCTCGGGGCCATCGTAATGAGCCAGATTCTTGCCCATTTCCTTCAGATATGACTCGATCTGCTCGCGGGTGATGCCTGCCGGGTCGACGCCGAGCTTCTTCTGTTCCTTTTTCGTGTTCTCTGCGGCCTTCTTCTCATTGGTAAGTTCAACAATCCGACGCCACGCCGCATCCTGCTCGGCCTCGTTCGATGCGGCGTCATGACGGCGATACCACAGGGCGATCTGCTGCTCGACCTTGGCCAGCACCTTTTCGATATCCTCGGCCTTGTTCTTCTGTTTGGCCTGTTCGCGGGCGACACGCTGGATGGCCTCAAAGGTCCGGTCCACGAGGTTCGGGCTGTCGATCAGCTTCCGCAGGTACGGCCAGAAGGATTCATGCACCCGGCCGGCGTTGATTGAACTGGCGGGCGAGTCACAACCACCGATTGATGGATCACGACCTCGATAGAACCGCTTAGTGCAGACGTACCAGCCCTTTAAATGTCGCTTTGAGGAGGACTTCCCCCGCATGGGTGAGCCGCAGGTGCAAGTCAGGATGCCCGACAGCAGGTATTTGCGGTTCGCTCGCTTTAGGTCGCCACCCCGCAGATTGCTGGTGCTGTTGAATTGTCTTTTGGTCTGGACGGCTTGCCACTCCTGCAGGGAGATAATCGGCTCGTGCTTCCCTTGGAATCGGGCCTGCCTCTGTTTCGGCGTCACCTTCCCGGTCTCCTCAAGCTGGAGGTCGTAGGCGATGAACCCGGCGGCGGATGGATTGTTGATAGTCCGGCTCAATCGCTCGGTGGACCAAAGCACACCAGTCCTTGTTCGATAACCCCGCTTGTTCAGTTCCGAGACGATGCGGCGCGAACCCAAACCAGATGCGGCGAGGGAGTAGATCACGCGGATGATTTCGGCTTCCGGCTCGTAGATGTACCATTTCAGCCGTTGCGGATAGAGGGTGACGGCCTGCAATTCTGCATCCTCGGGGCTGGCACCTTCTCGGATGAGTTGGCTTTTATGCCATGACTGACTCCGGTAGCCAAAAGCCGGCACACCGTGAGTCCTACCCTGGCACGCCATCTCCCGTTGGGCCTTTCGGATTCGGTCGCCGGTCTGGTTCTTCTCGAACTCGGCGGCGGCACTTCTGACGTGATAGGCAAACCTGTCACTAGCCGATCGAGTTTGGACTTGCCCGGTGAAGGTGTGGATCGTGCAGTTCGATTCGCGGCAGATTTCTAAAAGCTCAAGCCCTAAACCCATGTCGCGGGTCAGGCGGTCGATGTCCCTGACGATGATGGCTCGGACCTTGCCGGCCTTGACGGCTTCGATAAGTTCTCGGCCTGCTCGTCGCTTCTCAAATGGGACATCACCGCCGACAGCTTTGGTCTCCTCGAAGATGCGGAGCGGTTCTAGCTTTGCACGGTGGGCGTACTCTTTTATGCCCTTGGTTTGGGCTGGGGCTGAAAGATTGTTCTGTAGACTTTCGTCCCGCGTCAGTCGGATATATCCGGCCACGAATGTATCAGTCACGGTGATTCTGGCTGTTGTCGTTTCCATCGGTCACGGCCTTTAAAATCGCGACGGCCAGTAGGTCCACAAGGCCCTGTTCTGGATCGTCGGCAGTTGAAAAGGCCCGAGTTGACCAGGCCGGCAACCCGCTCGTAATTGGTGCAGGTACGGGTGAGCTAATTGAGGATGGTTTCGGAGATTCCGCCACACAATATGGAATACCGGCGGCGGCGATGACCCCTACCCCCTTATTCCGATTTTCTTTTGGCGGCATTGCCCGGTGTCACACGGGCAAAGCGACGAGACCATTAGTGAACCGGACCTGCTCGATATCGGCGACCGGAATCTCGACGCCATCGACAACCAACTCGCCGCCCCGGATGACGGTGCAATAGAAGGCGTCAGCCGTGCCGCCGGTGAGCTTCAGTTGGTCAGTAGGCCGCACCGCGTGGGCACGTCATTATAGAAATAGAGGGCTGACTCTCGGACGGCGAATCGGAAGGGATGAATCATCTTGGTTCGTGCTGCTTTCTTCTCAAGGCGACAATTGCGAGTTCGAGGTCATGCATCCGAAGCCACGCGGCGGCCTCATCGAGGCGACCGGCGACTAAAGCCAATTCAGAGCGGACAAGATAGACATCGTGCATAGCGGTCTCCGTTACGTGTTCGTTACGCAGGGAAATTGGGGCGAGCGAACTCACCAAAGAGGCGGCGGGCAGCGGCGTCGTAGACTCGCGCGGCGTCGATCTCATTTTCGAACTTGCCGAGGTAAGACTGTTCACCGATATGTCTGATTTGTGCGACCCAGCCCTTGTGTTGCTTAGACCAAAAGACGCCTTTGAAGGTCGATGAACAATCGACTCGTTTCGTTTGATTGGCCGAGTTGCCTCTGTGGGTCGCCCAACGCAGGTTCGCCGAACGACAGTCCAGGGCATTCCCGTTTTTATGATCCAAGACGTAGCCGGGGCGACGTCCCTTTAAGAATTGGTGCAGCGTTGTTCTTGTGTAGGCGATCCGCCCGTTGGCGTCTCGCTCGGTAATCTCGCCACGGACGTTGACGCCGTATTTCGCGGCTTCGATCTTCGTGATGTTGCAACTCGCGTATTTGTATCGCCGGCCGTGTGCCCAATGGGCATGCCATTTCCGTTCCATGCACCGCTCAAAATCTGCTTCGTCAACGAGGGCGACGTCGATGCCATTGCTGAGTGGGATTTCCCGCCAAGGCGGGAGCAATAAACCGGGGCGATCAATCCAGGTGACTTGCGTTTGTTTGTTTGTCACAAAACAGATTTGAGTGGGATTCCACCCTTTCCATTGACACGTATTTCGCGAGCCGGTATCAATGGCCCATGGGTCACCTCTACACCAAGCGTCTCACCGATAAATCAGGGAAAATCGCGTATCTGGTCAGTTCCGACCAGCCGATCCCCGATGACCTTCGCATTGAGGTGGAGTCGGCCAGCCCCCCGGACCTGTCGAATGGACTGAACCCGTTCGTCATCTTTCCAAGCGAACATCCAATCGAAGTCATCCCGGTCTATAACGCGGCCGGTAAGCTGGTATGGCTTTCGTGCTTCGAGAATGGGACGAAGCTCTGGCCAGAGGGTCTCTGCGAAGACGGCTACGTTTGGAAAGGCAAGAAGGCGAAGCTCACCCCCGAGCCGCTGGGTCTGCTCGAAATCTTGATGCGTGCACCGCTAGACCCCAAGACCGGCAACCAGCGAGTGCCGATCGAGGAAATCAATGATTATTGGATGGAAGTGGGGAGGAAGGATAGCGGCGGCGCGATCCGGCAGGTTCTCGGTCGAATCCGTAAAAAGCTCCGTGGCATTGGTTACCCAAACAAAATTGATACGGAGAGCGAGCAATGGATCACGCTAGTGCGGCCTTCACGGCCCGGCCCGCACTTCACACTCGAAAAAGACCCCGCGTAACAGCCGCGTAACGGCCGGCGATATAGCCGCAGGGTAGAACCCTCCACCATGGCAGGTCGATAGCCCGAACGGTTCGGGCGGCGACCACGGGACCATGAAGGAGAGTCTATATGCCAGATGTTTTGATCCCTTCGTTTAGTAACGGAGCAAGTAAGAACCCGCAGCCGACCGTGGCCGACAAAGCCCGGATCGTGTTGGCCCTGTGGGAAAAGTCGAAGGCCCCGAGCTTCGATGCACAAGCAGTCGTCGACCCCATCATGAAAGCACTTGGCCGAACCACGGTCATGAAGCCGGGCCAACTAAACGGCTACAAGAAGACGGTCCGTAAAGCGGTCCAGGCTAATGACCGCGAAGTCATTGAGATCCTGAAAGCTGGCGGCTTTCCGGTCACCGGCGACGACCAGCCCAAAGAAGCTCTGCCCGTCCCTTTGGACCGCGCAACTGGCGACTCTTTGGACCAGGAGTCGGACCAGAGCTAACCAAGGCCGAAGTGCTCGGGGTTTATGCCTGCCACCACAGAGCCTTGTGGAAAGACATGACAAATCCCGAGCACTCCGTGCTGTTTGCTTGCCGTCTGCTGCTTCGGACGCAGCGAATCCAAGGTCGACCGGGCGGGCACCGCAAAATCAAGGAATTACTTGCAGCAACGGACGGTGAGTTTTGGTGGCCGCTAGTGCGAGCCGGCATTTCCCAAAGAGCAATGAATAGGTTCCTGAATGGCGGTCCGATCGACCCCGGCGGCCCCATATTCATTATCAGTTGGGCCGCAAGGTTCAAGCTCGTAACTCTTGGCACCAAGGATAAAGCCCGCGTGTCGAATGCCATTAAGAAGTTCTGTGCAACTTTAACTGATTAGGAACAATATGTTCCCCCGATCCAACGTGTCCGGATGGCACACCGCAACCATCCTGTACAACGCCGAAATCACCAACATCGAGCAGCACTACGTGAGCTTCCGCATTGACGGACAGACAACGGAGTGCGGCGCACAGGTGACATACGCCGTCTTACCCAAGGACTTAAAACGCGGGAAGAAGTACCGCATCAAGATCAGCGTCGACCGCCACATCATCGACGCAATGGAGGAAATCCTATGAGTGACCATCACCACGGCCCCGGCACCGCTGCCGCCGACGAAGCCTACGCCGAACGGGCTGCACACTTCGCCTATTACGAGGAATTGGAACGCGAGTACCGCCGCGAGACCGGCGACGAGAAGGAGGTGGGCAATGTCAGTCCTGAATAAAGGCGATTTTGAAGGAACGGCTTGGAAGCCCGCACAGTTCGGTGTGCGGGACGGCGGCGCGGATAAGCGTGGTCATTACTGCGTGTCACTGCTGATCGACGGTAAAACCATCGAAGCGTCAGTTCATGGCTGTTACGCCATCGACGCTCTCCTTGGCAAAGGCGTTTGGATCTTCCTCGACCGCGATGGAAAGGCTAACGGCTTACAGCTCATGACCGAGCAGGAGCAAAAGGCACTTGATGCTGACGATTGCCTCCGTCGGATAAAGCAGAGCATTGCCACCCATCGTGGTAATCCGGAGTTCTGCAAGCTGCTCGTCGCCGAGACACGCGACCTTGGAAGTAGCTAGGCAATGGAAAACACCCAACAGTATTTGGAATTGCAACGCGAAGAACGCGAAGACGATTTGGGCACGCTCGACGCCGAAGCTGTCCGCACTATGCGATATGGCACGGCGGCGGAGCAGCAACGACTTTTGGCCCGGCAGCCATTACCGAGGGCAATTCCGGAAGAAGGAAAAACCTTCGTCAAATCTTCTTCGTAGGGCAAACCGCCCGCCAGTGTTTGCAGCACTGAACTTGGGAGAAATACGATGTCTGAGAACAACCACAACGAGTCACTTTCTATTTCTCCCCAAGACGACCCCGACGCTGCAAACGTCGGGGTCAATTTTTATCCACGTCACGTCTGGAACCGCCAGAAGGAAATCCTGATTGGTACACGCGGCAAAGTAAGCCCCAACAGCACCAAGACCCGCCGCATCTTCAAGATGGCGAAAGCACTTGGCCAGAAGTTCGCCCTGTATAGCTGGATGCTCAATGGAATCGGTTGCCGTGACAATTTGAAGTTCTACATCGACCACGCGGCCGAGCAGGTTGGCGTTAACGAGAAGACTGTTGACCGACAACTTGCCGCGCTGGAGCAGGACGGGTGGATCACTCGCCGACGCAACATTCATGGTGGCAACAGGACTTATTCGACCTACGTTTTGAATCCGATCAACAAGATCATCGGAGACGACGGCCATGGTCCGAAGCTAAAGCACTTTCGCGAGCCGCGCGGCGGAAAAACGACACGAAAACAAGGCCCGAAACGTAGGGTCACCGATGTCCCCACGCGTAAGGACACGAATGTCCCCACCAAGCGAGCCAAAAAGACGGGACAAGAGTCGCAGGCTTCTCTTCCCCCGTCTTCCTCCCACCCTTCGGGTGCGAGGCACGCGGAAGCGGGCCGGGCGGGGCAAGCCCCCGCAACCGCCACCGCTGGCTTCGCCACCAAGGGGGACATCCATGCTCAGAACATCCAGACATGGGTTATGCAGAACGAAGAGATGTTCAGCACCCTTGGTTTCAAAGCACAGCTTCCCGCATCCTTGGTTAAAGACATTCTGAAGTACACCGACGGAGACGATGAGAGATGGATTGAGTTCGTCTCAGAAATCTGGCCTGTGCTGCTTGAGCAGTGCCGTGCCAGTGAGTGGCTGAGTGAGGGTCGATGCCGAGTCGGCTTTGGCTGGTTGTTCCTGAAATCCAAGACGAACCCTGATGAGACGAACCTTGATTCATTCATGCTTAGTCAGAGGTACACAGACCTGACGATTCCCGAGAAGATGTTCAGTCCTGGTGAACGTGTCATCGTCTGGGGCCAACCAACTCCGAAGCTCGTCCTTGGCTTCAAGCCTGCTAGCCTCACTACGTATCGTCTGGTTGCTGAGACGATTACTGATCCTGCCGAGATAGAGCCAAACACCATAGAGGTGTCGTGCCGCCTGCTCTCGCCTGCGGCGAAGGTCGCGGAAGGCACCGTCTTGGCCTCTTCTGGCCTTTCTGGCGTCGTCGCTGTCGTGGAGGAGGCCGAAGGCCGCGGCCGCGACGAAGCGTCTCGTGCTGCGGCGGAAGAGGATGATGAACTGCTTCGCCTGTGGAACGAGCCGGAGTAACTAAACTCATGGCCTCCACACTTCCGAATCCGTTGCGTCATTATTTCGCCGGCCCGCTCGTCCCGCCCCCGAGCCTCGCAGAGCTTGGTGAGTTCTCCTTCGAGCAATGGTTCGTAACGACGGGCGATGCGATCGCGAAGGTGGACCGGGGCCTTGCTCCCAATCTGATCGCTTACCGCGCGCGACTCGAAGCTCTCACCGCCGGCCGGGACACGCAGTCGATCCAGCGGTTCAAGGCAGAAGTCGATGAAGCTCTGGCTGCCATCCCCAAGTATCGGGCTGCCCTACAGGCCATAAAGGGCCAAGCTATTCACATCGAAACGTCGCGTGATATTGACGGCGACAAGCCGCTTCGTGTGAGACCGGTCAATCCTCGTAAACGACCGCCGACCGTAGCGGTTGAGCCATGACGCTGCCGGCCAAAACTAGAATGTGGCCGCTGTCTTCGATCTTCTTCGCCCTCGCCTGACCGCCGTCGAGAACGAGCTAGCGGCCCATTCCGTATTGCTTGAAGACTTGGCCGGCGGGGCGTCCAGTGCCGTCACACACCAGCAGGCAGTCCCGTCGAGCGAGTGGGTGATTGCCCACGGACTTGGCACCTATCCCGATGTCACCGTCATCGACAGTTCCGGATCGCTGGTGTTCGGCGACGTCACCTACACGAACCTCAACACAGTCACCCTCACCTTCGGGGCCGCGTTCGGCGGCCAAGCCATTCTGCGTAGATAAGGACCACTCCTATGAAGTTCGTCGGCCCCATTGATCTCAGCAAGTTCGAATTACAGAACGCCCGCATCCAGAACTTGGCTGCCGCGCCAAGCTCACCAGTCGTCGGCCAACCCTACTTCGACACCAGTACCTCTCCAGGCCGGTTCCGCGTCTACGACGGCACGAACTGGTGGAACAATGCCACGCACCTCAACGGCGTGTTGGCCTCGGCCGTCGCCGCCGTCTCGACCATTCCGATCTCCGATGGGTCGGGCAAGCTTAATGCCGGCTGGATTAGCGGGGTGTTAGATGCGTCCGGTCTTACCAACGGTGTAACGGGTACCGGAAGCACGGTTCTTAGCATCACTCCGACACTTCAAGCTCCGTTCATCGACCAGTTCGAAAACGCCATACATAGTCATACATCCGCTGGTAGCGGTGGTACTTTAACCATTGACGCAATCGAGGACTTTTACTCGGCAGTAACCAGTCTTCGATTGAATCAGTTCGAAGACCCGATCTCTGCCCTCAACTTAAACAACCAACGAATCAGCAATCTTGGCTATCCATCAAGCGATAGCGACGCCGCTACAAAGGAGTATGTCGACGCCCACGCTCTAGGGCTGGACATCAAGGAATCCGTTCGAGTCGCTTCAATCGGTAACGTCGTGGGGTCTTACGATCCTGAAGACGGAGAAACCTCCAGTGGTCTACTCTCCGGAATGCCCAATACGATCGACGGCATCACCGTGGCAGTCGGCGACCGCGTTCTTCTGAAAAACCAAACAGCAGCAGCCCAGAACGGCATCTGGAAGGTAGGGGCGGTCGGCAGTGGAAATAATGGGGTATGGTCACGAGCGAAAGACTTCGCCTCCTCCAATCAGGTCTCTGCCAATGGCGTGAGTTCGGGTGCATTTTGTTTCGTCGAGGAAGGCAATACTAATGCCGATGCCGGCTTTGTTTTGACCACGAACAATCCATTTGATATTGGCACCGCTACGGGCAGTAGTCTGTCTTTCAGTCAGTTCAGTGGGGCGGGTTCGATCTCGGCCGGCAACGGCCTGACCAAGTCGGGCAATGTGCTGTCGGCGGTCGGCACGACTAACCGGGTCTCGGTGACAGGTGTGGGCATCGACATCGACGCGAACTACGTTGGCCAGACCAGCATCACGACACTAGGCACCGTCAACGCTGGCACCTGGAACGCCAACACCATCGCGGTGGCCAAAGGCGGCACCGGGGCGACCGACGCAGCGGGGGCCAAGGCCAACCTCGGGTTCCTGACCAAGTTCTCCCAGGACGTGGGCGACGGCTCCGCTACATCGATCGTCGTCACCCACAACTTGAACACACGCGACATCTCCAACGTCGCAGTGATCGAGAAGAACAGCCCCTATGAGAACGTGGGCATCACTTGGAAAGCGACGTCGGTCAACACGATCACGTTGGAGTTCGGCTCGGCTCCGACGGCCGCTCAGTATCGCTGCACCATCACCGGGTAATCTTCCATGAAGTTCGCTAGCCCGCTTGGGCTGAACAACTACGTCCTGTACCTGTCGTCCTTTGGCGACCTGAACCACTCGCTGCGGTACGACGACAACATCGACGGACCGGTTCTTCGCGGTTATTCGGGTGTCCGTGTCGAAACGGCAGCTAACAGTAAGGGGTTCACGGTCAATGGCGATGGCGACGTTTACTTCGATGGAGGTCTGTACGCCCTTAGCTTTTCGGGGGACGGCTCACAACTTTCTGGACTGAACGCCGGGAACATCAGCGGCGGTACGATCAACGCCGTACACCTGCCGACAAGCGTAGTATTTGCGAACATCAGTTCACCTACGAACCTCAATATCTATGGTCTAGGTGACGTTACCCTATCGTCCTCAAATTACGTAACGCTGGACTCCGCTTCCGACTGTGGGCTTGCCTTAAATCCCGGCGGTGGTCCGGTGAACGTCGGCGGTCATATTTATGCGACCTACGGAATGAGTTTAGGAGGATCGATCTCCGCTGCGGGGTCGATCAGTTGTGCGGGTGGCACTACCAATCTCACCGCCGGGACATTCGACAGCTTTCAAGTCGGGGTGTACGGATTCCGATTGACCCAAAGCAACACTGTCAGCTATGGCACGGTGAGTCTTTACAACAACACCGCCCTCAATAACAACGTCGATCGGGGCATACACCTTGATCAGAACGGATACCTCGGCATTGGGAAGGCACCGACGGCCCGGCTCGACGTGAACGGAGACGCCAACATCGTCGGCTATCAAAAGGGCGGGAATATCAAGGCGTTCTGCGTCGCCACGATGGGCGGGCAGAACTTCACGTCAGGCTTCCAGACCGTGAATCTGACGAAGGTGACGGACCTGGGTTCGAACTTTAGCAACACGACACACTTCTACACGGTGCCCGTGACGGGCGTCTATGAAATTACCACCAAGCTACGTGTCAACGACGGCTACCCGTCTGGCATCAGCTACGGACAGGGCGTTCATTCAAGCAATATTGACGGGCCTTGGTTCCTATGGGCGTCCACGAACGGCAACCGTGAGGGATCGATCAATGTTCGCAAGGCCGTGTTCAACGCCGGCGACCAGATCCGGATGTACGCATATATCGACAGTGCCGGGACGATCTTCGTCGGGGCCGCTGAAATGACCGTAGAGCTTGTAGGAATCTAGCGATCACTTTACTTCGATAAAGGCAGGCCATGGGAGTATTCGACAACAACGTAGACAGCCGCACACCCGCACAGGTCATCGCCGATCGGATGCGGGCCTCGGCACGGCGGATCAGCAACATGGTCGCCTCCGAGTATGACCTCAACTACGACCTGTGGTGGAAGGGCGAAGTCAACCCAATCGAAATCGCAGAGGCATTGGGCACCGACGCCTATCCGCTGCTCCTAGCCAGCAGCACCACCTTGGCCGTGAGCGGCAAGGCCGACCGCCTGAAAAGCATCCCCGACGCTTTCTCCTACGTCGTCAACGCGGATGGCTCGATAACCGTGACGGCCGTGCCGCAGCCTGAACCAGACTTAGAACCGAACCCGGACTCCCTGCCCGGCGGGAGTAGCTAATGCCGATTCTTCAAGTCATCGGCGTTCCGGCCGGCGTGAACGTCTACGCGATCATCAGCGATAAGGCGACGGGGCTGGCTTACAGCCCGAGCTATCTCGACTTCCGCCCGGTGGAGCATCAGTATTGCGGGATCAACCTGGGCGAGTCACCGGCCGCTTCGCGGTGGCATTCGGCACCTTGGCCTGATGGCTTGCCTGATGGTGTTTACAACGTCACCTACTTCCAGCTCGTCACAATGGCTCTGCCCTCGGACGAACCGATCGGGAGCGAGGAAATCACCCTAGGTAACGACAGTTCCTTCAGCATCGCCGTCCAGCCAATCACGAGCGAGCCGGTCAGTCCGAAGGTCCACGACGGATTCGTGGAAGTCTACCAATCCACGGCCAACGTCATCGCATTTGCCAACCTCGTAGACGCGGCCGGGAATGCAGTCGACCTCGCCGGGAAAGACTTGCGGTTCATCGTCTACAGTAAGTGCGGCACACACTTCCAGATTGATGACGGCGGGGAACCGAATCTAATTACGGTGGACATGTCCGCCGGAACGACTGTCTCGGTTCAGATCAGCAGCACCCAGACCGACCGGATAATGGAAGCGAACTATGTGTTACGAAGCCTGACAGATGAGATTGTCCTGACGTCCGGCGAGTTCTACGTGACGCGGGCACCGGTAGGGGACGAATAACTCTGTCATCGTGGCTCGCCAGCGGGTCGATGGACGGTTGTAAATAATTCATGACCATTCCAGCGATCGTTGAAGCTCCCAACCCTCCCGGCAGAAAGCTCTACTTCGACAACAACGCAGTCGAGCAACTGCTCACCCGATACTACTGGACGGGCTGCACCAGCATAGAACTTCGCAACCAGATCATGAGCCACGCCGACGAACTGATCTACAAGGTCATCGTCACACACCAGCTTAATAAACTCTGCATTGGCGACCGAACCACCGAAGACCTGATGAGCGTGGCATGGTGTCAGATTGAGACGACGCTCTATAAGTACCGGGCGCGTCCGCACTGTGCCGAGTGCTACAGCGTCTGGAATCCCGGCCAATCATCACTCCATTCGATCGAGCAATACAAGCAAGTCATCCTGACACCGCAACAGGTTGCCAGCTTGAAGCTCACTTGTCCGGTCTGTGACCAGCTGCCTTCGAAACTAATTTACCGGGGAACCGCGAAGGTCTTTAACATGTGGACCC
>DASVSC010000103.1:0-5681 GCA_036388295.1 Tepidisphaeraceae bacterium | reverse complement strand
CGAACACGGTTCGGATCGCGAGAACGTATTGAACGTCGAGAGGTGTTCGCGCGGGTTCACACCCGCGGCCAATGCTTTCACCCCAGCGGGTTCATCGTCAACCCCGTCGCCACTTTCGGATAAAAGTACGTGCTTTTCTGCGGCATTACTTCGCCGACGTCGCCGAGTTGGCGCAGCGCCTCCAACGGCGTCGGTCGAAGCAGCAGGGCGATTTGATAATTCGTGCCGTCCGTCATCAATGGCACGCGCGTCGGGTCGGCAGTGTACGCCAGCGTCATCTCGCGGCCGGCCGCGAACGTGGGGCCGATGATTTCGTCGAGCAGGTAGCGCCGCAGGATGCTCACGTCGAGGCCGCGCCACGCCGCTGACTGGTTCGGCTCGTACGCGTGCAGCACGTCCGGCTTCGTCAGGCGCAGGAGGTACATGCGGCGCGACGTGCCGTCGAACAGGCCGAAGGCCGGGTACGGGTCACTGGCCAGGCTGTCTTCGAAGCTGGCCATGGCGTTCTCATCGCCGTCGATGTCGTCGACCGCGAAGACGCCGCTCAGCTTCGTGCGCAGCGTGGCGATGTCGAACGACTTCAAGCCGCCGACGATGCGGTGCGTCGGCAGAATCACGCAGCCGGGGTCGTGCATGCTCACCAGCACGAACAGGCAGAAGTTGGCCGGATGATCCGCCGGCAGCGGGCCGCCGTGCTTCGCCTCCAGTTCGTGCTTGTACGCCAAGGCCGTTGTGTAACGGTGATGGCCGTCAGCGATGTAGATTTTGTTCGTCTTCATCGCTCCGATCACCTGGCCCTGAACGCCTTCATTCGTGACCGGCCACAGCTTGTTCACCACGCCGTCTAGCGTTCCCTGCGCCGCCGGCGCGCCGAGCCCGTCGTGCAGCCGGGCGGTGAGGCTGCCGTCTTCGTCCGGGAACAGGCCGAAGATGGGCGAAAGCTGCGCGCCGGTCGCCCGCATCAGGTGCAAGCGGTCTTCGATCGGGCCGGGATACGTTTTCTCGTGCGGCACGATCTGCGTCGGTGCCGACGGCGTGGAAAACGCTTCCAGTCGCACCAGCCCGATCAGGCCGCGGCGCTCGAACGTGCGGCCACGCATGTCGAACGTCTGGGAATACGCGTATAGCGCCGGCTTCGCGTCCTGTGTCAGCGTTCCGTCCGCCAGCCACGCCTGCAGCGTCGCGGCCGCCTGTTCATAAACGGCCGCCGGGCCGAGCGTTTTGGGGGGCAGGAACGGCAAGTCGATCGCGACGACGTTCCGGTCGCTTCGCGCCAGCAGTCCCTCTTTACCGGCCTTGTCCAGCACGTCGTACGGCGGGGCGATCAGGGCGGACACGTCGCTGGCGTTATAGCGAATCGCACGAAACGGCTGCAGGTCGGCCATCGTAAAGCTCCCGGTGTGACGAACGCACCATACGTCGCGCGACGGCGAATTCAACGATACGTCGGTTCGCCGGCTAAACTCATCCTATGCCTTACCTGCCCATCGAAGATTACGGCCTGATCGGCAACATGCACACGGCGGCGCTGGTCGGCCGGAACGGGTCGATCGACTGGCTCTGCCTTCCGCATTTCGATTCCCCGAGCGTGTTCGGCCGGATTCTGGACGACGAAAAGGGCGGCTTTTTCCGCGTGTCGCCTGCCCTCAAGAATGTGACCAGCCGGCAGGTCTATTGGCCGGACACGAACGTGCTGATCACGCGGTTCCTGGGCAACGAGGCCGTGGTCGAAGTCGTGGACTACATGCCCGTCAGCAAGAAACGCGGCGAGCCGGGCTTCCGCCAACTCATCCGGCACGTCGAGATGATCCGCGGCTCCGTGCCGATCAAAATGGAATGCTGCCCCGCATTCGATTACGCGCGGGATTCGCACACGGTGGAACTGCTGCCGTGCGGGGCGGTGTTCCGCAGCAGCCGACTCGAAATTGAACTCAACACGAACTGCGAATTACAGCCCACCGAAAACGGCCGTGGCGTCCAAACCACCCTGCAACTGAAGCAGGGCCAGCGCGTGACGTTCGCCCTGCGCCCGCTGGACGCGCCACACCAGGGCGCGCAAGTGCTCGACCCCGACGTTGAGCGTGAGCTGCTGCAGGACACGATCGACTACTGGCACCGCTGGATCAAGAAGTGCAAATACAAAGGCCGTTGGCGCACGACGGTGCAGCGGTCGGCGTTGATGCTGAAGCTGCTGACCTTCGAGCCCACCGGCGCTATCGTCGCCGCCCCCACGACCAGCTTGCCCGAACACATCGGCGGCCCGCGCAACTGGGACTACCGCTACGTATGGATTCGCGACGCGTCGTTCTCCCTGTACGCGCTGCTGCGCCTGGGCTTCACGGACGAAGCGGCGGCCTTCATGGGCTGGCTGGAACAGCGCTGCCACGAGCGCGAGGCCGACGGCGGGCTGCAAATCATGTACGGCCTGCACGGCGAGCACCAGCTGAACGAAATCACCCTCGATCACCTCGAAGGCTACCGCAAGTCCGGCCCCGTCCGCATCGGCAACGGCGCAGCCAAGCAGTTGCAGCTCGACATCTACGGCGAACTCATGGACAGCGTTTACCTGTTCAACAAGTACGGCACGCCCATCTCGTACGACTTATGGGCGCAGCTTTCGAAGCTCGTCGACTGGGTCTGCGACAACTGGAAACGGCCCGACGACGGCGTCTGGGAAAGCCGCGGCGGGGCGAAGCATTTCGTCTATTCCAAGTTCATGTGCTGGGTTGCCATCGACCGTGGCCTGCGGCTGGCGGACAAGCGATCACTGCCCGCCAACCGCGCGCGGTGGACTGCGGTGCGCGACGAGATTTACCTGGAAGTGATGGAAAAGGGCTGGAGCCCCCAGCAAAACGCGTTCGTGCAGCGTTACGGGGCGGAAGACCTGGACGCGGCCACGCTGCTGATGCCGTTGGTCTTTTTCATGGGCCCGAACGACCCGCGAATGCTCAGCACCCTGGAAGCGATCTGCCGCGACCCGGCCCATGGCGGCCTTCTGTCCGACAGCCTGGTCTACCGTTACAACGTCGCCGGCCATCATCCCACGGCGGGCGAAACCGGATTCGACGACGGGCTGGCCGGTGCCGAAGGCACGTTCAACATGTGCACGTTCTGGCTGGTCGAAGCCCTCACCCGCGCCGGCAAAAGCGACCGCGCCAAACTGGCCCAGGCCCGGCTGATCTTCGAAAAAATGCTCGGCTACGGCAATCACCTCGGCCTGTTCTCCGAAGAAACCGGCCTGGCCGGCGAAGCCCTCGGCAACTACCCGCAGGCGTTCACCCACCTGGCCCTGATTAGTGCGGCCTTCAACCTGGACCGCACGCTGGACGAGGTCGGGCTGTAGCCGCGACGCCTGACCCGATGAGAGGTTCGTGTAGGGGCGACCAAAAGGTCGCCCCTACACGAACGGGACCGAACCTGCGATAATGGACCGCGAATGAAAGTCATCCTGGCCAACCCCCGCGGCTTCTGCGCCGGCGTCAACATGGCGATCGACGTCGTCAACGAAGTCCTCACGCGCGTCGGCCCGCCGGTCTACGTCTTCCACGAGATCGTCCACAACAAGCACGTCGTCGAAGACTTCAAAGCTCGCGGCGTCGTCTTCGTCGACACCATCGGCGAAGTGCCCGAGAACGGCCTGGTGGTGTACAGCGCCCACGGCGTCTCGCCCGCCATTCGATCCAATTCGAAGAACCGCCGGCTGTACGAGGTCGACGCCACGTGCCCGCTGGTGCACAAGGTGCACGCCGAGGTCGTCCGCTACGCCCGCGACGGCTACACGATCATCTTCGTCGGCCATCACAACCACGACGAAGCCGTCGGCACCGTCGGCGAAGCGCCCAACAGCATCCTGATCGTCGAATCGGCCGAGGAAGCAGAGCAACTGACGTTCCCGCCGGAAACCAAGCTGGCGTTTGTTACGCAGACCACGCTCAGCGTCAGCGACGCCACGAAGGTAATCGACGTGCTCAAGCGACGGTTCCCGACGATCCGTCACCCGGAAAAGGACGACATCTGCTACGCCACCACGAACCGCCAGAACGCCGTGAGTGCGTGGTCGCCGGACGTGGACGTGGTGCTGGTCATCGGCAGCCAGAACAGCAGCAACAGCCAACGCCTCGTCGACCGCGCCGTCGAAGCCGGCAAACGCGGCTACCTGATTGACTACGCGAGCGAGCTAAACCCAGCATGGCTCGCCGGCGTCAAAGGCGTCATGGTCACCGCCGGCGCGAGCGCGCCCGATCACCTTGTCCAGGAACTTCTCGAACGCCTGAAGGCCGAATTCGGAGGCGAAGTCGAAACCCGCGAACTGGTCCGCGAAGACATCGACTTTGAGTTGCCGAAGAGTGTGAAGCAACTCCCCGTGCTACAGCGCGCTTCGCAAACGCTGACGGCACACTAGCGGGGCGGTCGCAGCGGCTCGGTATTGGAGGACGAACTTCATGCGTTTGAACATCAATACAGAGGCCCCGATTCACGTCCGCGTCTTTGGCGACAGCACGCCTAACGGCTCCGCCTGCGAGCGGCAAGGCGACGATTGGCATCATCACGACGTCACCGTCACCCTTGCCCGGTCGTCCGGAACTACCGCCGTCTCGGTTCACGCGCCGCGGTCGCCGATCGCGCGGGTTGCGATCCGCTGGGCCGGCAGTTTTCCGGACCAGGCGCTTTATCTCGGCGACGCCTGGGAGCGCGGCTACGGCGACTTGCAGTGGCGATCGGCACAACCGGAACGCGTACTGCCGTGGTACCTGGCGGTGCACGACCCGGAATCAAGACAAACGCTCGCGGTCGGCGTAAAAACCCAGCCGGCCGCCATGTGTTTCTGGACCGCCGATCCTGCGGGGGTGACGCTCTGGCTCGATCTGCACAACGGCGGGATGCCCAGCCTGCCGGGCGACCGCCTCATCGCAGCCGCGACCGTGGTCGCGGCGAAATCAACCGCAGGCGAGACGCCGATGGCGACGATCCGCCGGTTGTGTCGTGCGATGTGCGAAAAGCCGCGTCTGGCCGGCGCGCCGGTGTGCGGCAACAACAACTGGTACTACGCCTACGGCCGAAACTTCGACGCCAATCAGGTGATCAGAGACGCCAATCTGCTGGCAGACCTTGCCCGCGGCCATGCGAATCGGCCGTTCTGCGTGGTGGACGCCGGCTGGTCGCCGGGAAGTGTTTGTCCGGGCGGGCCGTGGGTCGCCGGTCGGCCGGACAAGTTCCCGAACATGCCCAGATTGGCCGAGGCGATCCGCAAGACCGGCGTGCGGCCGGGCATCTGGATCCGCCCGACGGCCTTGACCACCGTCACCGACCCGCGTCGTCTCCGCGCCGGCCCGCAGACGACGGAGGAAAAGGCGCTTGATCTGACGCTCGCCGAGAACATTGAATCCATTCGCCAGGACGTTTACCGCATGCACGCGTGGGGCTTTGACCTGATCAAGCACGACTTTTCGACCTGGGACGCATTGGGCCGCTGGGGCTTTCAGATGGGGTCACAACTGGCCGAACCGGGATGGCACTTCGCGCACCGGACGCTCACGAACGCCGAGATTCTGCGGAACGTTTACGAGGCGATCCGCGACGGGGCCGGTGACGCCATGCTGATCGGCTGTAATACGGTCGGGCACATCGGCGCGGGTCTGTTCGAGGTGCAGCGGACCGGCGACGACACGTCCGGCCGTGTC
>DASVSC010000102.1:0-31470 GCA_036388295.1 Tepidisphaeraceae bacterium | reverse complement strand
ACACGTCGCAATCGCCGCGTCAGCACTATCCCGGCGGCCTGCTGGTGCGGCGTCGGCAAAAGCGGATCGACGTAATAGCGTCCCCGCCGGTACAATCGCCCGCATCGCATGGCCAAGAAATCGACCCAACCGCAGAGTTTTGAAGACGCCATCGGCGAACTCGAACGCATTCTCGCCGAAATGGAGCGCGGCGAAGTGCCGCTCGAAGAATCGCTCGTTCGCTACGAACGGGGCAACGCGCTGATCCAATATTGCCGCGGCGTACTCGGCCGGGCCGAGCAGCAGATCGAGAAGCTGCAAAATCCCGACGGCACGCCCGCGTCGCCGACGACGAACGCGATCGACCCGGACGCGGACGAGTGATCGCCATGTCCGCCAGCGTCCCGCAGATTCTCGCCACCCACGCCGCGACGTTATCGACGGCGTTCGACACGCTGTTGGCGCAGCAAACCGGTGCGCCCGCGCGGATCATCGAAGCGGTGCGTTACAGCCTCGACGCCGGCGGAAAACGCCTGCGGCCGGCGCTGGTGCTGGAAACCTTTGACGCCGTCTTCCACGAGCCGAACCCGCCGCCGCCGGGCCCGCGCGGCAGCCCGCCGCCGCGCCCGTCGACACGACCGGCCGCGTTGGCCGGCGCGCTCGCCGCCGCCGTGGCCATTGAACTGATCCACACGTTCAGCCTCGTCCACGACGACCTGCCCGCGATGGACGACGACGACTTGCGCCGCGGCCGCCCGACGAACCACAAGGTGTTCGGCGAGGCCGTCGCCATCCTGGCCGGCGACGCGATGATGACGCTGGCGTTCGAAACCCTGGCCCGCCGCGCCCCCGCCGACCGCGTGGGGCCGCTCGTCGCCGAACTGGCCCGCGCCACCGGCCCCGCCGGCATGATCGGCGGCCAGGTCCTGGACATGGCCGGCGAAGGCCAGACGCTCGACCTCGCCGGCCTGCAAGCGATACACCGCTTGAAAACCGGCGCGCTGCTCACCGGCGCGTGCCGTTTGGGCGCGATCGCCGCCGGCGCCGACGCCGCGACGCTAGCCGCCGTCACCGCCTACGGCGACCGCCTCGGCCTGGCGTTCCAGATCACCGACGACGTCCTCGACGAAACCGCCACGCCCCAGCAGCTCGGCAAGGCCACGAACAAAGACGCCGGCCGCGGCAAAAACACGTACCCGCGGCTGATCGGACTGGAGGCGTCGAAGCGCGCCGCCGCCGAGCAAATCGACGCGGCATTAGATGCGCTCGCGTCGCTCAATCAACGAGGTAGCCGACTCGCCGCCTTGGCCCGGTTTGTCGGGCAGCGGCAGGTTTAGTGTCTCGATCCCGCAACAATTTAGTCTAGCTCGTCAAGCTCGCTGATCGTCAAACTGGTGATGTGATAACGAATGTCGGTCGCGCCTTCGGCGATAAGCCAGCGAGTAAGGGCGAGCAGACCAGTGTCGGCTTTGGCGAGTTGGCAGCCGACGATGTGGTCGAGCTCCGGGACAGCAATTGCGTGGCCCCCATTAACGAGCAGGTCATCGGGCTTATCGCGTGGCCATTGTCCGAGGCGAGGGGCGATTTCGTTTTTGTACCGCTCTTCCTTTCGACTGAAGTCCTTAACCGACCGGATATCAGCCCACTGCCGGATCAGGTCTGCGTGGCCGAATTGCTTTTCCAGTCGTGCGTCGCCTTGGCGCTGGATGTCTTCGGCTTTCTGTTGCTGCTCGGCCTCCAGGCGTTCGGCCTCGGCGGCGTCACCGCGGCGCTGGGCGGCATTCACTTGTTTCCAGGAGTCGATGCTGCTCTCCAGGTCCGGCCTCTTCTGTAGTTCCGTCACGAGTCGACGTAGCGGCGTGTCGACTTCCCGGCGTGCGGGCGGCCAATCGGCTTCGGACGCCCACGGCGGGGTGAGAGCCCAATCGCTTAGTTGCAAGTACGCCGCCAAATCGTCAAACGTCTGCCGCGCGGCGGGCGTGTCGGGCCATTTGAAGCGCAATTCCACGTACGCGCGCATCTGCTGGTTCGATACGAACACGTCCTCGGCCCGCTTCTCATAGGCGTCGAATAACTCGCGTTGGGCGGGAGTGTCGGCGGAAGAAAAGCCGACCAGCAGCGTCTGACCGAAGCGGCTTACCCGTCGGTCGGACGGTAGCGCGACGAGAGCGGCGACGGCGTCATCATTGCTCTTGAAACGGGCAATGACCAGGTTCTGGTTCGGCGTGAGCTGCGTGCCGCGGGTTTCGATCTGCCCGGCGCTGACGGCGTACTGCGGTGTGTCCGGTGACAGGCCCCGGTAATTCAGCGCCAGTGCGGCCACGCTGGCGACGAATGCCAAGCCGAAGCCCGCTACGTGAACGGTGAGCAGCCCCAAGGTCGCCCCGACCGACGGCGGGCGGGCGTTGAGGGATTCGAACACGCTGGCCACATGCTGCGCGGCCAGCTTCGGGTTCAGATTCATTTTAAACCGCTCGCGAACGCGAGCGAGAATGACACGGGCAGTCTCCGTCGGGATCGATTGATCGTCCGGCGACACGCCGAGGTCGGGCAAGGCGCGCAGTTCCTTGACGATGCGCGCCAGTTTGCCGGCCGCCGGCAGGGCAATGAGGCTGACAATGCCGAGGATGACCAGCACCCGCGCGCCAGGCACAATAAAGCCGAGGCCGATCATTGCGACGGCGGTGACGAGGCGGAAGCCGATATCCAGTGTCGGGTGCCGGGCGAACAGGGCGGCGTGTGCGACCCAGCCGCCGTCCAGCGGCAGGACCGGGAGCAGGTTAAAACCGTTGAGGATCAGCGCCATGATGCCGATGCGGTAGCACAGGTCGTTGCCATGGAGGTAGGAGGCGACGACCAAGCCGGTGCCGATCAGGACGCCCGGAATCGGGCCCATCAGGCTGACGACGATCTTCTTCCACGCCGGCGCGTTGTAGTGGCGTCCGGAGACAGCGGCCCCGAATCCGGGAATAAAGAACATGCGGAGGTTGCGGTACCCGAACAACTTCATCGCGAGGTAGTGGCCTAGTTCGTGGACCAGCAGCACGCCGACGATGATGCCGACATATTCCCACCCTTGCTCGGCGTCGCCGCGCCGGGCGAAATAGACGAACAGCAGGGCCGACAAGGCCAGCAGGACCAAGCTGAATCGCCAATTGGCCTTTTTAGTCTGCAGACGCTGCAGTTCCGTTAGCGTCGCGACTTCCATCAGATCAGGTTGGGCGGCCGGAGCAGGATGATCTGTGTCACCTTCGATCGCCGGCGGCGTTGCCGGGGCCGGGGAGTGAGCGAAAGGCGACAGCAGGAACTCCTCGTCCCCGAGCGGCTGGAACACTCCCCGGCCTAGATGGAAGTCGCGCAGGCTGACGTGATGCGCTTCGACCGCGGCTTCAAGATCGGCGGGCGAAACAGTCTGAACTGCCGCAGTAAGACGGTTTTGATGGAGGGCCCAGACTTCATCGACGGCCGTTCCACGGAGTCGCACGGTGTCGTGTGTGTCGGGCCAAGCCATGTCATGGCGGCCGTTGCCAGTGACGATGTAGCCCCCGGTGGTGGGAGACACAAAGGTAGTGAAGAACTTCACCTTGGCGGGCACGCGACCGAAGTTGGCCCGTTGCTGGACCCGCGCCCAGGCGCGACCGCTGCTGTGCAGGACTACCGCTACGGTGTTATGCGTGGCTTGGAATGGATCGTCCTGGTCGAACCAGATGATGTCGCCGAAGCCGAGACGCCGCAGTGTTTCGAGCGTGGGAGCGAACCGGGAGAGCGCGTCCGGGGCGATCCGGCTTTCGTCGACGCGAAACGGCCGAAGCGAATCGACGGCGAGGTCATCGGTGGAGCCGCGCGGGTTTAGCCGGAACAACTTGATGATCAGTGCGACCCATATCAGCAGCTTGGTTTCCCACCAAAACTCACGCAGTGTGACGCGCGAAGCGTAGACCTTGTAAAAAACGGCGGTACGCCTGCGATCCACCGCGTCGGGCTCTACGGATAAGGTCATCCTTGCAGAATACGAGGGACGGTGCGGGCGACGCAAAAGTGTTCTTTGTTGAACGTCCCGCGCTGCGGGTGGGTGACGCGTCCATAGCGTGCCCGGCCGTCGCAACGGTACACTTCGCGGCGTGGCCAGTGTGGACTTGAGTCCCCGGACCTTGCTCCGGGCGTACGCCAGCGGCGCGTTTCCGATGACTGACGCCGACGGCGTCACGCGCTGGTATACCGCCGACCCACGCGGGTTGCTGCCGCTGGACCGGTTTCATTGCCCCAAAACGTTGGCCCAACTCGTGCGGCAGCAGCGGTTTGAGATCCGCGTCAATTCCGATTTCGCCGGCGTCATGCGCGCCTGCCGCGACGCGCCGCGGTCCGAAACCAGCGGCGGCTGGATCGGCGAGGAACTGATCCAGAGCTACACCCAACTTCACGGCACCGGCTACGCCCACAGCGTCGAAGCCTGGCAGAACGGGACGCTGGTCGGCGGGCTGTACGGCGTCTCGCTGGGCGCGGCTTTTTTCGGCGAATCGATGTTCCACCTCGTGCCGAACGCGTCCAAAGTCTGTTTGGTGCATCTCGTAGAACGGTTGCGGGCCAAGGGTTACGTGCTGCTGGACACGCAGATGGTCACCGGCCATATGAAGCAGTTCGGCTGCGTGTACGTGCCGGCCCGGGAGTACGAACGCCGGCTGGCGGCGGCGCTGGACAAGGCGTGCGACTTCGTCTGACCCGTTGGGGCACGCCGGCTGCCGCTATGTGGCCGTTGATGTTGTCAGCCCTCGCCTCTGTGCTTATGACTCGGTGCTTATGAATTGGCCGGCCCTGATTTTGCGCTTGGCGCGTGCAACCGGGCCGGGTGAGCGCTATAATGGCGTATTGTGGCCGATCCGCTTGTCGGACGAATTTTAGAAGCGATACAAGCCCAGCCGAACCGTCCGGCTCGTCCCCGGCAGCTTGCCAAGCGGATGAACGAAGCCGCTGACGACCGATACCCCGCCTTTCGCGACGTGCTCAAGCAGCTCATTGCCGACAAGCGGGTGCTGCTCAATAAAGGAACCCTCGTTTTGCCAACCGCATCTTCCGGCCGAAAAAACGCCGGCAACAAGTCCGCCGCCCCCGCCCAGTCCGCCCGCGCCAGTCGGCCGAAGGCCGCCGGCGGCCAGTCCCTAGGCGATCAGTCCTCCGGCGATCAATCCACTGCGCCCAAGGCCGCCGCGCCGAAACCCAACGGCCCCAAGCCGTCGGAAGTCGTCGGCACGTATCGTCAGAACCGCAAAGGCTTTGGCTTCGTCATCCCGCTCGACCCGAACGGCGGCGAAGACCTGTACATCGGCGAGCGCGAGAACGCCCCCGGCGCCATCACCGGCGACATCGTCAAGGCCACCGTCATCAGCCGTAACATGCGCGACGGCAAGGAGATGATCAACGGCCGGATCGCCGAGGTGCTGGAGCGCAAGCACACCCGCTTCGTCGGCAGCCTGGCGAAAAAGGACGGCCAGTGGTGCGTCCTGCCCGACGGCAACAACCTGATCGAGCCGATCTACACCCCCGACGCCGCCACGAAGTACATCAAGGAAGGCACCAAGGTCGTCGTCGAAGTCACCGAGTTCGCCACCATCGATCTGGCCGCCACCGGCGTCATCAGCGAAGTCCTTGGCGAAGAAGGGGATAAGGACGTCGACCTTAAAACCGTCATCGTCGCCTACGGTCTGCCCGGCGAGTTCCCGCAGGAAGTGAAGGACCAGGCGTCTGAGGCGTTGGCTAAGTTCAAGGCCACGAAAGACTTCGGCAACCGCTACGATATGCGGAACGAAGTGGTTTGCACCATCGACCCCGACGACGCCAAAGACTACGACGACGCCATCAGCCTGACCAAGACCGAAGACGGCTATTGGGAACTCGGCGTGCACATTGCCGACGTAAGTCATTTCGTGCCCGTGGGTTCCGCGCTTGATCTGGAAGCCTACGAGCGCGGCAACAGCACCTATTTCCCCGGCAAGGTCATCCCGATGCTGCCGGAAGTGCTTAGCAACGGCATCTGCAGCCTGATGGAAGGCGTGCCGCGGCTGTGCAAAAGCGCGTTCATCGTGCTGGACGAAAGAGCCAAGCCCATCCGCACGCGCTTCAGCAACACGATCATCAACAGCGCCAAACGCCTTCGCTACAAAGAGGCCCAAGACCTAATTGACGGCAAGGAAGAGATTTACCACACCGACGGCCCGAAGAAGCGGTCAGACTATTCTGACGAAGTCCTGGGCCTGCTGGCCGACATGAACACGCTGTCGAAGCAGATCCAGAAGCGTCGCCAGGCGGCGGGGCAGCTGTCGCTGGACTTACCGAAGATGGAACTGGTCCTGGACGAGAACGGCAAGGTCGTGGACGCGGTGCCGGAAGACGAAAGCTTCACGCACACACTCATCGAGATGTTCATGGTCGAGGCCAACGAGGCCGTCGCCCGCCTGCTCGATTCCATCAACGTCCCGTTCCTGCGCCGCACCCACCCGGAACCGGACGAAAAAGGCTCGGCCCGCCTGAAGCATTTCGCCGGCGTCGTCGGGCACCCGCTGCCGGAAGTCGTCGACCGCCATGCGATGCAGGCCCTGCTGGCCAAGGTGAAAGGGCGGCCGGAGGCGTTTTCGATCAACCTGGCCGTGCTGCGCAGCCTGAGCCGCGCCGAATACAGCCCTAAGATCGTTGGCCACTTCGCTTTAGCGAGCCTGCACTACGGGCACTTCACGAGCCCGATCCGTCGCTACGCGGATTTGACGATCCACCGCCTGATGGACGCGTTCTTCGCCGCCATCAAGGCTGACTTCACCGACGGCCCGGTGGCTAAACCCAAGGGAAAGATCGTCTTAGAAGGCGTTCCGACCCTGGACGAGGTCACGCAGACCGGCCGGCACATCAGCTACACCGAACGCCGCAGCGAAGACGCCGAGCGTGAATTGCGCCAGGTGAAGCTGCTGGAGCTGATGCAAAACCATATCGGCGAACAGTTTACGGGCACCGTCGCGGGCGTCACCAACTTCGGCATCTTCGTGCAGCTGCAGACCTACATGGTCGAAGGCCTGATCCGTTACACAGAGTTGATGGACGACTGGTGGGACGTGGACGAAAAGAGCGGCATGATCCGCGGCCAGCGCACCGGCCAGCAGATCCGCATCGGCGACGTGGCCAAGGTCACGATCATGAACGTCGACCTGCCCCGCCGGGAATTGATGCTGCGGGTCGACGAGATCCTAAGTCGTGGCCGCAACAGCGTTCCGGCCAAAAAGGGCAAGGACGGCCGCCCGCTCACCAGCACCGGCGAAGAACGCCCGGCCGCCCGAGGCAAGCCGGCGTTCAAGGAAGGCGCGGTCAAACGCAGCCAACGCTCCAAGGCCCGCGGCAAAGGCAAAGAGCCGCGCCGCCAGCCGAAGAAGAAGTAGCTTTCGGACTCATGAAAACGGTGCGGAGTTCCCTCTCCCGGTATGGCCGGGAGAGGGTAGGGTGAGGGCTTCGACCGGCACGTTCCGAGCGTCGGGCCACTTAAAACGCCGTAAGTCGTTTGGCCGTCGATAATCGATGGCTCCGATCCGCCTCGTTCGTCGCTCGGCCCTCACCCTACCCTCTCCCGGCCATACCGGGAGAGGGGACCAGAGGCCGTTAGCCTTTGGGAGATCACCCGCCAAACGCATTGCAGTGTTCCGCCCGCGCCTGCCGATGAGACTCCTGCGGAGACGGCCGCCCACGGATGTTCGGGCGAGCGGGTGCGGAGCGCCCGGCTGACCTCTGCTTGTGACGGACCCACGCCCGCAAAGGGCGCAGCGGCCGTCACTTCTGTGAACGGAGTTCCCATGCCGGTTGGCCCTTTCGATGTCGTTTCCTCGTTGCTTCAGGTCGGGATGTTTTTCGGTGCCGCGGCCGTGCTGGTCGCGGGCGTGGTCGGGCTTCGTTAAGTTTTCATAAATGCCTTGGTGCGGGCCGCAAGCGACGCTAGGCTGCTTGCAGGCAATGATTACCGCAACCCGGCCCGCTATCGCCCCGCTCCCCACGCCCGCCGCCGCTGTCGCCGTGCCCGCGGTCGATGCGCCGCGGACGGCCCTGATCGAGGCCAAGAACGTCAGCGTGTTCTACGGCGCGGTCGAGGCGATCAAATCGGTTTCGCTCGGCGTGGCGGCGAACGAAGTGGTGGCCTTCATCGGGCCGAGCGGTTGTGGCAAAAGCACGTTCCTGCGGTCGATCAACCGCATCAACGACATGGTCCGCGGCTGCCACATGAAGGGCGAACTGAGCATCGGCGGGCAGAACATTTATGCCCCCGGCGTCGACCTGGTCACGCTCCGCCGGCAGGTGGGGATGGTGTTCCAGAAGCCCAACCCGTTCCCCACAAGTATCCACGCGAACATCACTTATGGCCCGCGCCTGCAGGGCGTGCGCCGCCGTCCGGAACTGGACGCGATCGTCGAAGACTGTCTGCGTAAGGCCGCCCTGTGGGATGAAGTCAAAGACCGTCTGCACAGCAGCGCCCTGAGCTTGTCGGGCGGCCAGCAGCAGCGGGTCTGCATCGCCCGTGCGCTAGCCACGCGGCCGAGCGTGCTGCTGATGGACGAGCCGGCGTCGGCCCTCGACCCCATCGCCACGGCCAAGATCGAAGATCTGATCGTCAGCCTGAAAAACCTGGTCACGATCATCGTCGTGACCCACAACATGCACCAGGCCGCCCGCGTGAGCGACCGCACGGCGTTCTTCTATCTCGGAAAACTGATCGAATACGACGAAACCGGCACGATTTTCACCAATCCGACGAACAAACAGACCGAAGAATACATCACCGGGCGATTCGGTTAGGCCAAGAGGACCTGGCGAAAGGGCATGACGAGATGTCGATGAAGTTCACAGACCTGCTCGATTCCCTTCGCGGCCGCGTGGCGCGGATGACCGCCCTCGTTCAGCAGATCGTCGACCAGAGCGTCGAGAGCATCGTCCATCTGGACACCGACCTCGCCCGTCAGGCCGTCGAGCTCGATAACCGCATTGACGAAGAAGAAGTTCACATTGAAAAGCAGGCCATCGACCTGCTGGCCCGCTACCAGCCCGCCGCCGGCGACTTGCGGCTGATTACCACCATCATCAAGGTCAACGGCGACTTCGAACGCATCGCCGACTGCGCGGTCAACATCGCCCAGCGCGTGCCGCTCTTGGCCAGCATGGGCGACTACCTCGTCAGCACCGACCTGCGCTTGATGGCCAACACCGCCGTCGCTACGCTGCGGTACACGATTAACGCCTTTAATCTCAACGAGTTAGAGCTGGCCCAGCAGGTGCTGAAGGGCGACGACGTGCTCGACGCCCTGTACCACCAGATCATCACCGACTCGCTCAGCAGCCTGGAAAACGAACACCGCGCCAATCGCGATCTCAGCACCATCATGGTGGCCAAGAACCTCGAGCGCATCGGCGACCACTGCACGAACATCGCCGAGGACATTGTCTACGTCCAAAGCGGCCGGATCATTCGGCATTTGCACGCGGTGTGAGTTGATCGGTGAATCGGTTGATGAGTTGATCAGTGGCGATTCGTAGTTCGCGAGCGGCCACTGATCAACTCATCAACCGATCAACCTCTAACTCCGCACCCAACTTTCTCAACTCCACAACTCGCCTTCACGCGGAACTAACAATCCCGGTTTAGCCTTCGGACCTCGAAGGAGAACCGACCATGCTCAGTCTGATCAAACGCGTGATTCTGTCGCTGGCCTATATGGGGTCCAGCAAATCCGTTAAGGCCGCTGTCGCCCTCGTCGCCCTCGGCGGCGGCGCTGCCATGGCCGACGTCCGCCTGCAGGGGGCCGGGGCCACCTTCCCCAACCCGCTGTACCAGAAGTGGGTCACCGAATACCAGGCCCAGCACCCGGGCGTGAGAATCGACTACCAGTCGATCGGCAGCGGCGGCGGCATCAAGGCCATCACCGACAAAACCGTCGATTTCGCCGGCTCCGACGCCCCGCTGACAACTAAGCAGATGGAAGCCCTGGGCGGTAAAGCCGTTCACATCCCCGCCACCGCGGGCGCGGTGGTGCTGGCGTATAACCTGCCCGACTTCAAGGGCGACCTGAAGCTGACGGGCGAAGTCGTCGCCGACATCTTCGCCGGCAAGATCAAGCAGTGGAATGACTCGAAAATCGCCGCCCTGAACAGTGGCGCGACCCTGCCGGACCGCGGCATCACCCCGTGCTGGCGCACGGACGGCAGCGGCACCAGCTACGTGTTCACCAACTACCTCGTCACCCAGAGCCCGTCGTTTAAAGAAACCGTCGGCATGGGCAACCAGGTCAAGTGGCCGGCCGGCACGGGCGGCAAGGGCAACGACGGCGTCGCGGCGGCCGTCAGTGGCACGCCCGGCAGCATCGGCTACGTCGAACTGAACTACGCGACCGCTAACAAGATCCCCTTCGCCCTGATGCAGAACAAGGCCGGCAAGTTCATCAAGGCCACCCCGGAAACCGTGTCGGCCGCCGGCGCGGGCGCCGCGGGCGAAATGACGGCATCCAAGCTGGCCGTCGCGATCTGGAATCAGCCCGGCGAAGAGGCTTACCCCATCGCCGCGTTCACCTACCTGATCGTCTACAGCGACCTGGGCAACATCAAAGACGCCGAGAAGGCCAACGCCTTGGCCGGCTTCCTGACTTGGGCCGTCTCGCCCGAGGGTGGCCAGAAGCTGGCCCCCGCGCTCGACTATGCCCCGCTGGCCCCGGCCGTCGCGGAGAAGGCGCTGGCCGCGGTGAAGGGCCTGTCTTACAACGGTCAGGCGATTAAGTGAGTTTGTGGCCGCGGGTGTGAACCCGCGCGAGACCGGACGGATATCGAATCCGCGTCGGTTCCGCGCGGGTTCACACCCGCGGCCAATGTCCTCTTTCACCTTTCAGTATCGACTCGGTTGATCCGTCCGCCCCATGTCCCAAGTCGCCTCCAACGCTTCGCAACCCGTTTTCCCTACGCTGGTTGCGCCGAAACGCCGGTCCCTCACCGGCGACCAGTTGCTCGGCGTGGCGGTGCGGGTGGCGGCGGTGATCGTGCTGGTGATGCTCGTCAGCCTCGTGGCCGTGCTGCTGCACGCGTCGTGGCCGGCGTGGAAGTCGTTCGGCAGCGAGTTCGTCACCAGCCGCGAATGGCGGCCGAACGAACTGGAAGTGCCGAAGCGCGACGAGAGCGGGAAAATCGTCTACGACGCCGACAATGAAATGGTGCTGACCACGATGCCCGCCCGCTTCGGCGCGCTGGCGGTCATCTGGGGCACCAGCGTCAGTTCGGTCATCGCCCTCGTCATTGCCGTCCCGCTGGCGCTCGGGGCGGCGTTGTTTCTGGTGCGATTGGCCCCCGGCAAACTGAGGGGGCCGGTGTCGTTTCTGATCGAGTTCCTCGCGGCCGTCCCGTCAATCGCGTACGGCATCTGGGGCCTGTTCGTGCTGGTGCCGCTGTTGCGGGACTACATCGAGCCGGCCGTCCTGCGCGGCGTGCGGTTTTTGCCGGGCGTCGGCGAGCGTGCGTACCAATTCCTCGGCGGCGACGCGGGCCTGAGCGGCCGTGATATGTTCTGCGGCGGCCTGATCTTAGGGATCATGGTGCTGCCGATCATTACGGCCGTGTCGCGCGACGTGCTGGCGGCGGTGCCGATCCATCAGATCGAAGGCACCCTGGCGCTGGGGGCGACGTGGTGGCAGTCGGCGCGGCAAATGCTCGGCTACGCCAAGGCCGGCCTGTTCGGCGCGATTATGCTCGGCCTGGCGCGGGCGGCGGGCGAAACGATGGCCGTGACGATGGTCATCGGCAACAACAACCAAATCTCGCTCTCCCCGTTCCAGCCCGCGCAGACCATGTCGTCGCTGCTGGCCAATGAGTTCGGGAACCCCGAGAGCGACATGCACCGCGCGGCCCTGATCGCGGTGGCGCTGATCCTGCTGGCGATGAGCCTGGCGTTCAACGTCGTGGCCCGGTACCTGGTGATCGGCCGCGGGCCGAGGCGGGCGTCATGATCGCCGACATCTCCCGGCCGACGTTTCACGACCGAATCACCCGCGCCACCAGCCGCGTGGCCGTGGTCCTGTCGGTGGTGTTCACGCTCATTATCCTGGCGACGCTCGTCTGCGTCGTCGGCTATCTGATCACCCTGGGCGGCAGCGCCCTGAGCGTCGGCTTTTTCACCGACCTGCCCACCGGCGAATCGCACGGCAACGTGGGCGGAATGAAGCACGCGGTGTACGGCACCCTGATCCTGATCGGCCTGGCCAGCGTCGTCGGCGTGCCGCTGGGCGTGCTGACGGGCGTGTACCTGTCCGAATACGACGTCGGCAGTGTGCTGGCGACGCCGGTGCGGTTCATCTGCGACGTGCTGGCGGGCGTGCCGTCGATCGTCGTGGGCATTCTGGGCTACGAATTGGTCGTCCGGCCGATCGGTAATTACAACGGCTACGCGGGGGCGGCGGCGCTGGCGTTCATCATGATCCCAATTGTGGCACGCACGACCGAAGAAATGCTGCGTCTCGTGCCGGGCAATTACCGCGAGGCGAGTGTCGGCCTGGGGGCGAGCAAGGCGGAGACGATCCTGAAAGTGGTCCTGCCCGCGGCCACGGGTTCGCTCGTCACGGGCATCATGCTGGCCATCGCCCGCGTGGCCGGCGAGACCGCACCGCTGCTTTTCACGGCCTTGGGCTCGCGACTGCTGAGCACGAACCCGAATGAGCCGATGCCGTCACTGACAGTGCAGATCTTCACCTACGCCACCGGCCCCAGCCCCGAACAGCAGCGCCTGGCCTGGGCGGGCATTCTGGTGCTGATCGGGCTGATCTTCGCGCTGAACCTGGCGATCCGCTTCGCCGCGTCGCGCGGGGTTCGCGGCGCACGTTGATCGTCATTCACATCGTTGCAACGATCGAAGCTCGCGCGAGACGTGCGGTGCGCGGTAACCGTTCGGATTCAATTGTGACAGACGCCCGTACGGGGTGGCGACTTAAGTCGCCACCCCAAAGGTGCGAGCGTCCCGGTTCTTTCCCGCGTCCACGTTTCGTTTTTCGTGGGATCGATTAGAATCGCCCTCGTCGGGTGAGCGCCGCCCGTACGCATGCCCGCGGTATGCCTCTATTTTCAGCTTCACCAGCCGTACCGGCTGCGGCGTTACAGCGTCTTCGATACGGATCGTCATTATTTTGACGATTTCAAGAACGCCAGCCTGCTGCGTACGATCGCCGACCGCTGTTATTTGCCGACCAATCAGCTGATGCTGGACCTGCTCAGCGAGCACCGCGGCGGGTTTTCGTTGGCGTACAGCATCAGTGGCATTCTGCTCGAACAGATGCGCGCCCACACGCCGGAGGTGATCGACAGCTTCAAGAAGCTGGCCGCGACGGGGCGGGTGGAGTTTCTGAACGAGACGTACCACCACTCGCTCGCGTACCTCTATTCGCCGCAGGAGTTTCGCCACCAAGTGGCGCGTCACCGCGATTTGATCAACGACCTGTTCGACCAGTCGGCCCGGGTGTTCCGCAATACCGAGCTGATTTACAACAACGATCTGGCGACGCTGGTCCGGGACATGGGTTACAGCGGCGTGCTGGCCGAGGGTGTGGACGATTTGCTCGGGGCACGAACGGCTAATGCGGTGTACGCCCCGTCGCACGGCGCGGCGCCGGCGCTGCTGCTGAGAAATTACCGCCTCAGCGACGACATCGCCTTCCGCTTCGGCGACAAGGGCTGGGCCCAGCACCCGCTGACGGCCGAGAAGTTTGCAAAGCGTGTCGGGCAAATCGAAGGGGACGGGGCCGTCTGCAACCTGTTCATGGATTACGAAACGTTCGGCGAGCACCAGTGGAAGGAAACGGGCATTTTCGAGTTCCTGCGCCACCTGCCCGGCCGGGTGTTGGACTTGCCCAAAACGACCTTCTTGACCCCGAGCCAGGCGATCGACACGCTGCCGGCGGCCGGGACGTTCGACTGCCCGCGCATCACCAGCTGGGCCGACACCGAGCGCGATCTGTCCGCCTGGGCCGGCAACGCGATGCAGACCAACGCGCTCACAGAGCTGCACAAGCTCGAACCGCAGTTGCACGCCCGGGGCGACGCAGGGCTGCTGGAAGACTGGCGCAAGCTCGGGACCAGCGACCACTTCTATTACATGTCCACCAAGTTCTGGGCCGACGGGGAAGTGCACCGCTATTTCAGCCCGTACGAAAGCCCGTACGACGCCTACATCAACTTCATGAACGTGCTGGACAACATCAAAAGCCGGGCGCGGAACTGACCGTCATTCACGGCGTTCCCATCAGCCGCGCGTAGCGTCCGATGTAGATCAGATCGAACACGAACAGGAACCCGCCCTGCAGCAGCACGCCCGCGCCGTGGCCCGCCAGCGACGGGCTTTTCAGCACCACGGCCCACGCCAGCAGCAGGGCGGCCGTCACGAGATAGGCGATGTTCAGGCGGTGATTGAACTGCAGCGATCGCAGCAGCTTTTCTCCGGCGGCGAACTCGTCGGCTTCGGTCTGCGCGACGATCGGCCGGCGGGCCGTGCCGATCGATTGGACGACGCCCATGGTTGCGAAAATGGCGTCGATCGCGCCCCAGATGACGAACTGCCAGCCGACGGCGTGGGTGAACGTGGCGCGGGCGTCATTGCCGGTCGCGCGAATGAGCGCGACGCCCAAGGCGATCGAGAACGCCGAGACGGCCATCAACGTCCACGCCTGGGCGGCCCGAAGGCGGCGCAGTTCCAGCAGCGGCTCACTGGCTAGGACTGGGTCGGCGGTAAAGAGCATTCCATACCTCGCTCAATTGGGTCCCCGACTGCCTCATTCTAGGGCGCAATGTCACACCCGGGCGTATTACACTGCGAATCCTTATTGCCTATGATCCCTGTCATGCACCCCATGCTCGCGTTCTACAAACAGACCTGGTGGCTTTGGCTGCTGTTCCTGGGCGTGTTCGTCGCGTTGACGGTGAAGGTGTCAGCGCTGTTCGTGATCATGATCCCGGGCCTGATCCTGTATTCGATTTACTTTGGCGTCGTCCGCACGTCCGAACTCGCCGAGCGCGAGGCCGCCGAACGCCAAGCGACCGCTTCGATACCGACTGAACCGGAACATTAGAGCAACGCGGCCTTGGTCGTAGCGACATCTATTGTAGGGGCGACATACATGTCGCCCGCGTGGCTCGATCGACGCTCCCGGGCGACATGTATGTCGCCCCTACAAAGATGCTACGTCGAATCCCGCGTCGCTCTAAGCCCCGCTCCCGGCGTCCACGCCGATCTACAGCCTTGGCGCCCAAAACATAGCAGCAGAACATTTAGACAACGGGCCAGAACGCCCGAAAGCCCATTCCCTACCTCTTCGGTCTGAAACCTCTATATTTTTTATAGATTAAGGGTTGATTCCTCGAAAGGTCTTTGGCAGAATGATTCTCGATGAGACGGTCGTTAAAACCCGCACAACTTGTCGTTTGTTGTCGCACCGGTTAATCAACCGTCGGAAAGTCATGTCCGGCTGCCCGGGAAGGGGTAGTCATTCGTCGCGATCGTCGCGACTGGTTATTTGGGAAGGATTAAGAGATGCGTAAGTCCGCATGGGTTCTGGCAGCCGCCGTCTCGGCGTCGCTGTCGTCATTGGGCCTGGCCGAAGAAACGGCTGTCGATACGGCCGCCCTGAAGGCGCAGATCGATGCCCTGCAGAAGCAGGTGCAGAAGATCGAGGCCCAGCAGGCCAACGCCGCCGAGCAGCAGGCGACCACCGCCGCCGTCGCCGCCGACGCCGCCACGCAAAGCCAGCTGCTGCAGACCGCGCCCTTTACGGCCGGCTGGAACAACGGCTTTAAGATTCAGTCCGCCGACGGCGCGTTCACGCTGCAGCCGGGCCTGATCTTTCAGTTCCGCAACATCACCAACTACCGCACCGGCGACGAAGACGATTTGCAAAACGGCTTCGAGTTCCGCCGCCTGCGTCCCCGCATTGACGGCACGGCGTTCACCAAGGACTTGAAGTACAGCGTCGTCCTCGACACCGGCCGCAACGTCGGCACGATGACGCTGCTGGACGCCTGGGTGAGCTACAACTTCACGAAGGAATGGGGCGTCAAGCTCGGCCAGTTCCGGAACAGCTGGATCCACGAAGGCGACGTCAGCGACGTCCGCCAGCTGGCGGTCGAGCGGTCACTGGTCGATGCGACCATCGGCGGCGGCCTGACCGACCGCGTGCAGGGCGTCGAAGGCTTCTACGGCAGCACCGAAACCCCGCTGCAGGCGTTCGCCTCGTTCCACGACGGCGATAACAGCAGGAACACCGACTTCCGCGACAGCGACGGCGCCGCCGACGCCGCCTCCACCAGCCGCGTCGACAGCAACTTCGGCCTGAGCGGTCGCGCCCAGTACAAGATTTTCGGCAACTGGGACGACTACAAGGACATGACCGCCAAGAACGCCAAGGCGGACCTGCTCGTCGTCGGCGGCGGCCTGGAGTTCAGCCAGAACGGCGACGCTAACATCACCCGCCTGGTCGCTGACGGGCAGTACGAGAACGTCGCCGGCTGGTCCGGCTTCGGCCAGGTCGTCTACACCTACAACGGCACCGACGACACCAACAACATCGGCGTCACCGGCCAGGTCGGCTACCTGATCAACCCCAAGATCGAAGCCTTCGGCCGATACTCGTTCGTCAACTTCGACGAAGACATCAACGGCGAAGACACGTTCCACGAGTTCACCGTCGGCGGCAACTACTACTTCGGCCCCGACGGCGTCTGGAGCCACGGCCTGAAGTTCACGCTCGACCTGAACTACCTGCCCACCGGCAGCCCCGGCAACCAGACCGGCCTCGGCTACCTGGCGGGCGATGACGACCAGATCGTCCTGCGGGCCCAGTTCCAGCTCGTGCTGTAAACGTCCCGTCTGACCTCGGCTTCTTCTTCGGCGTCCGGCGGGACGGGGCAACCCGACCCGCCGGACGCAACGCGTTGGTGGCCCAAGCCCTGTACCCTCCTATGGACGACGTACCTCCCACACCGCCGACTGATCCGAAGACCTTAGCCGTGGTGCTGGCCGCGCACCGGCGGCAGGGGTACGACGCGGGGTACGCGCGGGCGATCGCTGACGTGCTGGCCGCGAGCGTGTTCGTCGCCGAGCACGCGTTGCGCAGCGCGCCCAACCCCAGCGACGCCCGGGCCGTGCTGTATCGTTTCGTTGCCGACCTGGATCGCGAGACCAAACGCCTCGCCAGCGGCGAGGGCGTCGTCAGCGATGGGGCGGGAATATAAGCCTTGGACCTTGCCGCTGAGCCTTCGGGACTGGGCCTTATTCAAAAAAGCCGGTGCGTCCGAACGGTCGCATTTCTTTCTTCACCAAGGCCCAAGCCCGAGTCCCCAACGCCCGTCCGATCGCGTATACTGCTTCCCCTTATGGCCCGCGCCCGTCAAGTTCGTGAGATCGCCCTGCAGGTGTTGTTCGCCTGGGACGCCAGCGGCGAGGTCGACGAGCGCGCCGCCCTGCAGATGGCGATGGACGCCGAGCCGAAGGACGCCACCACGCGCATGGCGGCCATGGACAGCGCGCACAAGGCGTGGGAATACCGCAAGCAGTCCGACGCGTGGATCGAACGCCTGGCCCCGCAATGGCCGCCGCGCCGGCAGCCGTCGGTGGACCGCAATCTGCTGCGTCTGGCCCTCTGGGAACTCACCGGCCGCGATACGCCGCCGAAGGTCGTCGTCGACGAAGCCATCGAACTGGCCAAGCAGTATTCCACCGAAGGCTCGCCCGCGTTCATCAACGGCGTGCTGGATTCGGTGCTGAAGGAACTCGGCCACCTGAAGTCGGAATAAGTGGGCGATGGGCCGGGCGAACAGAATGGCCGCGGGTGTAAACCCGCGCGAGAAGCGTTGTCATGTCGAGGGATGAATGGTTTCGCGCGGGTTTACACCCGCGGCCATGGGCTTTTCGGAATCCGTAGCATTACCGCAGCAATTCGTCCAGCAGCATTCCGTGCGCGGTCGGGCCCGCCGCCAGGTAGGGCACTTTCGCGCCGGCGTAATTCCGAAGATCGTATGGGAAGATCGGTCGGCCTTGCAGGTCGCTGAGTATGCCGCCGGCTTCCAGCAGAATGGCTGCCGGGGCGACGCAGTCCCAGAGTTTTCCGTTCACCGTAATGGCCCCGTGCGCCACACCTGCCGCCACTTGCACCGCTTCCAGCGCGGCCGATCCGAACATGCGGATTTTCCAATTCGTCTGCGCGATCCACCGCACCGCGAATGGCGGGCACTGGCCGTTCCTGTCCAGCAGGTTGCTCGTAACCATTAACACGCTGCGGTCGCTCATCGGCGTCGGCAGGGCTTCGATTTTCTTGTCGTTCAGCCATGCGCCTTGGCCCGTCGCGCCGAAGTACATCCAGTCGCGCGACACGTCGTACACGACGCCTAGCACCGGCCGGCCCGCGTCCATCAGGCCGATGCAGACGGCGAAGACGCCGACGCCGCTGACGTAGTTGTTCGTGCCGTCGATCGGGTCGATCACCCAGTTGCGGCCGTCGGGGTTTTTGCATTCGAACGTGATGCTCTCGCCCGTATCCGATTCTTCGCCGACGAGGCCGTCGTCCGGGAAGCGGTCGCGCAGCGCCGAGACGATGTGCCGCTGCGTGGCGCGGTCGGCCTCGGTGACGGCCTCTTCGGTGGTGGTGGCGTGGGTCTTGGTCAGTCGGTCGACCTGCCCGTAATACTGCCGCACCACGGCGCCGGCACTTCGGGCGAGGTCGACGGCGAAGCGTAAATCGTCGGCGAGGGGCATACCGGCAAGCTAGAACGGGGCGTCGTAGATTGCAATTCGCGGCGTGCCATGCCCGTTATAGATGCAACCAGATTGCAAAATCCGCGCGTGGTTCGTACATTCTGTTCCGTATAACAATCAACACTATGCCGCTGCTCCTGGAAAACCTCACCAAGCATTACGCCGCCCCCGACGGCACAGCCATGACCGTGCTCGACGTGCCGCACTTCGAATTGGCTGACGGCGAACACGTCGCGCTGCTGGGCGGGAGTGGCACCGGGAAGACGACGCTGCTCCATTCGATCGCCGGCATCGTGCGGCCCGACGGCGGGCGGGTGATCTTTCGTTCGGGTCAGGGCGAAACCGACGTTGCCGCCTTGCCGGAGGCGGACCGGGACGGTTTCCGGGGCCAGCACATCGGCTACATCTTCCAGACGCACCACCTGCTGCCCGGCTTTACCGCGCTGGAGAACGTGTTGCTGGGTCTGACATTCACGGGCCGAAAAGCCGATCCGGCCTGGGCGCGGCACCTGCTGACCGAAGTCGGCCTCGGCGACCGCCTCGATTACAAACCGGCCAAGCTGTCGGTCGGCCAGCAGCAGCGCGTGGCCGTCGCGCGGGCGCTGGCGAACCGGCCGAAGCTGGTGCTGGCCGACGAGCCGACCGGCGCGCTCGACCCGCAGACGGCCCAGCAGGTGCTGGAACTGATCCGCACGCTCTGCCGTGAAGTCAACGCGTCGTTGATCCTGGTCACTCATGACATGAACATCGCCGGCCAACTGGAACGCGTCGTGCGATTGGACGAACTGAATCGAAGGGGGCAGGCAGCAGTGGGCAGTGGACAGTAAAGCCCGCGACCGCGAACGCTGTATCTCTGCCTACTGCCCACTCCCCATGAACCTCTTCCAACTCATTCTCAAGCAGATCCGCCAGCGGTCGCTGTCGACCGTGCTGACTGTTTTGTCGATCGCGCTCGGCGTCGGGCTGGCCATTTCCATCCTGGTCCTGCAACGCGAGAGCCAGAACCTGTTCGGCCAGACCGAATACGGCTACGAGGTATTGGCCGGCGTGAAGGGGTCGGGCCTGCAGCTGACCGTCAACACGGTCTACGGCATCGACCAGAGCCCCGGCAACGTCAAGTACGAAGTCTACGAGAAGCTGACGAAGGACCGCGTCTTCCGGCAGGACGCGCGCATTGTCATCCCGCAGTGCGTCGGCGACACCTACAAGGGCCGGCCGATCGTCGGAACGATCCCGCAGTTCTTCGGCTACGACAACGACGCTCAGCGCATCGAGAACGTCGAGGGCGAACCGGCCCGGCGCTTCGAATACCGGCCCGGCCGCAGCTTCGAGTTCGAGCAGGGCACCGTGTTCCGCGAAGACCGCTTCGAAGCCGTGATCGGCAGCGACGTGCCGCGTCTGGCGGGCCTGAAGCTCGGCGACGCCTTCCAGGCCACGCACGGCTCGCCGACCGCCGGCGCGCCCGCGGACGTGCACGAGGAGAAATGGAAAGTCGTCGGCGTCCTCAAGCCCACCCGCACGGCGGCGGACAAGTGCGTTTACATCGGTCTGACCAGCTTCTACACGATCTTCGAACACGCCGACGCCGAACTGGCGCGCGACAAAATCCGCCGCGGCGAGAACCCCGCCACCCGCAACGTCCGCAAGGAAGAGGCACACGACCACGACCACGCCGATCACGACCATGCGGGCCACGATCATGCCGGCCATGACCACGCCGATGAGCACAATCACGAGCACCGCCACGCCCATTACACGATCACCGCCGACGGGCGGATCAAGCTCGACCAGGACGTGCTCGACGCCCGCGAAGTGTCTGCCATCCTGATCAAGGCGCGCGGCGGGTTCAACGCGCTGAACCTGATCAATAACCTGAACCTTCAGCCGGACGTGATGGCCGTCAGCCCCGCGACCGTCATGCGCGAGTTCTTCGGCAACTTCGTCAAAGGCCCGTCGACGCTGCTGCTGATCATCGCCGCCCTGGTGATCGTCGTCGCCTCCATCGGCATCCTGACGACGATTTACAACAGCGTCGCCGCGCGGAGCCATGAAATTGCCGTACTGCGCGCCCTCGGGGCGACGCGGAACCGGATTCTGACCCTGATCACCGCCGAGGCGATTTTGCTGGGCGTGATCGGCGGCGCGATCGGCTTTGTGCTGGGCCACTTGCTGGCGGCGGCGGGGTCGGCGTACCTGGAGCGGGCGTTCGGCGAGCCGATCGCCTGGACCCGCGTCAGCGGCCCGGAACTGCTCTGCCTGGCCGGAACGGTCATCCTGGCATTTCTGGCGGGTCTGGTCCCGGCGATCAAGGCCTACAGCACGCCGGTGGCGACGAACCTGAGCGGGGCATGATCGTCCGAAGGCGCGACATTCGAGCGAAATCCGCATCTTTTCGCGGCCCGCGTGACGTACAGCTTGTTACAATTCCGACATGCGTCGCACCCTGTTGATCGTCGCCTTGCTGGCCGCCCCCGTCTTGGCCGACGCGGTGTCGGACGAACTCGCCCGGGCCGATCAGGCGTTCGCCGCCGGTGATTACAAGACCGCGGCCTCGCTGTACGGACGCTTGGACTCGAAGCTGACCGACGCCGGCCAGAAGGCCGCGACACAGGAGCGGTTGCGCTTCGCCACGAAGCAGTTGTCGAACCCGGCCGCCGCGCCCGCGGCATCGCCCGCCACGCTGCCGGCGGCGGGCCGAAAGCCGCACGTGCGCCCGGCCGACGGGCAGACGCTGGCCCTGACGCTGCACGAACTGGGCAACTTTGAGTTCAACGAAGAAGACGACAAATCCATTCCCGACGACGTCCGCAAACTCGACGGCGCTAAGGTCAAAATCGAGGGCGTGATGCTCCCCCTCGACCAGGCCGGCCGGGTCACGCGGTTCATGCTCGTCAACGACATGATGAGCTGCTGCTACGGCCAGTCGCCGAAGCTGCAGAATGTCGCGCTGGTGGAAATGCCGAAAGACAAATGGATGGCCGCCACGACCAATCGCATCAGCATCGAGGGGACGCTGCGGGTGAAGGTGAAGCGCGACGACGGCTTCGTGATGAGCATTTTCGAAGTTGCCCCGACCAGCATTAAGTTTGCCGCCCCGTAAGCAGAGATTTTCATGAGCCAAGTAACGACGAACGCCGTGCCGACTTCGCCGCCGACCGCCGCCCCGGCCTCGCCGCAGGCGGTGGTCGATTACAAGCCCCGTCCCGCGCCCGCGCCGCCGCGGTTGTCGTGGCTGACGCCGCGCGTGGTGCTGTTCGTGCTGGTGTTCGGGTCGATCGTCGGCTTGCCGGTCTATCTGGCATTCGATCATGCGCTCAACCACGGCATGCGGACGCGCGCGGACGGCGTCATCGAAGTGGACTTAAAGGCCATGAGCGTCTTCCCGATGGACCAGCAGGCCGGCCGGACCGAGGACGTGCCGGAGCGCTTCCGGGCCTTGGACGGCAAGAAGGTCGCCCTGATCGGCGAGATGTACGCCCCCAACGCCAGCGGCCAAACGGTGGGGCAGTTCGACCTCGTTTATTCGATCGCCAAGTGCTGCTTCAGCGGGCCGCCGCAGGTGCAGCACTTCGTCAAAAGCACCCCGCGCGAGGCCGGCACCGGCATGCCGTTCTACGGCGGCATGGTCCGCGTCACCGGCACCCTCAGCGTGGGCGTGCAACGGGACGCCGAAAAGGTATCGAGCGTCTACCGCCTGACGGTGGACGCGGTCGAGCCGATATGAAGAGGCTGGTAGCTGATGGCTGGTGGCTAAAGAGCAGACTCTGAACCGCCAAGACGCCAAGAACGCCAAGAACGCCAAGAAAGAGAAGACCAAATCTTTTCTTCTTGGCGTTCTTGGCGTCTTGGCGGTTTTATTTTTCTTCAGCCACCAGCCACCAGCCACCAGCCACCAGCCACCAGCCACCAGCGTCCTCAACTCCGGCACGCCCCGCAGGCCTTCGCCTCGCATGGCTCGATATGGGCCGTCGCATTGCCCAGGCCTAGCGTTTGTTCGATTTCGTATTCGATCGTGCTGGCGATGCGGTGGCCGTCGGCGACGCTCAGGTGGCTGGGGACGACGAGGTGGAAGTCGACCCAGTGGTAGCGGCCGCTGTGGCGGTGACGCAATTTGTGGTAGCCGCACACGCGTGGCGCGACGCCGTCCGGGCGGGCGTGGGCGTCGAGGATGCCCGTCAGCTGCCGTTCGTCGGCCACATCCTGCTGGTCCATCAGGCCGCCGAACGACCGCTGGGCCATGCGAATGCCGGCGACGGCAATGTAACCCGCGATCACAATGGCCATCAGCGGGTCGGCCCAGGCCCAGCCGGTGAAGCGGACGATCAGCAGGCTGACGATCACCGCCACGCTCGTCACCGCATCCGCCACCAGGTGCTGGCCGTCGGCTTCCAGCGTGATCGAATGCTCCCGGCGTCCGACCCGCACCAGCGCCACGCCCGCGCTGCCGTTGAGGACCATCGCCAGCAGCATCAGCCCCAGGCCCCGGTCCAGTTCCTGCGGTTCGGACGGGTGGAAGAAGACGAGGTCGAGGGTGCGCACCAGGATGAACAGCGCCGCCAGCACGATCATCCCGCCTTCGAACGCGGCGGAGATGAATTCCACTTTGCCGTGCCCGTACGGGTGCTTTTCGTCCGCCGGCGTGTGGGCGAGCGACAGGGCCCACAGCGCGACCAGCGACGCCATCACGTTGACGATGCTTTCCACGGCGTCCGAAAAAATCGCCGCCGACTGCGTCAAGGCGTAGGCGGCGAACTTCACGACGAGCAGCGACACGCCCAGCCCGATCGACAGGCCGATCGCCACTTTCTCCGCCCGCGGAATCCGGTGCCAGAACGCCAACATGTCGTGATTGTCCGCGGCAAGCGGTACGGTGTCGAATCGTGGCCTCTGGTTCCCTCTCCCGTCGTACCGGGAGAGGGAGCACGAAGCCATTTTTTCAAGCCGATCGAAGTCGCTAGCCGATATTGAATCGATGCTCCGACTCCTGTTGCGCGTCGGTACCGCGTTTTCGTTAGCCGTCATTGCCACGGCCCTGGTGTTCTGGTGGCGTCAGGGGACGGCCAGTGACCGGCAAGTGGCCGCATTGCAGACGCAGAAGCGCGAACTGGAACAGGTCGTCACGCGGCTTTCGACCGAAACCCGTGTGGCCGACGTGATCGTCACCGAACAAAAAGTCGAGGGCGATAAGACCAAGACGACACTGCTGTTCGTCGAATACGACCGCCACGGCCAGACCCTGCCCGCGCGTGAGTTTTGCGTCAGCGGCAAGCAGGTACACGTGGACGCCGAAGTGATTGAGTTCGAACACGACTACGTCATGAAAGGCGACCCGCTCCGCGGCCACGCGATCGCCTTGTTCACGCGGCTGTACGGCGACCAGCAGTCGCCCGAAAGCGGCCACGCCATCGACACGCCCGGCAACGTCCCGCGCTTCTACCGCGACAGCGATTCGCCCGCCAGCAAGTTCGAAGCCGCCCTCTGGCAGCGGTTCTGGGAGCTGGAGCGCGACCCGGACGCCCAGAAAAAAGCGGGCGTGAAAGTGGCCGTCGGAAAAGGCGTGTGGGGCGAGTTCGAGCCGGGAAAACTGTATACAATCACCCTCGGCGCCGACGGCAACCTCAGCCGCCGCGTCGAGCCGATTCGCGGCGTGTTCGGGGCGTACATCGGCATGCTGAAGAGGGCTGGTAGCTAGTGGCTGGTGGCTAGTAGCTGAGGAAAGAGTTTTCTCGAGTCTCTTTAACTACTAGCCACCATCCATTCGCTCTTCTGTAACGCCCGACCGCCGCCATCGTCTCTGTTGTAGCCCGCCCGGTCGACGGCTAGGATGCCGTGTCGCCCTGATATTCGTTGGGAGTTCCGTTATGAAGCTGATCGTCACGATTCCCGCATTGAACGAAGAAAAGACGATCGGCGACGTGATCCGCGGCATCCCGCGTGAAATCCCCGGCATCAGCGAAGTCGAAGTCATCGTCTGCAACGACGGCTCCAGCGACCGCACCGCCGAGCTGGCCGAAGAAGCGGGCGCGATTGTTCTGGATATCCACGGCCGGCCCGGCCTGGGCACCGTGTTCCGCACGGGCATGGACCGGGCGATGCGCCGCGGCGGCGACATCATGGTCAACATCGACGGCGACGGACAGTTCAACAGCGGCGACATCGTCCACCTGATCCAGCCGATCCTCCGCGACGAGGCCGACTTCGTCACCTGCAGCCGCTTCAAAGACCCGTCGCTCCACCCGACCATGCCCGGCGTGAAGTTCTGGGGCAACCGGGTCGTCACCAACATCATCAACTGGGTCTGCGGCGGCACGCAGTTCAGCGACGTCAGCTGCGGCTTCCGCGCGTTCAACCGCGAGGCCGCCTACCGCATGACGCTGTTCGGGCGCTACACGTACACGCAGGAATGCTTTATCGATCTGTTCAGCAAGGGCTGCCGGATCGTGGAAGTGCCACTGAAGGTGCGCGGCGTGCGCGAGCACGGCAAAAGCCGCGTGGCCAGCAGCATCGTGAAGTACGCGACGAACTCATTGCCGATCATTCTGCGGGCGATGCGCGACATCCAGCCGCTGAAGTTCTTCGGCGGCATCGCGGGCATCCTGTTCGGCCTCGGCCTGCTGTTCGGCGCGTGGGTGCTCGGCTGGTACGTCTTCAACACCGACCGGATCATCACCCCGCTCCCCAACGGCGAACGCATTGCGACTTACGTCCGAAAGACCACGCCGTTCACCAGCTTCATCACCATCAGCGGCATTCTGTTCGTGCTGTCGTTCCTGATGGGCGCACTGGCGCTCCTGGCCGACATGATGGGCCGGCACCGCAAGATCAGCGAGGAAATGCTGTACCTGGCCCGCCGGCGTATTTACAGCAGCAAGCGGACGATCAAGGTCGCGCTGCCCGACGAAAACCACCCCGGCGGCCTGCCAACCATGGCCGACGCGTGGGCTCCGATTTTCCACAGCGCCCGCCATCAGCCCGAGCACCACGAAACGGAAGTGCACGTCACGCGGTCGGCGCAGGAAAAGACTGCGGTGTGAGGACCGCGAGACATAGGTGAACGTTCCTATGCGGTGAATTCTTTCGGTAGCCGCGGGGCTCGCCCCGGGCGTGCCGGCGAAACGCGCGGGGCAAGCCCCGCGGCTACCGCACCCGATTTTCTCGTTCCCTACGTGGCAGATGGTTCCCGCGCGACGCATAGCGTCGCGGCTGAATATCATCACGCGCTACCAATGGGATCATCCAGTCTTCAAGGCTGCGGCTGCGTCGCCGGCTGGGCGTGCTGCTTCACGACGTCCGGCCACGCCTTTTCGAGCTCGCCCACCAGCTTCTCGAATGTTTCTTTCTCCGTCCGCAGCCGCGTGTCGTCAATAGCGTCTTCGCTCGTCCAGCCGTTGGCCAACTGATCCGATTTGGCCGTCGCTTCCGCACCGCCGTAAACGAACCCGCTCCGCGTGTCGATCAGCACCGCGCTGGCGGTGGTCGTGACGTACGCCCGGCGGTTGGGCGAAAGCCCCAGCGAGATCAGCGTCACCGGCGCGGCGAAGTCTTTGACGTAAAACTGCGTGTCGAACGTGTACATTAGCAGCATGTCCGACTTTAGCCGGGCGGCGGCGCGGCGGAGGTCGTCTTCGCTTTGCAGGTTGAGCGGCACGAGCATGCGGTTCAGCGGCGCTAAGCCTCTGACGCCGGGCAGCGCGTTGAGGCGGCCGATTGCCGCGTCACTTTCTACGTCGCGCGTGGTCACGATGCGAAACGCGCCGTGGCCGTAGCTTTGCGCGGTGCGCGACTTATAGTCGTTGCCTTGGACTCGGGCGATCGCGATGAACGCCGGGAACGTGGCTAGGGGCTTGGCTTCGTAGGAGGACTGGAGATAGCTGTCGGTCTGTCTGAGGGCCGCGATCGGCGCGGGGCCGCCGGGTGTGGCATAGCGCGAACAACCGGCCGTGACGCAGGCGGCGCAAACCCATGCAAGTGAGACGCGGCCCATTCGGCCTCCTGTAAAAGTGCATCTACGCTACCGGCTGACGTGGCGTTTCGTCAAAATCACGGTCCGCACGTGTGGACCAGATGACGCTCAGCCCGATCGCCCCCATCGTCAGGTCGACGATCACCTGCGCCACCGCCCGGATCGGCACGATCACCGCCGCCAGCGGGCCGACGCCCGGTAGCGGGGTCAGGCAGGCCAGCAGCACCGCCTCGCGCACGCCGAGGCCGCCGGGGGCGAAGACGGCGAGATAGCCGAGCGTCTGCGACAACGCCGCGAAGCTCATCAAGAGCAGGAAGTGCGGCCACGGCGATTGGCCGGTGACGCTTTGGACGATGAAGCCGAGCGCCGCTCCGTGCAGCACCCATTGGCCGAACGCGCACGCCATCGGGACGGCGTACTGCTTCATGCTCGGCATGCGCGGCAGGGGCGGACGCTTCAGCAGGCCCAACAGCGTGTTGACCCCGAACGCAAACACGGCCGGCCATAAACAGACTGCCGCGGCGAGAATGGCGGGAACGGCGACGAACCGCGCCCACGGCACGCGCTCCATCACCGGCTGCCACCAGAGCAGCGGCGCGGAGACGATCAGGCCGGCCAGCTGGGCCAAGCCGTCCTGGACCAGCACGACCGCCACGGCGACGCCGACGGGGATGTTCAGTTTCCGCAGCATCGCGACGGCCGCGATGACCGCGCCGCCGGGGATGTATTTGCCCATCGGCGGCACCCAGGCGATCGTCGGCATCGCCCGCCACAGCGGGGCCGTCGCGTACGCGCCCAACAGCGTGCGATAGCTGACGGCCTGGATAAGGGCGACGCTCATCAACAACAACGCCGCGCCGACTAACGGCAGCGGGCGGACCTGTACCGGGATGTCATTGGCGGCGATCTGCTGCCACTGCTTGAACAGCACGCGGCCAACGAGTGCCAGCACGAGCAGCAGCAGGGCAAGCTTGATGAGATTTACTAAACGCCGCTTCCTCGGCGGCGCGGGAATGGCGATCGGTTCGGGGGCAAGGTCGGTCATTCAGCCGGCCCCTGATCTCCTCGCCCGTTCAAACACCCGCGACGGCGTGCGGCGACTTGCGTCGTTCGACGCTCGGCCCTCACCCTAACCCTCTCCCGGCGTACCGGGAGAGGGAACCAGACGGCCGCTGACTCCCTTGCACCGAGTTGAATCTGATCTGCGTTCATCGGCGTCCATCTGCGGCTAACGCATTGCCCGCCGCCTGCTGCACCTTCGCCATCACCTGTTCGACGGTGATCGTGTTGATTCGCCCCAGTTCTTCCGGCGGCAGCTTCGGCTTCGTTGCCTGATAAGGATAGAGAAACGACGCCGCCCGGCCGTCGGGCGGCTGGACGACGAGGTCACGCTGGCCGGCGGGGCAGACGCGGTCGGGGTCGGCAGGGGCGAACAGCGTCACCGCACGGCGGCCCACGGCGGCGGTGAGATGGGCCAGGCCGGAATCGGTGCCGACATAGAACGACGATCGCGCCAGCACCGCCGCCGACTCGCCGAGCGGGCCGACCAGTTTCAGCGTGTGAATGCGATCCAGATTTTCGCAGTGCTGCACGATGTCTTGCGTGACGCCGGCCTCGTCGGGGCCTTCGACGATTAGCACGTTCTGCCTCGTCTCGCGGGCGATCGCCTGCACCAGTTGAGCGTACTTCTGGCCCGGCCAACGCTTGGCGGTGGCCAGGATCGTCTTGGCGCTGCCGGCATGGACGGCGACGAACGGACCCTCGCACAAGCCCATGTCGCGCAACGTGGCCTCGGCCGTCGCGGCTTCGGCGGGGGTCGGGGTGAAACGGGGGACGTCGGCGTAGTCGGGATTCAGGCCCAGCGGCTCGAGCAGGCGCAGGTTCTGGACCACGTCGTGCAGCCCACGGTCGGCCGGCACGCGGTCGTTGTGCAGAAAGCCGAGCGCCGAGAATCGGCCGACAGGGTAGCCGTGCAGGATCACGCGCCGCGCGCCGCTGGCGGTGGCTAGGGCGTTGTACTGCCAGCGGTTGGACGGGAACGGAATCAGGTAAACATCGGGCTTCACGCCGCGCGTGGTGCGGACGCCGCGGAGCAGGTTTTTCATCCCCCGTCCGGTGACAATCGTCTCCACGCCCGCGATGCCGCCGAACACCGCTGCCATCGGTGCGATCATGGCCAACACGACGACGCGCGCCCGCGGCAGCCCGGCCCGCAACTGCCGCACGGCCGGCTCGGCCATCAGCGCGTTGCCGATGCCGGCGACGACGGGGATGACAATCGTCGGCGAAGAAGTGGAGGATGCATCGGCCATTGGTTCGTCTTCGCCCGTCGGCCGATCACATGCCCGGCACCCGCGTCGGCCAATTCTCGGCCGGCGGGAACGGGTACTGCGTGAAGGTGGAGGTGTTCCGGTCGAAGTAGTAAAGGGCCCACCCGCCGCTGGGCGTCTGCGCATCGTCATTGCTCAGCCGCCGATAGAGCCAGTCCGGCACACGAAAATGCCAGAGCCGCCACGGCACGGCGGGGGCCTGGGCGAAATACCATTCGGTCTTACGCGCACGCATGATCTTGGTCAGCGCGTTGATCTTGGGCGGCGGGCGGACCACGCGCGTGACCTTGCCGTCCAGTGGCCGAATGTAGCGGTCGGTCAGCAGCACCATCGCCCGGCTGCCGGCCTTGCTGCTTTTGGGCCTGCCGAGGTTTTCGTAGCGCTCGTTGACCAGCACGTCGCCGTTTTCGGGGCGGTAGGCGATGGTCGGCTGGCTGGCGGGCCTAGTCGTTTGTGTCGCGGCGGTCATCGTCGCTGGCATTGTGGCGGGCACCGGCGGCTGGGGCGAGAGCGACATCAGGAACCGGGCCGCCGCGATCAGGTCCTTGTGCTGCCCGGCTTCGAAGGTTTCGTAGAACCGATTGGAGCGCATCACGATCACGTCCACGCCGAACATCGCCAGGTTGCACAGCAGAATCGAATAAACCAGCCCGCGCCGGAGCCATTTCCATAGATCGAACGTCGGCAGCGGATACGCCGACCCGAGCCGGCGCGTCGCCAGCAGCAGGCCGACGATGATCAGCGGGGCCACGGGCACGAAATAGCGGCTGTTGACGTTGTCCCAGTTCAGGCAGATCCCGCCGGTGTAGAGCGCCAGCGACACCCACAGCCACTCGCCGCGCCGCGCTTCGACGACGGCCAGGTAGCCGAGCATGACGATCACGCCCCAGCCGACGACGCCGACAAGAAAGTCAGCCGGCCTGCTGATTTGCACGAACCGCGTGGGCTGCCAGAGCAGCCAGCTGAACCACTTGCCGCTTTTGACCGTCCGGTTGAAGTACTCGCGCACCATGCCGTGCTTGGCGTCTTTGGGCAGAGTCAGGATATCGACGTTTTTCACTTCCGACGGTTGCTCGGTGATGTCGACGTCGCCGCCCGCGTCACCGCCGACCTCCGCCACCGCGGCCTGTTCTTCCTGGGTCAGCGACAGGACCTGGCGCGTGCCGATCCACGTCCCAATAATGAGCAGGCAGCAGGCGATCGCCGTCTTCCAGTGCCGCTGCGTTATCGCCATTCCGCGCGGGCCGCTGATCAGTACCGCCGCGATCGGGGCGAGTTGGAAGATGCCCGCCCATCGCACCAGCGGCAGCGTCACGCACAGCGCCAGCAACGCCGCGACATGCACCCGCCCGCCGCGGCCCTCACGCAGGCGGAACGCCAGCAGCAGCGCGACCGCGCTGAGCAGGCAGTAAACGCCTTCGCTGTGCAGGAAATACGTCAGGCTGTAGACCGGCATCAGCAGGGCCGCCAGCACGGTCGCCGTGGCGGCGGCGCTCGGGCGCAGGAACCGCAGCGCGATGAAGTAGCCGACCAGCAGCGACCCGTACATGCTCAGCATGGCCGTCAGCTTCAGGGCGGTGAAGGTCGGCGTGATCTTCATCACCTGCGCCATCACCCACGGCCAGCCGGGCGGGCTGATGGCGACGGGTTGGCCGTTGTAGCGGAAGCCTTCGCCGCGCGCCATCGAGCGGGCGACGCTGACGTAAAAATCGCTGTCACCGCCAGGAACCCAGTACGGGTTCTGCAGCAACAGGTAGGCCCCGAGCATGATCGCGGCCGTCAGCACGGCCCAACGGCGGACGCGGGCGCGGTCAAAGGCCGGCGGGGCCAACGGGTCGGGCAGGGCGGGACAGCGGAGGGCGTCGTCCATGACTTCTAAAGACATTGATCCGGCGCTTCAGGCACCCACCCGGGGACGTGGTCGATCTTCCGTACCGGCGGGGCCGCCCGAGCGGCCCTGCCCCGGGATCGCCCGGGGCCGACATCAGGCGGGCATGCTACGCACCGGCCCGGGCGATGGGAAGCCGGCGGGGCGCTCGATATACCCGACTCGGGGCCAGTCGAAGCCGGGCCGGGGCAAACCCCACGCCGCGGGCGAAGCCGGCCGCGTGGCCGGCGGGGGTGACGTCTGGGGTGAAGTCTGAGGTGAAGTCTGGGGCGAATTGGGGGCGACGGGGGCCGGTGCCGATTGCGTCGGGGCGGCCTGCGTGGTGGCGCGGCGTTGCTTGCGGAGCTTGCGCTGTTTTTGCGCCAGCCGGGCCGCCCGCTCGGCCCGCTGGGCCTTGATCTGCTTGTTCAGACGCTGGGCCTTGATCCGGCGGTTCGTCGCCTCCTGCGTGGTCGGCTTCGGCCGCGTGGTCGGCCGGGCGGCGATGGGATACGGCCGCACGCGCGGCTGCTGCCGCCAGTCG
>DASVSC010000101.1:0-19102 GCA_036388295.1 Tepidisphaeraceae bacterium | reverse complement strand
CGGCGGGCCCGAAGTTTGAGCCCGTCCGCCCGATCCCGTACGTGCCGCCCCCGCAGCGCCAAACACCTGCGGTGCGCTCCGCCGCGGTCGCGCCGCAGGCCCACGGTGCCGCTCAGCCGGTTACGGAACCGGTCGATCCGTCGGCGAATGTCGGACAAGAACCGGAGCCGGCCCTGTTCGTGCGTGTCCCGCCGTCATTCCCGGACGCGTCGAACCCGGCGATGCAGCGGTCGCGCCGGCGTCCGGAACCGACGCCGCTGACGCTGCCGTCGGCGGCCGAGACGGCCGCGCAGTTGCGGCGCATCGAAGCCGCATGGCAGCCGGCGTCGGGCCGCGTTCTGGACCTGTTGCCCGCCTTGACCGGCGGCGTGACCGACACAGACGGCCTGCTGCTGGACCGCGACCACTGCCGCGCGCAAACCACCCGGCAATTCCGGCCGCCGGTAACGTTCCGCATCGTCGCACTGACACAAACCAATGACACGCGCCTGGCCTACGCTGCCCGGCAGATCATCTTCAATTGGGAGATGGAACCGACGCAACTGCGCATCGACGGCGGCCCGGCGAACGGCCGGCACGCGAAGGGTGCGGGTCTTCTGCCGGCCGGGCAGTGGGTGGGCATTGAACTGAAGTTTACGGAAACCGACCTGCGGATCTTCGTCGACGGCCACGAGACGTATCGCACGACGGCCGATTTCTCACGCATCGACCAGCCGCTGGCGATCACCGCCCATGTCGGCTCCACCCGCGTGCGAACCGTGACGGCGGTGACTAACTAAGTCGCGTAATTGTTCCCATAGGCATGGCCGGCTTCAGCGGGCCTTGCCTGGTGCGATTTTAGCTGCGGCACTGGCCGGAGTCGCCGAGGCCTGCGTCGCCTCGACCAACTGCAGCGTGGCCACGATCGGCAGGTGATCGGACCCGATATCACGGCCGACGCGGGCGTCGATCACGCGCCAGCCGCCGGTGACGAGCGCGTGGTCGATCCGAATGCCCATCGCCCACCACGACCACGTATTCGGCCAGCTGAACCGCAGCGGCGCGGCGGCGTCGAACAGTTTCCCGCCGTCGGCCAATCGTTGGGCGATGTGGCAGTAACGCGTGGCGTTCAGGTCGCCGGCCACGATCGTGGGCACCCCCGGTCGGGCCGCGACGGTCTCGGCCGTGCGCGTCAGCACCGCGTCGCGCGCGTGCGTGTACTTGGGCGAAATCGGCGGCAGCGGGTGCAGGCCGATGAAACGGACCGGGCGTTGTCGGCCGGCGGAATCGGTCAGCGTCAGCGTCGCGTCCACCTGCGGCACGTCGGTCGCGTCGAGCGGGTCGGGGTCCTTCATGATCGTGAGCGCCGCCTCGCCCGGCAGACGGCTCCAGAACCCGACGCCGAAGTTGCCGACGCTGTCCGGCATCGTCGTGCGTGTCGGATATTTCTCATTCAGCGCACGCAAATCCTCGGCCCAGCGGTCACCGACTTCGGACAGGAAGATGACGTCCGGGTCTTCCTCGGCGATCAGGTCGAGCACCGTTTTGTGATCCGTATTCGCCGTGTGCACGTTGGCGACGAACACTTTGACGCGGCCGAGGTCGGCATCGGTGGCGACGACGCGCGGCGCGGGCGCGATCGTCCGCCCCGGCACGCGGCCGAAGGTGATCGCCCCGCCGTAGATGAACGCCACCAGGCCGATTATCAGGCAGACGCGGTCGACCGACGCCCGCACGCGCGCCGTGGCCAGCGCGACCAGCAACACGCCGATCATGCCGATCGCCGCGTACTGCGGCGTGTACGGCGTGATCAAGTTGAACGGCCAATACAGGCCGGCGATTTCACCGAGCGCCAAAGCCAGCGCCGCGCCCAGACAAGCCAGCCGGCCCCAACGCGCCGCCGCCCGGCCGCCCCTGGACAGGGTCGGCCGGGCGGCGGATTGTTCGGCTTCGTTCGGTTCCCCCATCGCGTCCACCGGGGGTTACCCCTTCACGCCCAGCAGCGGCGCGATCGTCGCGCCGATGGTGGCGGGGCTTTCGCTCACGCCCAGGCCGCACTCGCGGAAGACTTTGAGCTTCGCCTCGGCGGTGTCGTCGCCGCCGCTGATGATCGCGCCGGCGTGGCCCATGCGCTTGCCGGGCGGGGCCGTGCGGCCGGCGATGAAGCCGACGACCGGCTTCTTCACGTGGTCCTTGATGTAGCGGGCGGCGTCGGCTTCGTCGTTGCCGCCGATCTCGCCGATCATCACGATGCCGTCGGTCTCCGGGTCGGCCTCGAACAGCTTCAGCAGCTCGATGTAGTTAATGCCCTTCACCGGGTCGCCGCCGATGCCGACGCACGTCGACTGGCCGATGCCGCGCGTGCTGGTCTGCCAGACGGCTTCGTACGTCAGCGTGCCCGAACGGCTGATGATGCCGACCGATTTGCCGCTCTTGGCTTCGCCCGCGGGCGTGTGGATGTAGCCGGGCATGATGCCGATCTTGCAGCCGTTCCCGTTCGAGCCCGGCGTGATAATGCCGGGGCAGTTCGGGCCGATCAGCACGCTCTTGGGGTAGCCCTTGAGGAACTCCTTGGCCTTGACCATGTCGAGCACCGGAATGCCTTCGGTGATGGCGACGATGACCTGAATGCCCGCCGCCGCCGCTTCCATGATCGCGTCGGCCGCGAACGGGGGCGGGACGAAGATCATCGACGCGTTCGCGCCCGTCGACTTCACGGCCTGTTCGACGGTGTCGAAGATCGGCAGGTTGTTCTCGTCGGACTTGCCGCCTTTGCCGGGCGTGACGCCGCCGACCATTTTCGTGCCGTAATCGAGGCAGCCCTTGGTGTGGAACGCGCCGGCCGCACCGGTGATGCCCTGACAGATGACCTTCGTATCGGCGTTGACGAGAATGCTCATATGCGGCCAGCCTAAGCCCGCGTCCGGACGCGGGCAAGGGGCGGATTGCCGTCGTTTCGCACGGGAATGCGGCTAGACTAACTGTCATGACACCGTCGCCTCAGACTCATTCGCCGGTAGATCCGGCTGCGCCTGCCGTTGTCGTCGGATCTGAGCCGTCGGCTCCGGAGCGTACGTCCCTTCTCAAGGGCTGGGTGAGGACGCATATTGCTTACCTGCTGACCGGGTTCGGGCGGACGCAGCAGGCAGGCTATGTGTTCGTCGGTCTACCGATCCACGACGTATGGGGCCGGCCGGGCACGCATCACCGGCCGGACGTCTGCTATATCAGCGTGGCAAAGCTGCCGACACTGACCGACGACGACTTTGTGCGTGTGGTGCCCGATTTGGTGGTCGAAGTCGTCTCCGCAGAGGACACCGTCGGGGACGTCGAAGGCCGGGTGTTTGACTACACCATGGCCGGTGTGAAAGCGGTCTGGCTGGTCTACCCGGCGATCAAAATGTGCCGCGTCCAGTACCCGGATGGCACCGGACGCATGCTCAATATCACCGGCACTCTGGACGGCGGCCAGGCCTTGCCCGGCTTCACCTGCCCCGTGGTCGACTTGTTCCCGAAAACCTGACCGCCCGTTTTCTGTTACATTCAGGCCGCGGCGGCAGTGGCGATCGCGGGCGGGGCAACTCGTCTGAGGAAAGTCCGAGCAGCACAGGGCACGACGCCGGCTAACGGCCGGGCGGGGCAACCCGACGGACAGTGCAACAGAAAGTAAACCGCTAAGGGAGTGGGAAGTTGTTAGTGGGAAGTGGGAAGTAAAGACCCGGCCATTAGTCTTTCTTTACTTCCCACTTCCCACTCTCAACTTCCCACTCCCCAGTAAGGGTGAAACGGTGCGGTAAGAGCGCACCGCGCGACGGGTAACCGGAGCGGCATGGCAAACCCCGTCGGCTGCAAGACCGAATAAGCAGGAACGCTCGTCGCAAGACCAGCCCGAGGCGGCCCGCCTCGTCATACCTGCGGGTAGGTCGCTAGAGGCCGTTGGCGACAACGGCCCCAGAGAAATGGTCGCCCGCGCGGGGCAACCCGCGCGAACAGAACTCGGCTTACACGCCGCCGCACCTTCCAACGCGGGGCGGCCCTTTGTCGGGCCGCCCCCCTGGCGTTTAAAACCGGCCCAATCCCCTATAGCCCCGGGCTGACGGACCTGCGTACGAGTTTAATCATTGACGACCGGCCGGTGCTAAAGCACGATAGCCGCCGGGGAAAGTGCCGGGTTCAATTCATCGACGGAGGACCGCATCGTGCAACGCTTCACACTCTCAATGGTAGCCGCTTGCGGCTTGGCGACGCTCGCCGGGCCCACCTACGCCATCGACATCGTCTTCGACTACACCTACGACACCAACAACTACTTCGGCGGCGCCAACGTCAGCCGCCGCAGCCTGCTCGACCAGGCCGCGACCACCTTCGAAGGGTTCACCGACAACCTGACGGCCATCACGTCGGGCGGGAGCAACAACTTCACCGCCCGCCCCTTCAATCCCTCAGGCGGGGCGGACCTGGAACTGACCAATTTCAGCGTGCCGGCCAACGTCGTCACCGTCTTCGCCGGCGCGCAAACCTTCAGCGGCAACACGCTCGCCATCGGCGGGCCGGGCGGCTTCGGCGTCAGCGGCACGCAGGCGTTCGTCGATAACGCTTTCTCCCGCGGCCAGCCCGGCGCATTGGCCAATCCGGAAACGGACTTCGCCCGGTTCGGGGGCACCATCAGCTTCGATCTGGATTCCAACTTCTTCTACGGCTCGACCACGGCCGGCCTCAACAACACGCAGGCCGACTTCCTGTCGGTCGCGATCCATGAACTGGCCCACCTGCTGGGCTTCGGCACCAGCGAGTCATTCACGACCGACACCAGCGGCAGCAACTTCATCGGCCCGAACGCGACCAACGTCTTCGGCGGCCCGGTGCCGCTGGACGGCGTGGGTGCTGCCGCCGGCCATTGGGCCCCGGGCACCAGCAGCTTCGTCGGCGCCACGCCCCAGGAAGCGGCGATGGACCCGACGCTCACCAGCGGCACGCGCAAGCTCTTCACCACGCTCGACTACGCCGGCATGGCCGACATCGGCTGGCAGACCGCCGTCCCCGAACCGGCCGGCTTGGCCGTTCTCGGCCTCGCCGCCGCCGGTGCGCTCCGTCGCCGCCGGGCCTGAGCCGAACGGCTCCGAACGGACGCCGGGACGGAACAACACGCTGCAGAACGAACGCGGGCCGCGACGATTTCGTCACGGCCCGCGTCCTGTCGTTCACGTTGAGTTAGTTTTTATGCTTGAACGTCCAGCGAACCGCCCAATCCGGTCGCGGCGGCGGCCATTTGGTCGCCCGCGCGGTTCACGCCGACGTTCGCGGCGCTGATCAGCTTCAGCATCGCGTTGCCGTTGCTGCGCTGCTGGTCCATGATCTTCCCCGCCACGGCGTACTGCACCTTCGCCATGGTGGCGGCCTGCTTCATCCCGATGGCGCTAGCGACAAGATCCATACGCTTAATTCATCGGCCGCCCCGGCCACGAACTTCAGTGACGGCTCCATCCGATAATCAAAATCCGATGCGGACTTGACGCCCCGGCGAGGGTTAGGTTAGTGTAAGGACAAACACTGTCCGAACGCGGCGGGATGTCGGGAAGCAGCCCTGCGTGCGGACCTCGGGAGCCCTGCCATGAACCTCACGCCGCGTCAGCTCGACGTCCTTGTCGCGATCCGCAACTACCGCCACCTGAACGGGTACGCCCCGACCATGCAGGAACTGGCCGACAGCCTCGGCACCAGCAAGGTGACGATCTTCGAACACGTCGGCGCGCTCGAGCGCAAGCACGTGATCCGCCGCGACAAGCACAAGGCCCGTTCGCTGGAAATCATTTCCGACGAACTGCTGCCCGACGAAAACCGCAGCACCAAGCTGCCGCTGCTGGGCAACATCGCCGCCGGCTCGCCGATCGAGGCGGTCGAAAACCGCGAAGAGCTGGACCTGGAAACCCTGTTCGCCAGCAAGCAAGGCGTGTACGTCCTGCGCGTGCGCGGCGAAAGCATGATCGACGACCATTTGTGCGACGGCGACTTCGTCGTCATCGAACGCCGCGAGACGGCCAAGAGCGGCGAACAAGTCGTCGCCCTGCTCGACACCGGCGAAGCCACCCTGAAGCGCTTCTACAAGGAAAGCGGCGGCAAAGTCCGTTTGCAGCCCGCCAACAGCACCATGCAGCCGCGCATCGTCGACGCCGACCGCCTGAAAATCCAAGGCGTCGTCATCGGCGTGCTGCGCAGCTACGTGAACTAAACGTGTTGACCTAATTAAGTTCAGCTGTCGTGTTAGGGCCTTCTTATTGGGAGAACACTTCGATGGGCTTACTTGATAAGGTTTTGGGCAATGCGTCACTCATCGACAGCAAGAAACTCCAAGACGAGATCGGTCCGCTTTTGATTGCCGGCGAAGTGATCGAGTCTGGTTTCGTGGTGTGGCGTGACGTGTTCGCTTTTACCAATAAACGATTGATCTTAGTCGACAGACAGGGATTGACGGGGAAGAAGATCGAGTACCTTTGTATTCCGTATTACAGTGTCGAATCCTTTGCTGTCGAAACGGCTGGACATTTTGACCGCGATGCGGAGTTGAAGATCTGGGTCCGAGGCATCGGTTTGATCAAGAAAGAGATTAAGAAGGACATTGATCTGATGGCGCTGACACGCACGTTGAGCAGTCATATCCTGTGACGTGAGTTCATTTTGGGCACTGCGTTGACGTGCAACGAGTTGCGATCGACGGCATCCGGTAATTTCAATGGCGGTAAAGGAGTTGCTCGATGGTCGAAGAGGGGCCGTCGTTCGATCAACAACGGGCCCACCGCTGGTTCGCCGTCGAAGCCAACAATCTGGCGTGGGACTTGCTCGAACGGGCGGGCCGCTCGGCGGCGGAGACGGAGCGGATGCTTCACGCCGCCCATGCCGCCTGTTTTCATTGGCTGGCGGTGGGCACGCCGTTGAATCACCTGCGGGCTTTGGTGCTGCTGTCGGCGGCGTCGCTCGCGGCGGGGCAGCGGGAAACGGCCGTCGTGTACGGACAACAGGGCGTTGAACTTCTCGGCCGGGTCGCCGACGCCACGGCGTTCGACCGAGCGACGGCCTTCGCCGCGGTCGCCGTGGCGGTCTCGGCCGTGTCGGGCCGGCGGACGGGGGAAATCGGCGCGGCCGTGCGTCAGGCCCGCGCCGCCGCCGACGGCCTTACCGACCCACACGACCGCGACACGTTCGCCCGGCTCTTCCCGATCGTCGCGCCGCGTGACGGCAAAGGAGACGCGTCATGAATCCCGACGTCCCACTTCTCGGCCTGCGCAGCGCGATTTATCCGGTCCTCGATTTACCCGCCGCCCGGGCGTGGTACGCCGAATTGCTCGGCGTGGCCCCCTACTTCGACCAGCCGTTTTACGTCGGGTTCAACGTCGGCGGCTTCGAACTCGGCCTGGTCCCCGATGGCGGCGGCACGCCCGGCCGCGACGGCGTGCGGGCCTACTGGGGCGTGGCCGACGCGCGAGTGGCGTTCGACCGCATTCTGGCCCTGGGCGGACGCGTGGAACAACCCGTCACCGACGTCGGCGGCGGCATCCGCGTCGCGTCCGCCGTCGACCCGTTCGGCAACGTGCTGTCGATTATCCAGAACCCGCATTTCGACGCGGCCGCGGTACGCTAGGCTGTCGCTCGGCTACGCCTGGCATGTCCTGTTCCCGCGTCGTGTTTCATCGCCGCGTAGCTTTCTTGGACATCGTCTCCCTAGCCGGTCTACGCGGGCGGGCACAGGCGTCGCTTCTGCCAAGATCTACCCTTCTTTTAGAAATGGCTTACCCAGTGCTTAGCCGCACTCGTTAACGGGACGCTCACCAAACTGTATGCTAGGACGACACCACAGATGGTCCTTCGATGTCATCCTTAGACATTGTGCTTGGATACGGTGCGTCGACAACGTTCTTCGACACAGGGGAAGTGAGGAACATGACTGGACCGTACCCGTCAGCCGTTGCACCGCGACTGAAGGTCGTTGTACTCGGCGGATCCATTGCCGAAGGGCTCGGCGTAGCCGGGGTCGCGTACTCGGACCTGCTACGCGACATGGGGCATGACGTGGCCAACCTCGCCCATACGGCCAACCAAGTCAGCGACAGCATTAGGCTCCTGCCAAGCGTCCTGTCCATCGACCCCAATGTGGTGGTCATCGCTCACGGCATTTCCGAGGCGATCGTCCGGCCGGGTGAGCGAGCCATGCGGTTCGTGCCGCGGCGGTGGAGGACCAAAGGCTGGCTCGACCCACGCCCTTACTTTTCCCGCAGACCCGTTCACCAGATTTACCAGCGTATCGAATCAGCGCTGCGGTGGCGGTACAAGTCGTTCCTGATCCGGGTCATAGACAGGCAGGTTTGGACGTCTGAATTGCTTTACGCAGAGCAGCTGCGCGACTTCATCGACGTGCTTCTGGCTGCCAGCCACACCCGCGTTGTGTTGCTAACTTATCCTGGCATCGACGAGCAATATTTTCCGAACAGCACCGAGTCGCTCGAGCGCTACCGGCTCCGCACGCACGCAGTCGCGACCGAATACGTGGCGGGCGGACGCGTGAGTGTGTGCGACCTCTCGGGCTGCCTGACCTTGCCGGACGATTTTTTCGCCGACGGCTTCCACCCGAATCATCAGGGACACCGCAAAATTGCCGAGACTATCGGCCTATTCCTGCACGACGCGGCAGCCGTTTAAGACGTCTTTTTCCTCACCATATCGAGTCCCGAATTTCGTTCTAGAGCCCGCCTCACACCAAACAGAACCACAGGCACAGCCCGCTTTCCACTCATCTGGCACCCGCGCCGCGTGTCGCTCGCCCGTTGGCGGACTAAGATCATGCCGTGACCTCAACGCGTGATTTGTCTGCCTTTCCCGATATCGCCACGGTCCGCCGGCGGATGCAGGCCCTGGCGACGCTGGACGCGATTCTGTCGGCGGAGTGGGAAGACCGGTATTTCTCATTCGACCTGCGCTGGGCGGCGGCCGAGCAGATGGGGTCGATGCGCGACGGGCAGGGGAACCATTATTTCGCCTGGTTCGGGTCGGGCGGGTGCTGGATCAAAGGGTTCGACCACGAATCGTTGTTGTCACCGTTCCGGCACAAGCCGCCGCAGTTGGCCGACGGATTGTTCGAAAACGTGCCGGCGGCGTTCAAATCGTGTTTGCACGAGCCGGCGTTCGTGCTCGATGAAACGACGTTCTGCATCTGGCGTGAAACGAACGACGCCGCCTGGCAGCACGGCCCGGTGAAGCTGCCCCCAAACGACCCCGACCCGGACGGCTCGGCCGCGCTGCTGGCCCCGCTGGACGGGCGGCCGCAGACGTATGCGGACTGGGCCGCGGAATATTTCGAGCGCAAGCTGCCGATCGCCGCCGTCGAAGCCGTGTACCGCCACGAGCCGCTGGACGCGGACCTGCTGCGCGCGATTCACCCGGGGCGGAAGATGGCCGAGCTGCAGGCGGATTTGCTGGAGATCGGCTACCCGGTCGCGCCCGATTTGCGTCGTCGGCCGCGCGGCGGGCGGCGGTAAGCGGGCGATCGGGGCGGAACGCCGTTCCGTGTCGCGTCCGAGTGCCATGGACATGTAATCAAGGCCATGGAACGGGGCCAGGCATCTAAGCGGCCTGCCTTGATTGCATAGCGTATCGAATGGGTGAAACCGCTTAGCGTGGGATGATCTTGGCCGCGGGTGTGAACCCGCGCGAGCCACTCGGGCATGCGAACGGCTCGAACGTCGCGAGTCGTTCGCGCGGGTTTACACCCGCGGCCAACGTCGTTCTTCTTCCTGCCGCGCCTACTATGCCATTCCCGTTCGCTGGCTTTCAGGAGACCGCATGATCAAGACCCACGGCTATGCCGCACAAACCAAAGAGACGCCGCTCGCCCCGTTCAGTTTTGAGCGTCGCGACGTCGGCCCGGCTGACGTGCGGATTGAGATTCTGTTCTGCGGCGTTTGCCACAGCGACATTCACCAGGCCCGCGACGAATGGGGCGGCAGCATTTTCCCGATGGTGCCCGGCCATGAAATCGTCGGACGCATTGCGGAAGTGGGGAGCGCGGTAAAGAAGTTCAAAGTCGGCGACCTCGCCGGCGTCGGCTGCATGGTCGATTCCTGCCGCACCTGTGTCAGCTGTAAAGCCAGTGAAGAGCAGTACTGCGATAACAGCAAAACCGTCTTCACCTACAACAGCCTCGACCACCAGGGCCAGCCCACCTACGGCGGCTATTCCGACCAGATCATCGTCGACCAGGCCTTCACGCTGAGCGTCTCGCCGAAGCTGGACCTGGCGGCCGTCGCGCCGCTGCTGTGCGCGGGCATTACCACGTGGTCGCCGCTCAAGCACTGGAACATTCAGAAGGGCCAGCGCATCGGCGTGGTGGGTCTCGGCGGGCTCGGGCACATGGCGCTGAAGTTCGGCCACGCGCTGGGCGCGCACGTCACGCAGTTCACCACCTCGCCCGGCAAGGCCGACGACGCCCGCAAGCTGGGCGCGGACGAAGTGGTGCTGACCGGCGACCCGAAGAACCTGGAAAAAGTCGCCCGCAGCATGGACCTGATCATCGACACCGTCTCGGCCAATCATGACCTGACGCCCTACCTGAACTGTCTGAATCGCGACGCCACGCTGGTGCAAGTGGGCGTGCCGACGAAGCCGCTGGAGGTGCCGGTCTTCGCCGTCGCCATGAAGCGCGCCCGCGTCGCCGGCTCGGCCATCGGCGGGATCAAGGAGACGCAGGAAATGCTCGACTTCTGCGCCGAGCACAACATCGTCAGCGACATCGAACTGACGCCGATCGGGAAGATCAACGAGGCCTATGACCGCGTGCTCAAAAGCGACGTGAAATACCGCTTCGTGATCGACATGGCGTCGTTAAAGGCATGACGAAAACGTGGCCGTTGGCGTGTGACGGCGAAAAGGGTGGCAAGGCTTGTATTCAAGCCTTGGTCTGCGGCCTGAAGCCAAGGCTTGAGTACAAGCCTTGCCACCCGATGGCGCGCCAAAGCTATAAATCAGTCAATTTTTTGTAAACGCATGACGCCCATGCTTCGTTGACGTCCTTGCCTTCACGGGGCTAGGCTACGGCATCGCCTCTTCCCGGGGCGTCCCACCATGGCTAGCTCGGAGGAGGCGTATGCGACGTAATATTTTCAGTCCGCGGACGGTATCTTTGTCGACCAAAGTGCTTCGCGGCACCTTCCTCGGAACGGTATTGACCGCTGCCATGGCGTCGGCGCAGACGCCCGGGACGGTCGCCAATAATCCGTTTCCCAACGGCATCGCGCAAGGCGCGCTCGTCGGCATTGCCGACGTCGCCACCGTGCCTAACAGCAATAACGCCCGGGCCCGGCTCAACAGCGCCAGCGTGTCGCCCGACGGCCGGTTCTTCGTCATGGACCAGCGCGGGCCGATTTATTCGATCAGCGCGGGCGTGTCGACGCCGTACCTGAACCTGGCCACCAGCGGCCTGGGACTGCTCAATGACAATCAGGAACGCGGTGCCAGCACCGTGGCGTTCCACCCGCAGTTCACCCAAGTCGGCACAGCGGGCTACGGCAAGCTGTACGTCGCGCTGAGCACCAACAACAGCGGCACCACGCCCGATTCGCAGGTCGCCGGCCAGCGTACGCACGACGAAGTGGTTTATGAGTTCACCACCAGCACGCCGCTCAGCAACACGTTCACCCCGAGCGGATCGCCGCGTGAGGTCATGCGCATCGCCCGGCCGGGCACGAACCACAACGGCGGCCAGGTCGGCTTCAACCCCAACGCCGCCCCCGGCCAAGCCGATTACGGCCTGCTCTACATCAGCCAGGGCGACAGTGGCGGCAGTGGCGACCCGTTCGGCGTCGCACAAAACAACAACTCCCTGATGGGCAAAATCCTGCGCATCAACCCGCTCGGCATGGACGGCCCGGGCAGCAAATACGGCATCGCGGCGGGCAACGTCTTTGCTGCCGACGGAAACGCCAACACCCGCGCCGAAATCTACGCGGTCGGCTTCCGCAACCCGCAACGCTTCAGCTGGGACCGCGGCGGGAACCAGAAAATGTACGCCGGCGACGTCGGACAGGGCAAAATCGAAGAAATCGACGTAATCACCAACGGCGCGAACTACGGCTGGGGCGAACGCGAAGGCCGCTTCGATTACGTCAACAGCGGCACCGTCGCCTTCCCGCCGAACCCGGACAACCCGCTCTACACCCTGCCGATGGTCGAATACGACCACGACGAAGGATCGGCCGTCAGCGGCGGCTTCGTCTACCGCGGCAACATGATCCCCGCCCTGACGGGCAAGTACGTCTTCGGCGACCTGCAGAACGGCCGAATCTTCTACACCGACGCCGACACCGTCTTCGGCGGTCAGGCCGCATTGTCGGAACTTCGCCTGACCGAAGACGGCGCGACCAGCAAAACGCTGCTGCAGATCATCAATGAAACCAGCGGCGTGACCGCCACCCGCGTCGACCTGCGCCTCGGCCAGGACGCGGCGGGAAACCTGTACGTCCTGAACAAACAGGACGGCATCGTCCGCATGCTGGTGCCGGAACCGGGAACGGCGATGACACTGATGGCGATGGGTGCGTTCGCGCTGCGACGGCGGACGATCACTCGATGACGTCTCTGGTCCCCTCCCCTTTGAGGGGAGATTTAGCGCCCCGCGGCCTTTAAGGTAGCGATGGCTTGGGTGGCAAGGCTTGTACTCAAGCCTTGTCTTCTGGCGACATGCCAAGGCTTGAGTACAAGCCTTGCCACCCAAACTTGACGGCCAAAACCGCGTCGCTACAGGGTAGGGGTTTTGAGCGGCGTGTTGCGCCACCTTCCGCTCGAACCCCTCCCCCCGCCCCCTCCCTCAAGGGGAGGGGGAGAAGCGACACACTTTCACTACGGCCGCGCGGCTTCGAACTCGTTCTTCTCCCGCGCGGCAGCCGGCCGGGTTGTGACGGCCTGCGGCGTACGTGGTAGCCACACCGTCATTTCGTGATCGCCGCGGTTGGCCCAGGTGGCGTACGGGATCAGTGTCAGCGGCCGCTCGGTCTGTGTGACGCCGTTCTTCACCGCCGTGGCCGTTCCCTGCAGCACGGTTACGCCGCCGAGCAGGTCGGGCTTGAACGCCGGCGTCAGCCCCGCCGCGTCGGGCAGCACCAGGCTGCGTACGCTGTCGCCGGCGTTGTCGACGCCTTCGGCGCAGTACACGATCGGCCCCCGTTCGATCGCCACCCGGCCGCGGTCGGCGGCGACCTTGTCATTGGCCAGCACGCGCCGCACCGGCATCGGCAGTGACAATTCGACGACGTCGCCCGTTTTCCACGCGCGGCGGATGATCGCGTACCCCTTCTCCGTCGTGAGCGGCATCGGTTCGCCATTGACCTTCAGCGACACCGCCTCCGCGACGGCCTCTGTGTCGGCCTCTGCGACGGCCTCTTTGTCGGCGTTCGCGTAACGGTATAAATCGCTCGGCACCGGTTCGCCGCGCGCCCAGCCGGGGACGCGCAGGGCGACCGCAAACGTGGCCGCCTTGGCCGGGTTCACGGTCAGCTTCACATCGCCCTGCCAGGGGTAGTGCGTCTCCTGCATCAGTTCGACGTCCTGCCCGGCGACATTCACCTTCGCCCGGCCGCTGACGAAAAGATTGACGTACGCGGTATCGGCGTGGTGGGCGTAGACGTAGCCGGGCAGCGACGCCATGAAGCGCGTGATGTTGCCGGGGCAGCAGGCGCAGCCGAACCATTCGCTGCGCTTCACGTCGCCGGCCGATTCCAGCGGGTTGGGGTAGAAGAACGTGCGGCCGTCGAGCGACACGCCGCTGATCAGGCCGTTGTAGAGCGAGCGTTCCATCACGTCGATGTACTTGGCGTCGCCGTGCAGCAGGAACAGGCGGTGGTTCCAGTAGACGTTCCCGATCGCGGCGCACGTTTCGTTGTAGGCCGTCAGGTTCGGCAGTTCGTAATCTTTTCCGAACGCCTCGCCCTGGTGTTTCGCGCCGATGCCGCCGGTGATGTAAAGCTTACGGCCGACGCAGTTGGCCCAGACGGCGTCGATGGCGCGCAGGTACGCGGCGTCGTCCGTCAGCGCGGCCACGTCGGCGATGCCGCTGTACATGTACGTCGCCCGCACCGCATGGCCCACGGCCGTGGTCTGGTCACGGATCCACTGATGCGACTGATTATATTCCTTGCCCGCGCCGCGCCCGCCGTCAGGGCCGTGCTGGTCGAGCATGAACTTCGCCAGCCGCAGGTAGCGGTCGTCGCCGGTCGCACGGGCGAGCTTCACCAAACCCATTTCCACGATCTGATGGCCGGGCCAGATCGACTGCTTGCCGGGGCCGAAGGTGCGGTCGAGCAGGTCGGCCGTCTTGATCGCGACGTTCAGCAGCGACCGCTCGCCGGTGGCCCGGTAATGCGCGACGGCCGCTTCGTACAGGTGGCCGAGGTTGTACAGCTCGTGGCTGAGGTCACGCTCGTTGACCCACCGCTGCGGGCCAGCCCATTTGTGCGGGTTGGCCGGGTCGATCGTGCGGGCGGTGAACAGGTAGCCGTCCGGCTCCTGCGCGGCGGCGATCTTGGCGATGAGGCCGTCGAGATATGCCTTGAGCTTCGGGTCGGGCTGCACGCTCAGCGTGTAGGCCGCGCCTTCGAGGACTTTGTAAATATCGGTGTCGTCGAACGGGAAACCCGGCGGCGTCTTGTCCTTCACGTCTTCGCCGCGCAGGGCGGCGGCCGCGCGGTCGAAGTTGTCCATGCGGCCGGTCTGCTCGCACTTCTCGAACGCGTGCGGGATCGTCACCGCCCGATTGATTCCGATGCGCGGGGCCCAGAATGAATCGGTCAACCGCACGTCAGTGAACGGCACGGGCTGAACGGGATAGTCTTTCGTCAGCGACACGGCCGCTGGTGCGGTCGTCTGGGCACAGCAGACGGCGGCACACAGCGCACCGATCAGAAGAGACAGGACGGGGATTCCGGACGCTACCAGCATACGCGCTCCTGAAGATCGTTGGACCGTTAAGCGTATCAGATCAGGCCGTTCCGGTCCTCATCCCTCATTCAACCGTTCGTGTAGGGCGGGCACTGCCCGCCGCCGGGCGGAAAACGGCGGACAGTGCCCGCCCTACGGCAGAATGTCGACCGCCACCATCGCGCTGGCGTCGCTCCATTGATGCGTTACCCTTCGGCACGCGCACTGCGCGGAAGGAGTCATTCGATGCATCTGCTGTCCGCAAAAGGGTTCGTGGCCAACGGCGTGGCCGCTGGCATTAAGCAGTCGAAGAAGAACGACGTCGGCCTGCTGGTGGCCGAGGAGTTCGCGACCGCCGCGGCGGCGTTCACCACGAACAAGGTCTTCGCCGCCCCGATCGTTGTCGGGCGTAAGCACATCCGCACCGGCGTGCTCAAGGGCGTCGTCCTCAACAGCGGCAACGCCAACGCCTGCACCGGCGAGCAGGGCATCGACGACGCCGAACGCATGTGCATGCTGGCCGCGCAGTTGACGCAGGTGGACGGCGACCTGTTCCTGCCCAGCAGCACCGGCATCATCGGCCATCCGCTGCCGATGGACAGGGTCTGCGCCGGCGTCCGCGCCGCCGCCGCCGATTTGGGCGACACCGAAGCACACGCGCTGGCCTTCACCGACAGCATTCTGACGACCGACACCCGGCGCAAGTTTGCCGCCGCCACCGTGCGCATCGGCGGCAAGAAAGTGACGCTCACCGGCATCTGCAAAGGGGCCGGCATGATCGGGCCCGACATGAAAGTCAGTGGCGCCACCGCCCCGCAGGCGACGATGCTGGCGTTCCTGCTGACCGACGCCGTGGTGCCGTCGGCGGTGTTGCGCACCCTGCTCAAGCAGACGGTCGACCGCAGCTTCAACTGCGTCACCATCGACAATCACATGAGCACGAACGACACCGCCGTGCTGATGGCCAGCGGCTACAGCGAAGCGCGGCTCACGTCCGCGGCCGATCGGAAGAAATGGCTGGCGGCACTGGACGACGTGACGACGTCGCTAGCGCAGCAGATCGCCGCCGACGGCGAAGGGGCGACCAAGACCGTGACCGTCCGCGTGCGCGCGGCCGCCAGCGACCTCGACGCGCGCAAAATCGCCCGCGCCATCGCCGACAGCCCGCTGGTGAAATGCGCGATGCACGGCAATGACCCGAACTGGGGCCGCATCGTCAGCGCCGCCGGCATGTGCGGGGCGAAGTTCAACCCGGACAAGTCGAAGCTGAAGCTGGCCGGCACCGTCGTCTACCGCAACGGAAAGCCGCTGCCCTTCGACGCCGCGGCCGTCAGCGAACGGCTTAAGGACAAGCAGGTGCTAGCCGACCTGCACTGCGGCCTCGGCACCGCGGAGGCGACCGTCTGGACGTGCGATTTTTCGAAAGAGTACGTGACGATCAACGCGGACTATCACACGTAACGCACCGACGTTCGGTCCCATAATGGGATGAATACCACCCTACCTGCTGCGACTGGAGCAGCCCGCCGTTTGGCGTCCCGGCCTCTTGCTCCCTCTCCCGGTATGGCCGGGAGAGGGCTGGGGTGAGGGCCGTCGACGGAAGACATTCTCGAAGCGAACACCGGCCGACGTTTGAACAGGCCCTGTCGCGGCCCTCACCCTAACCCTCTCCCGGCCATACCGGGAGAGGGGACCAGAGGCGGCGCTACAGGGACGCCGGAACGTTCACACCGATGCCGGTTCCGGCAGCGCTTTACGGGGGGCGTCTTCCACGATCACCGGCTCGAACCCTTCGCCCGATTCGTTGTCCCGGCGGGACGGCGGCTCGTGCGGGTGGGCTTCGCGGGCCAGGGCCAAGAGGTCCAGCAGGATCGGCAGGCCCAGCAGCAGCACGATCAGGCTCACGGCCCCGGCCAGGTAGAGCGGGCGGCGGTCCTTGTCGTCGATGTTGATGACTTCGACTTTGCGGTCCGGCACGATCAGTCGCGCCAGCTGCGCCTGCCGCATGGCGATCGACGACTGCACCTCGCGCAAACGCTTTTCCACGTCGTCACGCGTGGCGACCTTGGCCTGGCGTTCGGTGTCGCTCTGGGCGACCGTACGACGCTGTTTCTCCTGCGCCTCGATGGCGGCGGCGGCGTTGGCCAGACGAACCTGGGCGGCCTGTTCCTGCTGGCGGATGGCGGTGAGTTCGGACTGGCCGCTCGTCAGTTGTTCGCGACGCGTGGCCTCGTCGTTTTCGGCTTGGCGCGCCTGCGCGGCGGCCAGCACGTCCTGGCGGCGGGCGGCGATTTTCAGCCGCAGCGCGGCCGTCTGTTCCGCCGACGCCGATTCGGCTTTGGCCTGCTCGGCCTGGGCTTGCTCGGCGGCGGCGTTGTAGGCGCGGCGGGCTTCGTTCACCGCCGCCAGCTTGCTCTCGATCCCTTCGGCCAGCTTCTTCTGCTCGGCCGGCAGCTTCTCGACGGCCGGGGCGTTTTTCATGAAGTCCGCCTGCATCGCGGTCAGGCGTTCGTCGAACTGCCGGCGGCCGTTGCGGCGGTCTTTTTCGATGCCGTCGATCACGCCCTGCAGGCCCTGCATGGTTTCGCCGCTGACCGAATCGTTTTTCAGCCGGTCTTCGCGCTCGGCCACTTTCACTTTCAGCAGGCGAAGTTCCAGTTCGCTCTTGCGCGCCTCGTCGCCGTAGCCGCTGGCCATCGCGGCGTTGTACTGGCGGGTGCGGATGGCCAGATCGTCCTTCAGCTTTTTCAGCTCCGTGTCCTTGGCGATCAGCTCCTGGGCGTGCGCCTGCATGCTGTCGGACAGCTTGGATTTCAGTTCGCTCAGCTGCGTGAGCTGGTTTTCCTGGTAGCGGATGAAGATGTCGATCAGCTGGCGGTATTCGCCGAACGCGCGGTTGGCCGCTTCCACGTACGCGGCCAGTTCGGGGCTGCTGCGCAGCTTCTGGGCCGAGGACAAATCGTGCTGGAATGTGGCGATCGATTCGTCGAGCTTCTTGCGGGCGTCCGCGCCCACCGGCGTATTCTCCGGCCGCACGACCGACTGCTGCAGCTTGCCCAGTTCGCCCGACAGCTTGGTCAGTTCTTCGTCGGCGGCGATCGGGTCGACATTAGGCGCACTGGCGGGCCGGGCGGCGATCGGTTTGCTCAGGCGCTCGACCGTCGCTTCCAGTTCCTGCCGACGTGATTTGATGGCCGTCAGCGCCGGCTCGGCCGCCAGGAACTCGGCGTTCAGCTCCGACAGGTTTTTCAATTCCGGCCGGCTCGCCCTGGCCTGCTGCAGGGCCTGCAATTGGTCGTTCAGATCGGCCAGCTGCACCTTACGTTGGCCGGCCTGTTGCAGGTCTTCGCCAATACGGTCGCGCAGGTCGCCGATCTGGGCGCGAATGCCGTCCGCCGAGGCGACCAGCGTGTTCGCCAGGGCGCGCAGGCGGGCGATGTCGTTTTCCTTATCGCCCGAGCGGACGCGCAAGCGCAGCACGGTCGGCTGATCGGCAGGCCAGCGCACTTTCGGGTCGCGCACGATCGCGTCGAGCGTCTGACGGCCGTCGCTGAGGAAGCCGGGGCTTTTGATCTCCGGCGGCAGCGACGACACCGCGTTCTGCCGCACCTGTTCGCTGACGATCGCTTCGTTCTGCCGGTTGCGGAACGCGGTCGCCTCTTCGGGGGCCAAGCGGTCGAGGCCGTCGTAGCTGATCAGGGCGTCGATCGTGCTGCGCAGGGGCGTGAAGTTCCAGACGCCCCACGCCGCCCCGCCGATCAGCACGAACATGCCGACCAGGCAGGCGATCACGCGGCGCACGCGCTTTTTGTGTCCCTTGGCACGGGCCTGGTCGACGTCGGCGGGCGTCACGCTGGCGATCAGGTCGTTCTTGGCACGGTCTTCCGGACGGAGCGCCACCGGCCGGATCACGCCGCGCGGACGCAGACGGTCCGCGGCGGCGGCCGACGCCGGGGCCGTCTCGGCGAGGCGCGTGTCGGCGAGGCGCGTGTCGGCGGGGGCGGCTTCGGCGGCTCTAACGTCGGACTTGGCGTCGGCGTTTGCGTCGGCGAAAATCTCGACCGAGGGCGAATCGATTTCGCTGTCGATCCAGTCGTCATCGATCGGCGCGAGCGGCTCGGCGGCCGGCGACGAATCGGGCGTCGGGCCGGGCGTCGGCGCGGCCGCC
>DASVSC010000100.1:0-2507 GCA_036388295.1 Tepidisphaeraceae bacterium | reverse complement strand
AACACGTAAGTCATGTAGAGGTTGGTGGTCGTCGTCGACCAGTGTCCGTAGCCGAACGGCCCGTTCGGACCGTTGGTGCCGGTAAGCGACAGCGTATTCAGGCCGAGCCCGCCGACACGGAGCAGGGGCGATGTGTCGACTTGCGTCCACACGCCGTCCGACTGCAGAAGGGTCTCTTCGAAGTTGGTGTACGTCTCGATGTTGCGAACGGTGATGGCTTGGCTTTGGCTGAACGCCAGGCGAATCTGCCATGAGTTCAGCCCGGGCGACGTGTTGCTGATGCCCATCCTCACGCCGCCGGTCGGGCTTTCCTGGCCTTCGATGCCCACGCCCAAGCCGTAGCGTTCCAATACCGGCGTGCCGCCGAAAACCGAAGACGTCGCCGACACGGTGACCGTTCCACCGCTGTAGTTGATCGTCTTGGGCAACGTGGCGGGAGAGATGCCGCTGAAGTCGATCCATACAGCGGCCGAGGCGGGCGTACTAACGCCGAACATCGCGCAACAAACCCCAAGCACCAAGAAAAATAGCCGCATAATTCCTCCCCAGGACGTGTCCGCCGGCATTCACTTTGAGACCGAAGTGATCTCTATCACGCGTGAACCGCTTTCGTGAAGGTAACACGTCGATGTTTAATGTGAAACTTTTAGTTCTAATCCGGTTCGGGCGCGGTTTATCGCGGGTCGGACGCCGGGTGATTTGGTGCGGTGGACAGCACCCTACGCGTGCGGATCGCCATTCGCGAGATTTGGCGTCCGTTGGACTCTGCTTTACTAGCCGCATCGGCCGCCGGCGGCTTGCGGCGTTTACGCAACGTACTGAGTCGCACCAGCACGATGTCGACCGACCGCTCGGCCTTCGACGATTCATTGCAGCGGACGGGCTTCATACCGCCGCGCACCCGCACTCCTTTTTTGCCAAATCGAATCGACCGAGTAGATTATCGGCGGCAACTAGGCACCCATCTGCACGTCGTACTCGGGGAAAAATTGAAGCGACTTCTGCCTCATCTCGTACTGCCGGGCCTCGTCCTGACCCATTGCGTTCATTCGCAGACGGCCGGGGCGGCCTTCCTCGATCTGACTTCCGTCGTAGCGCAGAACAACGGCAGCTTCGTCGGAACCTTGGACGGCGTCCCGCTCGCCGGCTCAATCACGACCAACGGTGCGGCGTTTTCTTTCAGGGCCGCCGGCGGGATGTTCGACCAGTCCACGCTCAATAACACCTCGCCCCAGTACAGCTACAACCGTCTTTTCTCGCCCGCCCAAGCGAAGACCGACCGAATCGGCTACGAAGCCTTGGCCGGTACGGCCACGAGCACCATTACCCTCACCTTCGGCGCGCCGGTGACCAACCCGCGCTTCCACATCGCCAATCTTGATGCCGCCTCGCTGACGTTTCTGCCCGGCAACGGGCTGACCGGCCTGTCCCTGGTCAGCGGGAACGGGACCGGCAGCGACGGGCTGCAAGTGGTCAACAATGTGGTGTCCGACATCGACTCGAGCCCCGGTTCCGGCATCCCGCCCGAGTTCGAGCCCCTTAACCCACGAGGCTCCGCGTACGGGACGGTTTCGCTGAACGGCACGTTCAGCGTGTTCCAGATCATCGTGACCCCCGGCGGCAGTCGCGATGGCGGGTCGTTCACGCTGAGCACCGTGCCCGAACCTCAGGCGCTGCTCCTGCTGGCGGGCAGCGTCGCGGCTCTGGCGCGGCGTCGAAGTGTACGGTTCTAGTTGCCGTCGTCCGGCCGTCAACGAGGCTCGCCGACTTGCCGACTCGCCGTTAAACTTCCCCGCCTATGGCCACCAAAGAACAAACGCTCCTGAAGATGAACGCCAGCGGCGTGGTCGCTGTCATTCGTGCGCCCTCGATCGACCTGCTGCCGGAGCTGACCGAGGCCCTGGTGGCGGGCGGCGTCGTGAGCATTGAAGTGACGATGTCGACGCCCAAGGCCATCGCGGGCATTGAGATGCTGGCGGACCGCTTGGGGGATCGTGCCGTCATCGGCGTGGGGACGGTCATCGACGCCGGGACGGCGGCGGACGCCATTCGGGCGGGGGCGCAGTTCGTCGTCTCGCCGATCACCGACAAGAGCATCATCGACGTCGTCATTCGGCAAGGGAAAGTCATGATCCCCGGCGCGTACACGCCGACGGAAATCATGACCGCCTGGACGATGGGCGGCGACGTGATCAAAGTCTTCCCCAGCACGGCCCTAGGCCCGCAATACTTCAAAGACCTGCTGGCCCCGATGCCGCAGCTGAAGCTGACGCCCACCGGCGGCGTGGACGGCAAGAACGTCGGCGAATGGATCAAGGCCGGCGCCGTCTGCGTCGGCGCCGGCAGCGCGCTGGTGACCAAGGACGCGATGACCAACCGCGACTGGAGCGGCATCACCGCGAAGGCCAAGGCGTTCACGGATGCAGTGAAGGCGGCACGTGCTTAAAGGGGCTGGCGGCAGGCGGCGCGCGGCGGGCGGCTGAAGACAAGAGACGCGGAGGATCGCC